>NZ_JACVQL010000099.1 GCF_019733465.1 Actinotalea ferrariae | reverse complement strand
CGGCCCGGCCCGCGGTGCCGAGGCAGGTGCCGGAGCGGGCGCCGGGTCGACGCGCCCGTACGCCGCCGACGGCGGCGACGAGGCCGCGGCGCAGCGCCTGTTCGCCGCGTGGTGCGAGGGCCGGACGGGCTTCCCGCTCGTCGACGCCGGCATGCGCCAGCTGCACGCCGAGGGCTGGATGCACAACCGGGTCCGCATGGTCACGGCGAGCTTCCTGGTCAAGGACCTGCACGTGTGGTGGGGCCACGGGGCGCGCGTCTTCCTCGACCACCTGCGCGACGGCGACATGGCCTCCAACAGCCAGGGCTGGCAGTGGGTCGCGGGCACGGGCACCGACGCCGCGCCGTACTTCCGCGTCTTCAACCCGGTCAGCCAGGGCCGGCGCTTCGACCCCGACGGCGACTACGTGCGCCGGTACGTCCCCGAGCTGGCGCACGTCGCCGGCGCGGCGGTCCACGAGCCGTGGTCGGCTCCCGGCGGGTACGACGGCGGCTACCCCGAGCGCGTCGTCGACCACGCGGCCGAGCGGCTCGAGGCGCTGCGCCGCTACGAGTCGGCCCGGGCCTGAGGGCGGCCCGGGCGGCCCGGCCTCAGCGCTTCGGCCAGGACCAGGCCGGGCCCTCGAGCGCGAGCTGGCCGGCGACCGTCGTGGCGCCGCCCGACCGCTCGAGCTCGAGCAGGCGCGCCTCGCCGCGCAGGCACCGCACCAGCTCGCCCGAGTGGGTCACGAGGACCACCTGCGACCGCTGCGCGGCGTCGACGACGAGCGCCGCGAGCGCGGGCATGAGGCTCGGGTGCAGGCTGGCCTCCGGCTCGTTGAGCACGAGGAGACCCGGCGGCCGCGGCGAGAGCAGCGCCGCCGCGAGCAGCAGGTAGCGCAGCGTGCCGTCGGAGAGCTCGCGCGCGCCGAGCGGCCGGAGCAGGCCCGGCTGGTGGAGCGCGAGCCGGCAGACGCCGTCGTGCTCCTCGACGAGCTCGAGCCGCGCGCCGTCGAACGCGTCGGCGACCGTCGCCTCGAGCACGGGGGCGACGCCGACGCGCTGGATCGTCAGCAGCGCCGCGGCGAGGTCCTCACCGCCCGGGGCGAGGACCGGGGTGTAGGTCGCGATGCCCGGACGGCGGGCGCCCGCGTCGTCGTCGGTCCGGAAGTGGTCGTAGAAGCGCCACCCCGTGGCCTGCTGGCGCACCGCGTAGAGCTCGGGCGTCTCCGACGGGTCCGCGAGCGCGGACATGAGCGACTCGTGGGCCCCCAGCCGCCAGTCGGCGGTGCGCCAGGCGCCGTCGTCGTTGCGCGTGCGGACACGGGGTCCGAGGCGGTCGGCGACGAGCGTCCCGGGCCGCAGCAGGGGACCCGTCCACACGGCCTCGACCTTGATCTCGGGGTCGAGGGCGAACGGGTTGACGCCCGGCTGCGGGAGCCCGAGGTCGATGGCGTAGGACAGCTCGTCGCTCGCGAACCCGAGGCGCATCGAGATGCGGCCACCGTCCCGCTGGCCGGCGTGCAGGGCGGACCGCATGCCGCCCTCCTGGGCGAGCGTCGAGATGGCCCCCTCGCGCGCGAGGTCGGCCAGGAGGCGCAGCGCGCGGTAGAAGCTCGTCTTGCCGCTGCCGTTGGCGCCCGTCACGACCGTGAGCCGGTCGAGCCCGGTCACCACGCGCTGCAGCGACCGGTAGTTCTCGATCGCGACGGTCCGGATCATGGCGGCACGCTAGCCGCAGGCCCGGACACGCGGGTCAGGCCTCCGGCACCCGGGCGTCGTCGTCGAGCGGCTGCGCGTCCGCGTGCGCGATGTGCCGCAGCGCGCGCCAGATGAGCACGACGAACACCGCCGAGCCGACGAACGCGAACCAGAACGGCGCCGTGACGCCCCATCGCTGCGCGAGCAGCCCGCCGATCCCCGAGCCGATGACGAGCCCGCCGAAGACGCCGACGAGGTTGACGCTGCCCACCCGGCCCTGGAGCGCGGTGGGCACCGCGCGCTGACGGACCGTGATCGACGTCGTACCCCAGATGAACGCGTGCGCGCCGAAGACGAGGAAGATCGGCATGGCGACCGCCGCGCTCGTCGTGAGCGCGAGCGCGAGGTGGGTCAGCGTCTCGATGATCAGGCCGATCCGCATGAGGTCGCCCAGGCTGACGTGCCGCGTGATCCACCCGTAGCACGCGGTGCCGATCAGGCCGCCGACCGCCATCACGGTGGTCAGGAGCCCGAAGCCGACCTCTGCGAGGCCCAGCCGCTGCGTCGCGTAGAGCACGAGCACCGACCAGGCCGCGCCGAAGGTGATGTTGAACGTGAAGATCGTCAGCACCAGCGTGCGCACGGCGGCGTGGCCGCGGACCCAGCGGAACCCCTCGGCGATGTCGTGCCGGAGGTGCGTCGTCGCTGCCTCGCGTCGGTGCGGGGGCAGCGCGATGCGCGAGATGAGCACCGCGCCCAGCGCGACGAGCACGGCCTGCGCGCCGAACGGCCACACCGCGCCGGCCGCGAACAGCGCCGCCCCGATCGGCGGACCGGCGAGCTGGTTGACCGTGATGAAGCCCGTCTGGAGCCGGGCGTTGCCGACGGCGAGGTCGTCGCGCGCGACGAGCATCGGCAGCAGCGTCTGCGAGCTGTTGTCGGCGAAGACCTCCGCCGTGCCGAGGAGGAACAGCGCGCCGAGGACGAGCGCGATGGAGACGACGTCGGTCAGCAGTGCGAGCGTGAGCAGCACGAGGACCCCGGCCCGCACCAGGTCGACGACGACGACGATGCGGCGGCGGTCGAGCCGGTCCGAGAGCGCGCCGGCCCACAGGCCGAAGAGCAGGGGCGGCAGCCACTGGAGGGTTGCCGCAGCCGCGACGAGGAGAGGATCGTGGGTCAGCGACGCGACCAGCAGCGGGCCGGCCGCGATCGCGATGCCGTCGCCGAGGTTGCTCAGCCACGACGACGCCAGGAGCCACCGGAACCCGGGGCCGAGGCGCGAGGGCGCGACGGTCTCGACGAGGCGGCTCACAAGAGGTCGAGCGTACTCGCGGGCGGTGCTGCGCCGGCCCCCTTTTCGGCGGGACGACGGCGCTGTGGCCGGGACCTTCGACCCCCGGACCTTCGACCCGAGAGACGGCCTTGCGGGTCGGCCAGAGTAGTGACCAGAGGGCGGCAGTCGCCCCCGAGGACCACCGGACGCGAACACCGGGGCCTCGAATCCTGGAGAGGTCGAACACGATGTCCACCACCGTCAGCACCAAGCCCGTCCGTCTCGTCGGACTCGTCGCGATCATCGCCGGGGTGGCGCTGATCGTCGCCGGCGCCGCGACCTGGTTCATGGTCCGCGGCCAGCTCATCGACGAGAACATCACCGTCGCCGAGGACGCCGCGATGTTCGGCGGCGAGCGCGTCGACGGCCCGCTGGACGCGTACTTCCAGGCCGACATCATCAACCACCACGCGCTGGACGCCTCGGGCGGCAAGACCTACGCCGAGCTCGACAAGGAGGACCCGGTCCGGGCGACGATGATGAACGCGTCGTTCCTCCGCAGCTCGCTCTTCACCTCGGTGATCGCCTTCGGCGTCGCGGCCTTCGCGGCCGGCATGGGTCTCCTGTTCCTCCTCGTCGGCTGGGCCCTGCGCCTCGTCGCCCCGGTCGGCACGGTCATCACGGGCGCCAAGGACGCGGCCTCGCTGCAGAACGCCTGACCACCGCACGCACGGACCCCGCACCGCACGGTGCGGGGTCTTCGTGCGTCTGGTCCGGACGCCGCCGGGCTCAGAGGTCGTCGAACTCCGTGACGCGCGTCCGCCAGTACTCCGCGCCGTCGCGTGTGCGGGTCACGAGCCCGGACTCGACGAGCTCGCGGCGCAGGCCCACCGGGTCGCGCGCGATCTCGGCCAGGCGGTCGGTCAGCTGTCGCTCGGGCGTCGGCTCGTCCAGCTCGAGCACGCGCGTGGCGATCCACCGCACGACGAGGTCGCGGTCGGCCCGGCGACGCGGGAGCCCCTCGAGCCGGCCCTTGACGAGAAAGCGCTCCGGGGAGTCGGTCCGTGCGTCCACCGGACCAGCGTAGGAAGCGCGGCCGCGTCCCGCCCGGTGCGGCGGAGCCGGCCGGACTCGCCTCTAGGGTGCGTGCCATGCCCCTCCGCTCCCCGGACCCCCGCACGACGGCCCGCGACCGGGCGGCCGCCCTCGGCGCCGGCGACACGGTGCCGTGGCGTGCGCTCGAGGTCGCCGCCTTCGCCGACGAGCCGAAGGTCCTGCGCGTCCTGGACCGGAAGGGGGAGCGTCGACGTCGCGCCGCCCAGTCGCCCGGGGCACGCGCGTGGTGGATGGTGCGGTCGGTCGCCTTCGCCCTGATCCTCCTGGTGGTGATGTTCGCCCCCGTGTGGGGCATGACGCGTCTGCTCTCCGGCGGGCGCTCGTCGATCAGCGACGAGTTCGACCCGCACGACACGATCCCCGACGCCGGCGCGCTCTTCGTGCTCGGTCTTCTCGTCCTGGTCCTCTACGTCTGGGGCTGGGTGCGCGGCGGCCGCCCGCGCGACCCGTTCCTTCTCCTGCAGAGCCAGGTCGCGGCGATCACCGGCGCGATCTCCGCCGTGCTGATCTCGGGCCAGGGGAGCCGGGACGCGGTGCCCGACTGGGAGCTGTGGATCCTCCCCGTCCTCGCGACCGCGGTGCTCGGCATCATGGCGTGGGTGCTGTACGCCGTCACGAGGCGCAGCGCCGCAGCGCGTCGGGACGGCGAGACGACGCCCGCGGAACGGGGGCGCAGCACCGCTGTCGAGCCGCTGCGTCCCGTGCGGCTGGCCGTCGAGAAGCTGCCGGCTCACCGCCGCGAGGCCATCCGCGCCGACCTGCACGCGGCGATCGACGACCTCCTGCGCCGCGGCGTGATCGACGACGACGTCGCCCGTGTCGCGACGGACGCCGACCTCGGCAAGCTCGCGCTGCGCATGTCGCAGCCCGTCCACCGCACGACGTCCGACCCGGCCCGCGACTGACGCGCGCCGAACGGCCGAGGGCGTCACAGACCAGGCCCTCGGCACCTCCTCATCGGTGCGGGCACGTGCCCGCACCGAGCACCGAGGAGATGCCATGCGTGCAGACATCGAGCCGTCGCGGTCGCAGTTCCGCCGGCTGGTCGCAGCGAACCCCAACCACTTCGGGACCCTCGGCGCCGCGAGCGGTGCGGACACCCTGCCCGTCGAGGAGCAGAAGCAGGGCGACACGTTCTACGAGGAGATCGGCTGCGTCTCGTACAGCCCCGAGCGCGACCGTCTCGAGGCGACCGTCGTCATCAAGCGGTCCGCGGGCTACAGCGGCGGCCCCTGTACCGACGGCTCGACGGAGTGGGTGCGGTTCTTCGTGGACTTCGGCGCCGGCTGGGTCGACGCCGGCGCGGCTGCCGTGCGCGCGTCCGACCTGCCCGCGGGCCGCGACTGCACCGGTGAGCCCGACCACCCGGTCGTGCACGCGGTCGGCGTCGTGCTGACGCCGCTGCGCCGGTTCTGCCTGACACCCCTGCTGCCCCGCGTGCGGGCGATCCTCTCCTGGGAGCAGGAGCCGACGCCCGGCGACCCGGGCTTCGTGCCCGTCTGGGGCGAGGTGCAGGAGGACACCATCCAGATCCGGCCGCGCCGGTTCTTCTTCCCGCACGACCTCCTCGACGTCCTCGCGCCGAAGCTCGAGATCGACCCCTCGGTGCTCGACGACCTGGTCGAGGCCGAGGGGCTGCCGATCCCCGTCCCCGAGCCCGACCCCGTCGGCCCGGTGGCGCTGAACCCGCAGCCGCTGCCCCCGCGGGTGTCCGTCGCGACGCCCCGCTCGGCGCGCGTGCTCGCGCGCGCCTACGCCCCCGAGAAGCTCAAGGTCCTCGCCGAGCGGGCCACGGACCGCACGGTCGCCGAGCTCGCGCTCGACCCGGTGCCCCCGCACCGCTTCGCCGCGACCGAGGCCGCCCTCGCGACGTCGGGCGCGATGTCGCCGTCGGCCCTCGCGCAGGCGTCGTTCACCTACAAGGAGCTCGACATCGACTGGGGCGACCTCCTGGGGCAGCTCGGGGAGGGCAAGGGGAACACGACGTACGAGGAGCTCGAGTGCGTCGGGCTCGACCCCTCCGCGGCTCAGCTCGTCGCGACCTATCGCGTCAAGCGGCCGACCGGCTTCTCGGGGCCGCCGTGCAGCGCGGGCTCGACGGAGTACGTCGCCTTCTGGGCCGACCTCGGCGACGACTGCCGCTACACCTACCTGGGCACGGTCGAGGTGGCGGCGCACGACTACATCACGATGCCGGCGTCGGGCCTGTCCTACGCCGCGCTGCTGCCGATCGAGCTCGACCGGTACCGCCGGCTGTGCACGGAGCCCGGGGTGCACCGCGTGCGCGCCGTGCTCTCGTGGGGGTCCCCGCCGTCGACGACGGACCCCGACGCGGTGCCCCACTGGGGCAACCGGCTCGACACCCACGTGCACGTCCCGCCGGGCCGCACGTACGACGGCGTCGCGCGCATGACGATCGTCGGTGGCGTCGCCACGCAGGAGATCCACGCCGGGACGGGCGTCACGCTGCCGGTCGCGCACCTCGCGTACACCGGCGCCGTGCTCGACCCGCGCGGCTGCCCCTTCGCCGGGCGCGTCACGGTGCACGGGCCGACGGACCCGGCCCTGGCCGCGAGCACGTACCGGCTCATGGTCCGGGACGTCACCACTGCTGGGATGCCGTCGCCGGTCACCACGCCGTTCTTCGTCGTGGACAGCGGCGGCTTCGGCTCGTGGGTCACGCCGGGTGCGGGCGGCTGGACGACGTGGCCGGTGTGGAGCGCCAACACCCTCGGCACGCTCGGCTACGTCGACACGAGCGGCGACGACCTGTGGGAGATCACCCTCGAGGTCGGCGGTCCGGGAGCGGTGGACAGCCAGCGCATCCAGCTGGACAACACCCTCAACGCGGCGTCGGTCGACCCGGCCAACGCGGCGCACCTCGAGTTCGACCCGGCCCAGATCGCGCAGCAGGGCTGCGGCAAGTTCACGCAGGGCATGGTCATCGAGGGCACGTTCGACGCCCGGGACACGTGGTTCGGGAGCTGGTCCTTCAGCCTGCTGCCGACGGCGCTCCCGGTCGGGGCGCTGACGACGTCGGTCCCGCTCAGCACCTCCGAGGCGCCGGTCGGCTCGACCTGGCAGCTCGACACGAGCGCGCTCACGCCGTGCGGCTACGTCCTGCGGCTCGGCGTCTCGGACCGCGCGGTCGTGAACTCCTCCTGGACGGGGCGCAGCGTCGCCGTCGACGTCGGGTTCTGCATCGAGTGATGACGCCGTGGCCGTGACCGGCCGCGTGTGACCAGGAGGGCGACGTGCCCCCGCGGACGCACACCGCGGGGGCACGTCGGCGCGCCCGGTGCGACGTCGGATCTCGGCCTTCCACGACGACGTCGACGGCGGTGTCGCCGGCGGCCCTCACGTCCCTCGCCGGGCTCGGAGGACGTGGCGCGCGGGGGCCGAGGTCACGGTCGGGTCTCGTGATGATCACGACACGATCTGGTGTCTATACAACTTACTAACTGGTCGGTAAGTTGCCTGCCGCACCCTCATCGTCGAGAGCGCCCCCGGGGTTCGCGGCCGCACCGCGTCCCGCAATCGAAGGAGAAGCAATGAGGCTACGGTCCTCCCTCGTCACCCTGAGCGTCGCGACGGCGCTCGTGCTCACCGCCTGCTCAACGGGCCAAGGCGGCACCACGGGCGGCGACCCCACTGCCGAAGCGGGCGTCGCCCTGACCATCGCCAAGCCGGACGGCGCGATCACCACCGAGTCGCACAACCCGTACCTCGGCGACTCGTCCGCGTCGAAGTACGGCTACGCCAAGGTGATCTTCGAGCCGCTCGCGCTCGTGAACCCCACGGGAGACCTCGGCACCACCCCGTGGCTCGCCGAGTCGGTGGAGTGGAACGACGACTACACCGAGCTCACCGTCGTCCCGCGCAGCGGCGTCACGTGGAGCGACGGCACCGAGTTCACCGGTGACGACATCGTCTTCACCTTCGACCAGTACCTCAACGGCACCCTCACCGACACCTCGGGCCTGAACTACGAGGGCGCGACGGTCGACGGGGACGCCATCACCCTGAAGTTCGCCGACTCGAAGTACACCGCGCAGTCGCGGGTGCTGCACACGCCGATCGTGCCCAAGCACATCTGGGAGAACATCGCCGACCCGAACACCGACCCGCTGACCGAGGACGGCCTGGCCGTCGGCACGGGCCCGTACGTGCTCAGCTCCTGGTCGACCGAGTCCGTCACCCTCACCGCGAACCCCGACTACTGGGGCGGCGAGCTGGCGGTTCCCGAGCTGCACTACATCTCCTACGGCGACAACGCCGCTCTCACCACCGCGCTCGTCTCGGGCGAGGCCGACTGGGCGCAGGCGTTCATCCCGCAGATCGAGGACAGCTACCTGTCCGCGGACGAGGACAACCACTTCCTGGCCTCCCCCACCGCGGGCGCGGCCACGCTGTTCATGAACCTGCAGACCAAGCCGTTCAACGACGTGGCGCTGCGCGAGGCGCTCGCCTGGACCATCGACCGTCAGGCCTACGTCGACATCGCCCGCGAGGGGGCGAGCGAGCCCGTCTGGAACGTCACGGGCCTCGGCAGCGTGCTGGAGGACGAGGTCATCCCCGAGTTCCAGGGCCAGGAGTACTCGGTCGACGTCGACAAGGCCCGGCAGATCCTCACCGACGCCGGCTACACCTGGGAGGGTGACGCCCTGGTCGACCCCGACGGCGAGCGGGTCTCGTTCTCGATCTCCGTGCCCGCCGGGTGGAGCGACTGGAACACCGAGCAGGCGCTGATCGCCGAGGAGCTCAACGAGGCGCTGGGCATCGAGGTCGTCGTCGACCAGCCGGACTGGGGCGGCTGGGACGCGGCCCGTCAGGAGGGCACCTTCCAGGCGATCATCCACTGGCTGGAGGACACCGGGAACGCGTACGGCATGTACACCTCCACGATGGACCCGAAGTGGATCGTCGACGGCCGGGCGCAGTTCAACTTCGGCCGCTTCGAGGACCCCGCTGTCACGGAGGCGCTCAACACCTACGCCACCGCCTCGTCCGACGAGGAGCGCGAGGAGGCCTCGGCCGTGCTGCAGACGGCGTTCGCCGAGCACGTGCCCGCCATCCCGCTCGGCGCCCACCCGCTGCTGGGTGAGTACAACACCCGCAACTACGTCGGGTGGCCGACGGAGGAGGACCAGTACGCCTCCGCCGACCCGACGCAGCCGGGGATCGTCCAGGTCCTGGTGAACCTGGAGCCGGCCGAGTAGTCCAGTCCACGACGGGGCGGGTGCCGCGTGCACCCGCCCCGTCGTCGCCGACGACCCCCACGAAAGCGAGCCCGCAAAGATGCGCGATGCGTTGCTGACCGTCCGCGACTTCTCCGTCGTGTACGACGTCGACCCTCCCGTCGAGGCGGTGAAGAACGTCACCCTCGACCTGCGCCGCGGCGAGATCCTCGGGCTCGCCGGCGAGAGCGGCTGCGGCAAGACCACGCTCGCGTACGGCCTGCAGCGGCTGCTCAAGGCGCCCGCCGTCATCACGAGCGGGTCTGTGGTGTTCCACGACAGCTCGGGTGAGGACATCGAGGTCGACCGCCTCGACGCCGAGCAGATGCGCCGGTTCCGCTGGGACAAGATCTCGATGGTCTTCCAGGGCGCGATGAACGCCCTCAACCCGGTGGCCACCATCGGGTCCCAGCTGGAGGACGTCTTCGAGGTCCACCGCCCGGGGATGTCGCGCGCGCAGCGCCGGGAGGCGGTCGCCGAGCTGCTCGAGATCGTCAAGGTGGGCCCGCAGCGCCGGCGCTCGTTCCCGCACGAGCTCTCGGGCGGCATGCGTCAGCGCGTGATGATCGCCATGGCGCTCGCTCTGCGCCCCCAGCTCATGGTGATGGACGAGCCCACGACCGCGCTCGACGTCCTGGTGCAGCGCGAGATCCTGCGGCAGATCTCCCAGCTGCGCCGCGAGTTCGGCTTCACGGTCGTCTTCATCACGCACGACCTGCCGCTGCTGCTGGAGATCAGCGACCGCATCGCGATCATGCGCGAGGGCGAGATCGTCGAGCTCGACACCGCCGAGCAGATCTGGACGAACCCGCGGGACGAGTACACGAGGACCCTGCTGTCGTCCTTCCCCCGCCTCACCGGAGAGAGAGGAGTGGTCGCGCGATGACCGTCCTGGAGTTCGACCGCGTCACCAAGATCTACTCGGTGCGCGGCGCAGGCCAGATCAAGGCGCTCGACGACGTGAGCTTCAGCCTGACGTCGGGTCGGACGATCGGGCTCGTCGGCCAGTCCGGGAGCGGCAAGTCGACGATCGCGAAGATCCTCACGCAGCTCGAGACGCCGACGAGCGGGGAGGTGCGCCTCGACGGGGAGCCGATCCCGCGCCGGGGTGCCGGGCTGCGGGCCTACCGCCAGAAGCTGCGCATGGTCTTCCAGGACCCCTTCGCGTCGCTCAACCCGTACCACTCCATCCGCTACCACCTCGAGCGACCGCTGCGCCTCCACGGCGTGGTGCCCAAGGCCGAGATGGACGACGAGGTCCGGCGGCTGCTGGAGCGGGTGCGCCTCCAGCCCGACGCGGTGGTCGACCGCCGTCCCCACGAGCTGTCGGGCGGCCAGCGTCAGCGCGTCGCCATCGCGCGGGCGCTGGCCTCCCGGCCCAGCCTCCTCGTGGCCGACGAGCCGGTCTCCATGCTCGACGTCTCCATCCGCCTCGGCGTGCTGAACCTGCTCGCCGACCTGGGCCGCGAGGAGGGCCTCGGCGTGCTCTACATCACCCACGACCTGGCGACCGCCCGGCACTTCAGCGACGAGATCCTCGTGCTCAACCAGGGGCGCGTCGTCGAGAGCGGCCCTGCGGACGACGTCATCCTGCGTCCGCAGGACCCCTACACCCGTGCTCTTCGAGCGGCGTCCCCGGATCCCGAGGCGCACTTCGCCTCGTTGTCCGGCTCGGACGGAGGTGCCCTGTGACCGCGGTCCAGCCCCGGCCCCCCGTGGAGGACGCCATCGAGGTCGGCACCACGGCGACCACGGTCGTCAAGGGCCACTCGCGCGTCCCGTGGCGGTTCCTCGCCGGACGCGCCACGTTCTACCTGTTCACCCTGTGGGCCGCGATCACGATCAACTTCTTCCTCCCTCGGATGATGAAGGGCGACGCGGTCGACCAGTACCTGTCCCGCAACCGCAACGTCAGCCCCGAGGCGGCGGACGCGCTGCGGTCGCTGCTCGGCCTCGACACCGACAAGTCGCTGCTGCAGCAGTACGTCGAGTACTGGGGTCTGCTGCTGCGGGGAGACCTCGGCGTCTCGCTGCTCCACGGCCTGCGCCCGGTCACCGAGGTGATCGGCCAGGCGCTCCCGTGGACGGTCGGCCTCGTCGGCTTCGCCACCATCGTGTCGTTCGCGATCGGCACGATCGGCGGCGCGATCGTCGGCTGGCGCCGCGGCAGCCGGCTCGACGGGCTCATCCCGCTCACCACGTTCCTCGGCACGATCCCCTACTTCTGGCTGGGGCTCCTGGCGATCGCCCTGTTCTCGGTGAACCTCGGCTGGTTCCCCATCGGCAAGGCCTACGGCGTCGGGATGACGCCGGAGTGGTCGGGCGAGTTCATCGGCCAGGTGATCCACCACGGAGCGCTGCCGGCGGCGACGATCGTCCTCGCCTCGCTCGGCGGCTGGATGCTGGGCATGCGGAACATGATGCTCACGGTCCTCGACGAGGACTACGTCACGGTCGCGCAGGCCAAGGGCATGCCGACCTCGCGGGTCCTGTGGCGCTACGCCGCACGCAACGCGGTGCTCCCGCAGATCCAGAGCTTCGCGCTGTCGATCGGGTTCATCGTGGGCGGCACGATCGTCATGGAGATGGTCTTCAGTTACCCCGGCGTGGGGAAGCTCCTCCTGGACGCGACCAACGCGAAGGACTACGCCCTGATGCAGGGGGTGTTCCTCGTGATCACGCTGTCGGTGCTCGTCGCCAACATTCTGGCCGACGTCGCCTACGCGTTCCTCGACCCGCGCACCCGCCAGACGGAGGGCTGAACCATGACCACCGACCTCCGCCCGGAGCAGGCCCCGGAGGTGCGCTCGGAGCGCACCTCGGGTCGCGAGACGTCCCTCCGTGGCCGCCTCGGCTCGGCCTTCGCGATGTTCCGCAACCGCAAGTCGATCACCGGGCTGACGATCCTCGGGTTCTTCGTCCTCGTCGCGATCCTCGCCGACGTCCTCGCGCCCTACTCGCCCACCAAGGTGGACAACACCGCGCGCTTCCAGCCGCCGTCGGCGGAGCACTGGCTCGGCACGACCCACCTCGGCGAGGACGTGCTCAGCCAGGTCATCTACGGCACGCGCGGGATCATCGTCGTCGGCTTCCTCGCCGCGATACTGGCGACGGTCATCGCGATCGTCGTCGGGGTCGTCGCGGGCTACGTGCGCGGCTGGCGCAGCGAGAGCCTGTCGGCCCTCACGAACGTCTTCCTTGTCATCCCCGGGCTGCCGCTCATCATCATCGTGGCCTCGATGTTCGACGACCCGCCGCTCGTGGTGATCGCCGCGGTGCTCGGGCTGACGGGCTGGGCGTGGGGAGCGCGGGTGCTGCGCGCCCAGACGATGTCGCTGCGCAACCGCGACTTCGTCCAGGCCGCCCGCGCGAACGGCGAGCCGCTGCGCCGCATCATCGGCAACGAGATGCTGCCGAACCTCATGGCGCTCATCGCGGCGAGCTTCGTCGGCACGGTCACCGCCGCGATCATCGGCCTCACGACGCTGTCCTACATCGGCGTGATCCCGGTGAACACCTACAACTGGGGGACGATCCTCAACTGGGCCAGCGCGCAGGGGGCGTTCCGCCAGAACCAGTGGTGGTGGTTCATGCCACCGGGCCTGTGCATCGCGGCCATCGGCGTCGCGCTGTCGCTCATCAACTTCGGCATCGACGAGTACGTCAACCCACGCCTGCGGTCCGCCGGCGAGCGCGCCCGCGCGATGAAGAAGCAGGGACTCGACGTCAACGACCCCGTGACCGTCGTCCGGACGACGACGTCGCACCAGGAGAACGCGTGACCGCCACCGACCTCGACACCGCCCCCTACCTCGACCCCGCGCGGTCGATCGCCGAGCGCATCGGCGACCTGATCTCACGCATGAGCGTGGAGCAGAAGGTCGGTCAGATGATGCAGCTCGACGCACGCGAGGACCTCGAGGAGCAGGTGCTGGACCGCCACGTCGGCTCCGTCCTGCACGCGTCCCCGCGGCGCCTCGCCCGCGCGCACGAGCTCGTCGCCGGCACGCCGCTGCGCATCCCCCTGCTCGTCGCGGAGGACTGCATCCACGGCCACTCGTTCTTCGAGGGCGCGACCGTCTTCCCGACCCAGCTCGGCATGGCTGCCACCTGGGACGACGGACTGGTGGAGCGGGTGGCGCGGGTGACGGCCGTCGAGGCCACCGCGACCGGCATCCACTGGACGTTCTCCCCGGTGCTCTGCATCGCCCGTGACCTGCGGTGGGGGCGTATCGACGAGACCTTCGGCGAGGACCCGTTCCTCATCGGCGAGCTCGGCTCCGCGATGGTCCGGGGCTACCAGGGCCGCGGGCTCGACGACCGGACCGCGGTGCTCGCCTCCGCGAAGCACTTCGCCGGGTACTCCGAGACGCAGGGCGGCCGGGACGCGAGCGAGGCGGACCTGTCGCGCCGCAAGCTGCGCTCGTGGTTCCTGCCCCCGTTCGAGCGCGTCGCCAGGGAGGGGTGCCGCACCTTCATGCTCGGCTACCAGACCACCGACGGCGTGCCGATCACGGTGAACGAGTGGCTGCTCTCCGAGGTGCTGCGCGGCGAGTGGGGGTACGACGGCACCCTCGTCACCGACTGGGACAACGTCGGCCGCATGGTCTGGGAGCAGAACGTCCAGCCCGACTACGCACATGCCGCCGCCGCCGCCGTGAAGGCCGGGAACGACGTCATCATGGTCACCCCCCGGTTCTTCGAGGGTGCCCTGGAGGCCGTGGACCGCGGCCTGCTGACCGAGTCGGACCTGGACCGCGCCGTCGCACGCATCCTCAGGCTGAAGTTCGAGCTGGGTCTGTTCGAGGACCCGCGCGCGCCCGACGCCGACCGCATCGCCGTCGTCGTCGGTGCGCCCGAGCACGCCGCACTGAACCTCGAGGTCGCCCGTCGGTCGCTCGTGCTGCTGCGCAACGACGGCCTGCTGCCCCTCACCGACGGGGCGACGGCGCCGACCGGCCGTGCGGTCGGTGACGGCACACCTCGGCGCGTGGCGGTCCTGGGGCCGCTCGCCGACGACGCCCAGGCGCAGCTCGGCGACTGGGCGGGCAGCTCGGGCCAGGTCGACTGGATGCCGGACGGCCACCCCCGCGCGATGATCCGCACCGTGCTCGACGGGCTGCGCGCGACGGTCCCGGCGGACTGGTCGGTCGACCACGCCAGGGGTGCCGAGATCCTCACGCTCGAGCCCGACCCCGAGGGCGACCGGTTCCCCGACGGCCAGCCGCGGTGGCCGGTCGTCGTCCCCGCGCCGGTGGACGAGGACCAGCTCGCCGCCGCGGTCGAGGCCGCCGCCGCGTCGGACGTCGCCGTCGTCGTCGTCGGCGACCGGATCGAGCTCATCGGTGAGGCGCGCTCGACCGCGACGTTGGAGCTCATCGGCGGGCAGATCGCTCTGCTCGACGCCGTCGTGGCCACGGGCACGCCCACCGTCGTGGTGCTGCTGGCGTCGAAGCCCCTGGTCCTGCCACCGTCCGTCGACCGCGCGGCCGCCCTGGTCTGGGCAGCGAACCCCGGCATGCAGGGTGGACAGGCGCTGGGCGAGCTGCTCCTCGGCATCGTCGAGCCGGCGGGCCGCCTGCCGATCTCGTTCGCCCGGCACGTGGGTCAGCAGCCGACGTACTACAACCAGATCCGCGGTCAGCACGGCAACCGGTACGCCGACCTGACGCAGACGCCGGCGTTCCCCTTCGGTCACGGCCTGAGCTACACCGAGGTGGTCTACGAGGACCTGCGGCTGGACGCCGACGCGTACTCGATCCACGAGACCGTGCGCGCACGGGTCACCGTGCGCAACGTCGGCGAGCGCCCGGCGCACGAGGTGGTGCAGCTCTACGTGCGCGACGTCGTCTCGTCCGTGAGCTGGGCGGACCGGGAGCTCAAGGCGTACCGGCGGGTCGTGGTGCCGCCCGGCTCGGCCGAGACGGTCGAGCTCACGCTCCCCGTCGAGGCGTGCTCCGTCGTGGACGCGGCGGGGAATCGGGTCGTCGAACCCGGGGTGTTCGAGGTGCTCGTCGGCCCGTCGTCGCAACCGGAGGCCCTTCTGGCCGCGCGCTTCGAGGCACGGCCGTAGGGCGGTCGGGCAACAGCAGCGCGCTGGCCAGGACGGCGACGGGGGTCGGCTGCCACAGCGAGGCGCGACAACTCATGGGGTCGGCGACGGGGACGCGGCCGTCCGAGCGAGTGCCGCCACGCCGTCGTAGTCCGCCAGCGGTGGCCCGCCGGCGGTCGCGTACTCGAGCAGCAGCACGCCGGCCGGGGTGACCTCGTGGGCGACGAGTCGGAGCCCGACGGCCGAACCGGGGTGGTCCAGCAGGCGCCGACCACCGCCGACGACGGTCGGGGCGACGGCGAGCCGCAGCACGTCCACGAGCCCGGCGGCCAGCAGCGAGGCCGCGAGCCGCCCGCTGCCGTGGACCTGCAGCTCACGACCCGGCTGGGCCTTGAGGGCGGCGACGGCCCGGAGAGGATCCCCGGTCAGCACCGTCGTGGGGCTCCAGTCCCCGGAGGTCAGGGTGGTGCTGGCCACGTACTTCGGCAGGCTGTTCATCCGCGCGGTGAACGGGTCGTCCGGGTCGGTGATCGCGGGCCAGTCCCGGGCGAACGCCTGGTAGGTGCGGCGCCCCAGCAGGAGACCGTCGGCGAGGTCGAGCCAGTCCGAGGCTCGAGCGACGAAGGCGTCGTCCATGTGCGGGACGAGCCATCCGCCGCGGGTGAAGCCCCCGGTGGCGTCCTCCGCCGCCGATCCCGGGCCCTGGTTGACGCCGTCGAGGGTGACGAACTGGGTGACGACCAGCTTCATCAGGCGCCCCGGCTCTCGGTGAGCCTGGCGAGGGCCTCGGTGACCGAGCCCCAGCCGTCGAAGAAGCCGAGCTCCTCATGGCGCGCGCGGGAGGCTGGGTCGCCGTGGCGGACGGTGACCAGGTACTCGGTCCCGTCGGGGTGGTCACGGAGGCGCACGTCCGCGGTCATCGACACCGGGGCCGGCGCGGCGGGCCGCCACGCGCTGTCGATGGCGTTGGTGAAGACGAGGCGGCTCCCCTCCTCGACGACGATGAAGGCGGCGTCGGTGTGCGGCACGTAGGCCTCGCCGTCCTCGCTCATCCGGGTGACGAACCCGCCGCCGGGTCGGGGGTCGAGCACGTCCACCCGGGTACGCGTCGGCGCGGGCGTCCACCACTGCTCGAGCAGGGCGGGGTCGGTCCACGCGTCCCACACGGAGACGCGGGGTGCGCGGATGACGCGCTCGATGGTGAGGTCGAGCTCGGGGTTCACGGTCGGGGCTCCTGAGCGTTGGTGACGAAGGCCTCGAGTCGGTCGGTGCGGCCCCGCCAGAGGTCCCGCTCGGCGGCGAGCCAGTCGCTGACGGCCTCGAGCTCCTCGGGTCGCAGGGTGCACGTGCGCGCGCGGCCGGACTTGGCGGTGCTGATCAGGCCGCTCGCCTCCAGCACGCGGACGTGCCTCATGAAGGACGGCAGCGTGATCGGAAAGGGCTCCGCGAGCTCCCTGACGGTGGCGGGCCCCCGTCCGAGTCGGTGGATCACGGCGCGACGGGTCGGGTCGGCGAGCGCCGCGAAGACGTCGTCGAGCACCGCACTGCCTGCCATGTGGCCGAGCATGGCGGAGGTCGATACTTAGCGCAAGGGCTAAGTATCGACCCCGAGGCAGGCGGCGGGTCGCCGCCTCCTCACCGGCCGGGCCCTCGCAGGTGCCGGTCGAAGAACCGCGCGCCGTCGTCCAGCTCGAACCACGGCGTACCGAGGTGCCCGCCGCGGTTCGCGTGCAACGTCTTCTGCGTGCTGCCGAAGGCGTCGAAGAGGTCCAGGGCCCGTTGGCGAGGATTGCCTTCGTCGTCCCGCTGCAGGAGGAGCAGCAGCGGGATCGTCACCTCTCGCGCCTCTGCGCGCTGAGCGCGGGGCACGTACCCCCCGGCGAAGAGGCCGGCAGCCGCGATGTGCGAGTCGGTCACGGCGAGCCGGACGCCGAGGGCGGCCCACCCCGAGTACCCGACAGGACCGTTGACCTCGGGGAGCGAGAGCAGGGCGTCCAGGGCGGTGCGCCAGTCGGGCGCCGCCCGGTCCACCATGGGACCGACCATCGACTCGAAGATGTCGTCGACCGGCTCGCCGGCCTGCATCGCGCGGCGGAGGTCCGCGCGGGCCTGCTCGTCGGCGGCGGACCGCGGTCGGTCGCCGCACCCCGCGGCGTCGATGGAGGCCACCACGTAGCCGTACCTCGCCGCGTGGTACCTGGCCCTCGCCACCAACCGGGCATCCGTCCTCGGGAGGCCGTTGTTGTGGGCCATGAGGATCAGGGGAGCGGGCGCAGAGCCGCGCGTCCACAGGGTGCCGGGGATCTCCCCGAGGTCGAAGTCCCGCTGGAGGACCCCGTCGTCGAGGAGCTGTTCGGACGTGACATGCATGGTCGTGCCTCTCGAGAGCGCTCGTGGGCGGCGCTCCCGGACGACATACCGTCCGACCGTGTCCCGGAGGGGGAGCGCCCATGTCGATGGTGCGTGCACGGGTACCACCTCCTCGTTCTCTCGCACGGACTCCGTCACGCTAACGCTCGCCGCCGCCGACCACCAGGCCCTGACCAGGGGCGCGCCGCTCACCGCGCGGGCGTGATCGCAGCGATCAGCGGACGCATCAGACCCGCTGCCTCCGCGACCTCCGGCTCGTCCGCGGGGGTGCTGAACATGAGCGCGTAGAGGTGCGGTCGGCGAGGGCGACACCGACGAGCGTCGACACCGCGCGCTCGAGCCGGGACGCCGGGGTGGGGCCCGGCGTCGCGCGGAGCTGCCCCACCTCGTGCGCTAGCGACGACCAGGCGTCGATCGCCAGCCGCGCGAGCAGCGCTTCCTTGTTCTCGAAGTGCTCGTACGGGCCTCCGCGCGAGAGCCCTACGCGACGACACCCGGTCCTCCTACATGCCGGCGGGCGCCATGTCGACGAAGCGTGCGTACGTGCCCTGGAACGCGACGACGAGGGTGTCCGTCGGGCCGTTGCGGTGCTTGGCGACGATGACGTCCGCCTCGCCCGCGCGCGGCGACTCGCGCTCGTAGGCGTCCTCGCGGTGGAGCAGGATGACGATGTCGGCGTCCTGCTCGATCGAGCCCGACTCGCGCAGGTCGCTCATCTGCGGCCGCTTGTCGGTGCGCTGCTCGGCGCCTCGGTTGAGCTGTGAGATCGCGATGACCGGGACCTCGAGCTCCTTGGCGAGGAGCTTGAGGGCACGCGAGAACTCCGAGACCTCCTGCTGACGCGACTCGACGCGCTTGCCCGAGCTCATCAGCTGCAGGTAGTCGATCACCACGAGCTTGAGGTTGTGCCGCTGCTTGAGCCGCCGGCACTTGGCGCGGATCTCCATGAGCGACATGTTCGGCGAGTCGTCGATGAACAGCGGCGCCTGCGACATGCGGCCCATGGTCGACGCGAGCTTCTGCCAGTCGTCGTCGCGCATGGTGCCCTTGCGCATGTTCTGCAGGGGCACGCGCGCCTCCGCGGCGAGCATGCGCATGGTGATCTCGTTGCGGCTCATCTCGAGCGAGAAGATGACCGACGTCATCTGGTGCTTGATCGACGCCGACCGCACGATGTCGATACCCATGGTGCTCTTGCCGATGGCCGGCCTCGCCGCGAGGACGATCATCTGGCCCGGGTGCAGGCCGTTGGTCAGCTTGTCGAGCTCGATGAACCCGGTGGGCACGCCCGTCATGCCGTCGCCACGGCTGCCCGCGGCCTCGATCTCCTCCATCGTCCCGTTGATGATGTCGGCGATCGGGAGGTAGTCCTCGCTCGTCCGCTGCTCGGTGACCGCGTACACCTCGGCCTGGGCGTTGTTGACGATGTCGTCGACGTCGCCGCCGTCGGTCGCGTAGCCGAGCTGCACGATGCGCGTGCCCGCCTCGACGAGCCGCCGCAGCACCGCGCGCTCGCGCACGATCCGCGCGTAGTACCCGGCGTTGGCCGCCGTCGGCACCATCGAGATGAGCGTGTGCAGGTAGGGAGCGCCGCCGATGCGGCCGATCTCGCCCCGCTTGGTCAGCTCCGCCGCGACCGTGACGGCGTCCGCGGGCTCACCGCGGCCGTAGAGGTCGAGGATCGCGTCGTAGATCACCTCGTGGGCCGGACGGTAGAAGTCCATGCCCTTGATCTGCTCGACGACGTCGGCGATCGCGTCCTTCGAGAGCATCATGCCGCCGAGCACGCTCTGCTCGGCCGGGATGTCCTGAGGGGGCGTGCGGTCGAAGCCGGGACCCCCCGCGGGTGCTCCTCGCAGCCCTTGCTCGAGCTCGTCGATGCTCACCCGGACCCCACCACTTCCCTGCGTCCAGGGCTGCGTGCTGCAGCCGTCGGCGTTCGCGTACGTGTCGAACTGACGTTCTATCGCACGCCGCTGACACGGCCGGGAAGCCCTGCGGCTCCCGGTTCCTCGTGCCCCCCGACGTCCAACCCTCGTCGTGCTCTTCCCGGAGGCTAGGTGCCCTCCCGGCGTGTCCCCAAAGACGGCTCGCGGAGCCTGTGGGCGACCCTGGGGACAGGGTGTGGACGGCCCGGCGGACGTCTGTGCACAGGGCGGGGACAACACTGTGGATAGCGTGGGAACCGCCGTGGGAACCGCCCGTGAGCACCGCCTTCACCATGCACCGACTGTGGACAGGAACTCGTTGACCCAGCGTTCACCAGATGGACACGACGTCCCGGCCACCGAGCCCGCCGACCACCGCGCCCTCGACCGCCAGGTGCTTGCGCTCGCCGTCCCGGCGCTGGGCGCGCTCGTCGCCGAACCGCTCTTCGTGCTCGTCGACTCCGTCGTCGTCGGCACCCTCGGCACCCCGCAGCTCGCGGGTCTGGCGCTCGCCGGCACGGTGCTCACGACCGTCGTCGGGCTGTGCGTCTTCCTCGCCTACACGACCACGGCCGACGTCGCCCGCAACGTCGGCGCCGGTCGGCGTGACCGCGGCCTGCGCCTCGGCGTCGAGGGGATGTGGCTCGGTCTGGGCGTGGGCGTCCTGCTCGCCGCGGTGCTGCTCGTGACGGCGCCGACGGTCCTCGAGGCGCTGGGCGCGCCGCCCGACGTCCTGCCGCACGCCGTCGCCTACCTGCGATGGTCGGCGCCCGGGCTGCCGGGGATGCTCGTCGTGCTGGCGGCGACCGGCGTGCTGCGAGGGCTGCTCGACACGCGCACGCCCCTGGTGGTGGCCGCGACGGGCGCCCTGGTGAACGCCGCGCTGTCGGTCGCCCTCGTGCTGGGCGCCGGCATGGGCGTCGCCGGGTCCGGCCTCGGGACCGCGATCACCCAGGTGAGCATGGGCGCGGTCCTGGCCGCCGTCGTCGCCCGCGGCGCACGCCGGGCGGGCGTCCCCCTCGCACCCAGCCTGGCCGGGTTCGGCGCCGGGCTCCGGTCGGGTGCGCCCCTGGTCGTCCGCACCGTCTCGCTGCGCGCGGCGATCCTGCTCTCCGCGTGGGTGGCCGCGGGGCTCGGCACCGTGACGCTCGCCGGGCACCAGGTCGTCGCCGCGCTCTGGGGCTTCACCGCCTTCGCCCTCGACGCGCTCGCGATCGCCGCCCAGGCGCTCGTCGGCCAGGCGCTCGGCGCGGGCGACGTCGACCGCACGCGGCGGGTGCTGCGCCGCACGCTCCAGTGGGGTGTCGCCGCGGGCGCGGTGCTCGGCGTGGTGCTGGGCGCGGCCGGCTGGTGGATCGCCCCGCTCTTCAGCCGCGACCCCGACGTGCGCGGCGCCGTCGCGCTCGCCCTCGTCGTCGTCGCGCTGACGCTGCCCGTCGCGGGCTGGGTCTTCGTCCTCGACGGGGTGCTCATCGGCGCCGGGGACGGTCGGTACCTCGCCGTCGTCGGCCTGCTGACGCTCGCGGTGTACGCCCCGGCAGCGGTCGCCGTCCGCGCCCTCGCCGACGACGGCGCCGCCGGCCTCGCCTGGTCCTGGGTGGCCTTCGCGGGCCTCTTCATGGCGGCTCGCGCCGTGACGACGGGTCTGCGGGCGCGCGGCACCGCGTGGATGGTCACGGGGACGTAGGGGCGCGCCGGGCGCGCACGGAGTTCCGTCCGTACGTCGCGAGCGGGTCGGTGGCAGGCGACGCCCGGGTGCGATGCACTGGTCGGATGCGCGAGCCGAGGAGGGCGCCGGGCGAGCTGCTGCGTCGGGCGCTGCACCACCCCCGCACCGGCCTGGCGGTCAAGGCGGCGCTGGCGGCGACCCTGGCCTGGCTCGTGGCGCTCCGGCTGCCGCCGCCGGCCGGGGACTACCCCTACTACGCGCCGCTCGGTGCCGTCGTCGCGATGTACCCGGCCGTGCTCACGTCCGTGCGCGAGTCGCTGCAGAGCACCGCCTCGATCGCCCTCGGCGCCGCCATCGCGCTGACCGTGGACGCGCTCGTCGGGTTCGGTGCGTTCGTCGTCGCGGTGGTCGTGCTGCTCGGCGTGCTCGTCGGCGGCCTGCGGCAGCTGGGCGCCCAGCGGGCGTACGTCCCGACGAGCGCGCTGTTCGTGCTCATCATCGGCGGTCAGAACGACGTCGCGTACGCCGCGGCCTACGCGGGGAACGTGCTGCTCGGCGCGTCGATCGCGATCGCCGTCAACGCCGCGTTCCCGTCGCTCCCGCTGGCGCGCGTGGACGACGCGCTGGCCGACCTCCGTGACGCCCTGCAGGCGCACCTCCACCACCTGGCGCTGCGCTTCGCCGACCCGTCGGCCAGCACCACGGCCGACGACGGCACGCCCGCGGCCGACGACCTGGACCGGTCCGACCTCGACCGGCGTGCCGCCGCCGCGCGCGAGGTCGTCCACGGTGCGCGCGACTCCGTCCGGGCCAACCGCCGCGCAAGTCGGCACCCCGACGCCGTGACCGCCCGCGACGAGGCGTTCCGTGCGCTCGACCGCGTCGTGCTGCTCGTCGACGACCTCTACGAGCTGCTCGCCGACGCACCGTGGGGCCACGACCTGCAGGCGTCCCCCGAGGAGCTGCGCGAGCCGGCGTCCCGGGCGCTCGCCGAGCTCGCCGTCGTCGTCGCCGACGTGGGGGTGCGCGACCCCGACCCCGCGCGGCGCGCCACCGTGGACACGGCGCTCGCGGAGCTCACGGCAGCCGTCCGGCGGGGTGAGGCGAGGGGCACCGCCGAGGCGGAGCTCCTCGTGATGTCGACGATCACGACGACCCTGCGGCGCTGCCTGTCCGTCGTGAGCCCACCGGACCAGCTCGCCTCGTCACCGTCCTGACGCCGGGCCGTCCGGAGGGCCCAGCCGCTGCGTGAGGCGGGGACGGCGTCGGCCCGGCCCCTCGAGAGGGAGCCGGGCCGACGTCGAGCGTGCTGCGGGCGGGTCAGGCCTGCGGAACGACCCGCACGTCGATCTGCGCGGAGACGTCCTCGTGCAGGCGGACCTGCACCTGGTACGAGCCGACGGACTTGATCGGCTGACCGATCTCGACCTTCCGCTTGTCGATCGCCGGACCGCCGGCGGCCGTGACGGCCTCGGCGATGTGCGTCGTCGTGACGGCGCCGAACAGGCGGCCGGACGCGCCGGCCTTGACGGCGATCGTCACGGGCTTGGCGCGCAGCGAGTCCGCCACGGCCTTCGCCTCGTCGAGCGTGGCGATCTCGCGGGCCTTGCGGGCCTTGCGGATGCCGGCGATCTGCTTCTCGGCGCCCTTGGACCAACCGGTCGCCAGGCCACGGGGGAGGAGGTAGTTGCGGGCGTACCCGTCCTTGACCTCGACCACGTCACCGGGAGCGCCGAGGCCGGTCACCTCGTGCGTCAGGATGAGCTTTGCCATGTGAGTTCAGCCTCTCTCAGCGAGCCGAGCTCGAGTACGGCAGCAGGGCCATCTCGCGCGCGTTCTTGACGGCCCGCGCGATCGCGCGCTGCTCCTGGACGGACACGCCGGTCACGCGGCGAGCGCGGATCTTCCCGCGGTCGGAGATGAACTTCCGCAGGAGAGCCGTGTCCTTGTAGTCGACGACGTCGATCTTCGCGGCCTTGAGCGGGTTGGTCTTCTTCTTGGGCTTGCGGACGACGGGCTTCGCCATCGTGGTGCTCCTTCAGCTGTGGAGCCCGGATCCGCCTGGCCGTGAGGCCGCGCGACCCGGGATGGGTGTGAGTCTGGGTGTCAGAACGGGGGCTCGTCCGAGAACGAGCCGCCGGTCGACGGTGCGGGCGTGGCCCACGGGTCGTTGTCGAACCCGCCGCCACCACCCTGGGCGCCACCGGACTGCGCGCCACCGCTGTACCCGCCACCACCGCCGCCGCCGCCGAACCCGCCGCCGCCACCCGAGCGCTGGGCGCGGGTGACCTTGGCCGTGGCACGACGCAGGGACGGGCCGATCTCGTCGACCTGGAGCTCGACCACCGTGCGCTTCTCGCCCTCGCGGGTCTCGTACGAGCGCTGGACGAGCCGGCCCTGGGCGATCACGGCCGTGCCCTTGGTGAGGGACTCGGCGACGTTCTCGGCAGCCTCGCGCCAGATCGAGCAGCGCATGAACAGCGTGTCGCCGTCCTTCCACTCGTCGGTCTGGCGGTCGAACTGCCGGGGCGTCGACGCGATCGTGAAGTTGGCGACGGCAGCCCCGGACGGGGTGAAGCGCAGCTCCGGGTCCCCGGTGAGGTTCCCGATCACCGTGATGACGGTGTCTCCAGCCATGCCAGCTCCCTGTCTCGGTGCGATCGGTGGATCGGTGCAGGTCCGTCGGGTGTCCCGACGGGGTGGAACGGTGCAGCGGTGGCCGGCGGCCGCAGTGGGCGGCGCCGGGGCGCGACGCTCAGTGAGCGTCGGGGCGCAGGACCTTCGTGCGCAGGACGGCCTCGTTGAGACCGAGCTGACGGTCGAGCTCCTTGGCCGTGGCCGGCTCCGCGGTGAAGTCCACGACGGCGTAGATGCCCTCGGTCTTCTTCGCGATCTCGTAGGCCAGGCGACGACGGCCCCAGATGTCGACCTTGTCGATCGAGCCACCCGCGGTGGTCACCACCGAGAGGTACTTGTCGAGGGACGGGGCGACGGTGCGCTCCTCGATGTCGGGATCGAGGATCACCATCATCTCGTAACGACGCATGCGATTACCCACCTCCTGTGGACTCAGCGGTCACGGTCTCTCCGTGACAGGAGGGTTGTGCGTCAGCTGCCCGGCCGTTCGCGGTGATGGCACCGCAGGGCACAGGGCAGCAGCCGCCCAGTCTACCGGGTCGCCATGCAGGCCTCGACCAGGCCGGGCGTCCTGGGGACGACGTCGGCTCAGCCGTCCCCGCCGCCGCTGGGCGGCGGTCCGCCGCCCGGGCCCGCCGGCGGCGGCGGCTCCTCGTCGCCGCCGTCGTCCGGCGGACCGCTCGAGACGACGATGCCGACCCCCGACCCGGGCGCGACCTGCGCGCCCGCCCCCGGGTTCTGGCTGATGACCTGACCCTCCGGCACCGTCGCGCTGGGCGCCGTGCTCACGGCCGGGGAGAGCCCCGCGGCGCCGAGCGCGGACTGCGCCGCGGCCGACGTCTGACCCACGACGTTCGGCACCGCGACCGTGCCAGGTCCGGCCGAGACGACGATGGTCACGGTGCTGCCCTGCTCGGCCTCGCCGCCCCCACCGGGATTCTGGCTGATCACGGTGCCGGCGGGCACGGACGCGTCGTTCGCCTGCTCCATGCCCACCGCGAACCCGGCACCCTCGAGCGCGGCCCGCGCCTCGGGCTCGCCCATGCCCACGACGGACGGGATCTCGACGAGCGGCGGCGTGTTGGGCTCGCCGACGTCGGCCCGCTCGGGGAACGGCAGCACCTCGCGGCCCCCCATCGCGGCCGTCATGTACTGCGTCCACACGTCGAGGGGCACCGATCCGCCGGTGATCTCGTCGTACCCGCCGAAGGGCGTGATCTCCGCCTCGCCCGTGCCGTCCGGCGTCGGCTGGTAGAGCGCGACCGCCGTCGTCAGGTGGCGCGTGAAGCCCACGAACCATGCCGACTTGTTGTCGCTGGAGGTGCCCGTCTTGCCCGCGACGGGGTGTCCGACCTCGGCCGCCTCCCGTGCGGTGCCGCCGCGCGACTCCACGACCTGGGTCATCGCGTAGGTGACGTCCGCCATCACGTCCGCGGGGAAGACCTGCTCGCCGGCCGTGCCGCCGGTGTAGGCCTCCACGCCGTCGGGATGCGTCACGGAGCGGACGACGAACGGCTCGTAGCGCACGCCTCCCGCCGCGAAGGTGTTGTACGCCTGCGCCATCTCGAGCGGGGCCACCGACGAGACGCCGAGCACGTTGGACGGGACGTCCTGCGCCGCCTGGTCCTCGGGGATGCCGGCCTCGCGCGCGACGCGCAGCGTCTCGGGCGGGCCGACCTCCACGTTCATCTGGGCGTAGACCGTGTTGACCGACTTCGCCGTCGCCTCGACGACGTCGATCCGGCCGAAGCTCGCGTTGCCGAAGTTCGTGACCGGCCGGTCGAACCCCTCGACCTCGAGGTCGTCGGCGCCGGAGTACCGCGACTTCAGCGAGCCGCCGTTCTGCAGGTACGCGGCCAGCGTGAACGGCTTGAACGTCGACCCGGCCTGCGCGCGCGCCTGGGTCACCGAGTTCTGCCCCTGGGTCAGGTAGTCCGGCCCGCCGTACAGGGCGACGATCGAGCCGTCGGCGGGGTTCAGCGTCACCATGCCGACGCGCAGCTCGGGGGCGCGGTCCGCCGGCATGCCCGCGACGACGTCCTGCATGACGCCCTGGAGGCCGCCGTCGATCGTCGTGACGATGCGGTAGCCGTTCATCCGCAGCTCGTCCTGGGAGAACGCGCCGCTGTCGATGAGCTCGCGGCGGACCATGTCGAGCAGGTAGCCCTGCGGCCCGGCGAACGTGTCCGTGGGTGCGTACGGGATGGTCGTGGGGAACACGAGCGCCTCACGCTCCGCCTCGGTCAGCGCACCGGTGACGATCATGCCGTCGAGCACGTAGTTCCAGCGGGACTCGGCCTTCTCGGGGTCGACCGCCGGGTCCCAGTTGTTGGGCGACGGGATGATCCCCGCGATGACGGCGGCCTGCGAGACGTCGAGCTCGGCGGCGCCCACGCCGAAGTAGGCGCGTGCCGCCTCCTCGATGCCGTAGGAGTCGCGACCGAAGTAGATGGTGTTGAGGTAGTTGGCGAGGATCTCGTCCTTGTCCTGCGCGCGGTCGAGCTTGATCGCGAGCAGCGCCTCCTTGAGCTTGCCGCGGTAGTCCTTGACCGTGTCCTCGAAGTAGTAGCGCTCCGCGTACTGCTGCGTGATCGAGGACCCGCCCTGCTGCTCGCCGCCGCGCAGGTTGTTCCACAGCGCGCGGACGATGCCGGCCGGGTTGATGCCCGGGTTCTCGTAGAAGCTGCGGTCCTCCGCCGCGACGACGGCCGCCTTCACGTGCTCGGGGATGGTGCCGCCGTCGATGATCGTGCGGTTCTGCTCCGCGAACTCACCCATCGGCGTCGCGCCGTCGGAGTAGTAGACGACGGTGGTCTGCGCGTCCGCGAAGTCGTTCGGCTCGGGGATGTCCGTCGTCGCGTAGAGGTAGACGAACCCGCCGAGGACGAGGGCCGCGACCGTGAGGAACGTCCCCAGCACGAGGCGCCACGACGGCAGCCAGCGGCGGAGGCCGGTCTTCCCCTGACGCGGGTAGTCGACCAGGCGACGACGCCCCCCGCGGCGACCGGCCGCCCTCCGCGCGGCCGCCGTCGTGCCGGCTGCCGCTCGGGTCCCGCCGGCGCTCGGTCCGCGCGTGCCGGGCTGTGCCGCGGAGCCGCCGGACGACGCCGCGCCGTACGCGCTGCGGCGTGTGGGACCGCCCGGGCCGGACGGGCGCGACGAGCCGCGCGAGGGGGGAGTGCTGGCCGGTGCCACGCTGTGCCTTCCGGTCGACGGACGATGCAGGTGCGGGTGCGGGTGCAGGGGCGGCGCAGGGCCGCGCGCACCACCCGCGGGGCGGGGGAGCCACCGCTCAGGGTAGGGACATCCCCGCAGACGGGGCGCGTCCAGTATGGGTGCGCGGTCGTGGAGGGCCTGTGGACGCGTGTGAGCGCCGTGGGGACGTCCGCGGCCCCGCAGGGGCATGTCGGGACGGATCGGACGCCGGGGACCACGGGTCCCGGGGGCGGACCCACGCCCGGGGCGGGCGGATCGCGTGACGCGCGTCACACCCGCGTCCGTTTGCCTGCTCGACACCCGCAGTTCTACAGTCCCGATGTATCAGTTCGATACATCCAGCCGTTCCATCGAGGCGCGCGAGTGCGCGCCGACCTGGTCGGCACCGGGCAGCGACGAGTCGGAGGAGGACCAGGTGCGCGGTCGTTCCGACGTGCTCGAGCTGGCCATCCTCGGGCTCCTGCAGGAGACGCCGATGCACGGGTACGAGCTGCGCAAGCGGCTCAACCTCCTGCTCGGCTCCTTCCGCGCCCTCTCGTACGGGTCCCTCTACCCGTGCCTCAAGGGTCTCGTGGAGCGCGGGCTCATCGTGGGCAGCGACGCGTCGCAGACGCCGCCGCCGCACGCCCTGAGCGGCAAGCGCGCCCGGATCGTCTACGAGCTCACGGCCGACGGCAAGGAGCACCTCGCGCAGATCCTGGCGAGCTCCGGCCCGACGACGTGGGAGGACGAGCACTTCGACGTGCGGTTCGCGTTCTTCGCGCAGACCGACGCCGAGACCCGCCTGCGGATCCTCGAGGGGCGCCGCACGCGGCTCACCGAGCGGCTGGAGAACGTCCGCCAGTCCGCGGTGCGCACCCGTGAGCGGCTCGACGAGTACACGCTCGAGCTCCAGCGCCACGGCCTGGAGCAGGTCGAGCGCGAGGTGCGCTGGCTGGACGGGCTGATCGACAACGAACGCGGCACCCGCCGCGGAACCACTGACGGGGACGGCCGACCGGCCGGACCCACCACCGCTGACGACGCCGCGGCGTCCCAGCACTGAGAGAGAACCGAGGAGCGAGGATGAGTTCGATCCGCGTCGCCATCGTGGGCGTCGGCAACTGCGCCGCGTCGTTGGTGCAGGGCGTCCACTTCTACGCGGACGCCGACCCCGAGGCCAAGGTCCCGGGCCTGATGCACGTGAAGTTCGGCCCGTACCACGTCTCCGACATCGAGTTCGTGGCGGCGTTCGACGTCGACGCGAAGAAGGTCGGCTTCGACCTCTCCGAGGCCATCGGCGCCAGCGAGAACAACACCATCAAGATCGCCGACGTGCCGCCGCTCGGCGTCACCGTCCAGCGCGGCCACACGCTCGACGGCCTGGGCAAGTACTACTCCCAGACCATCGAGGAGTCGGACGCCGAGCCGGTCGACGTCGTCTCGGTGCTGCGCGAGACGCAGGCCGACGTCCTCATCTGCTACCTGCCCGTCGGGTCCGAGGACGCCGCGAAGTTCTACGCGCAGGCCGCGATCGACGCCGGCGTCGCGTTCGTCAACGCGCTGCCCGTCTTCATCGCGTCCGACCCCGAGTGGGCCGCGAAGTTCGAGGCGGCCGGCGTGCCGATCGTCGGCGACGACATCAAGTCGCAGGTCGGCGCGACGATCACGCACCGCGTGCTCGCCAAGCTCTTCGAGGACCGCGGCGTCGTGCTGGACCGCACGTACCAGCTCAACGTCGGCGGCAACATGGACTTCAAGAACATGCTCGAGCGCGAGCGCCTGGAGTCCAAGAAGCTCTCCAAGACGCAGGCCGTGACGTCGAACATCGACGACGGCCCGCTGGCGGGCAAGAAGGAGGACCGCAACGTCCACATCGGCCCGTCGGACTACGTCGCGTGGCTCGACGACCGCAAGTGGGCCTACGTCCGCCTCGAGGGCCGCGCGTTCGGCGAGGTCCCGCTGAACCTCGAGTACAAGCTCGAGGTCTGGGACTCCCCGAACTCGGCCGGCATCATCATCGACGCGCTCCGCGCGGCGAAGATCGCCAAGGACCGTGGAGTCGGTGGCCCGATCATCTCGGCGTCGACCTACTTCATGAAGTCCCCGCCGGTCCAGATGGAGGACACGAAGGGCCGCGCGCAGCTCGAGGCCTTCATCGCCGGCGACGCCGACCGCTGAGCGCTGACCTGAGCACGAGCACGACCTGACGAGAGGGCCCGGGGACAACCCCGGGCCCTCTCGCCGTCCCCGCCCAGTGCGCCGAGCACGCGGCGCCTGACCGGCCCCACCGTGGCCACGAGGGCACACCAGCCAGCTCGGGAAGGGTTGCGCACGCATGGCGTGCGCAACCCTTCCTCCAGCGCTGGGCGGACGCCGTCGGGCGGGGCGCTGGGGGCGCCGGGGCGGGCGTTGCGCGCGTCGCTTGGGTGGCGGGTTGTCCACAGGGGTCGGTCGTCCACAGGTTTGCGGGGCGTTCGTGCCCCCCGGCGACGGAGGCGCTTGCATCGCGGGATGCGACTCGACCCGCCCGCCGTCACCCGCCTCGCCTCGCGCCAGCACGGCGTGGTCACCACGTCGCAGCTCGTCGCTGCCGGTGCGGACACGTCGTGGGTCACGCGGCAGGTGGACTCCGGGCGCTGGCAGCGGCTGCATCGCGGCGTCCTCGTCACGCACTCCGGTCCCGTCGCTTGGCGCAGCAGGGCGACCGCCGGCCTTCTGTACGCCGGTGACCGAGCGTGCCTGAGCCACGAGTCGGCCGCCTACCTGCACGAGTTCCGCGTCCAGCCGCCCAGAGTCGTCACCGTGACCATCCCCGGCGACCGTCGCCTCGCGCCGACGGCCGGGCTCGTCGTGCACCACCGGCGCACGATGCCGCCGTCGGCCGGGAACCCGCGGCGGACGTGGCGCGGGGACACGGTGGTCGACCTGGCCGCCGCGGCGACCTCGCACGACGACGCCGTCGGGTGGGTGTGCGACGCGGTGCGGTCGGGCGTGCGCCCGCTGGAGATCCTCGACGCCCTCGCGCGACGGGCGCGACCGCGCAACGCCGCGCTGCTCCACGAGCTCCTCGACGAGGTCGTCGACGGCGTCGAGTCGCCGTTGGAGCTGCGCTACCGCCGAAGGGTCGAACGCGCCCACGGCCTTCCTCCCGCCGAGCTCCAGGTGAGGCACCGGGTCGACGACGCATGGATCCGGGCCGACGTCGTCTACCGCGGCCTGGGCGTCCGGGTCGAGCTGGACGGGCGGCTCGCCCACCCGGGCGGCCGGACCGACGCCGACACGTGGCGCGACAACGCCGTCCTCCTCGAGCACGGCGACCTCACCCTCCGGTACCGCTGGTGGCACGTCGCGGTGACGCCCTGCGCGACGGCGCACCAGGTCGCGAGCGCCCTCCGCTCCCGCGGCTGGACCGGCAGACCACACCCCTGCTCACCGTCGTGCGCGATCCGCTGACCCGCCCGCGCCGGCCCCCGCGGAACGGTGCGGGTCGCCCGCGGACCGGCCTCAGCGAGCGCGGGCTCCGTGCGCGCGAGGAAGGGTTGCGCACGCATGGCGTGCGCAACCCTTCCTCCGGTGCAGGAGGGGCCGTCAGCAGCGCGACCAGGTCGAGCCAGGGCGACCGGGTCGGGCCGGGTCGGGCCGGTCAGACCGGGCCCGGGGGGTCAGACCTGGGCGGCGGTCGGGGCCAGGGCCACGCGGTCGCGGCCGCTGCGCTTGGCGGTGTAGAGCGCGGCGTCGGCGGCCTCGACGAGGTCGGTCGCCGCGTGCATCGCGTCGCCCCGGTCGGCCAGGCCGACGGACGCGGTCACGCGTGCGTCCACGCCCGGGACCCGCACGGACGCGATGGCGGCGCGGATGCGCTCGGCGATGGGAAGGGCGTCGGCGGCGCCGGTCTCGCGCAGCAGGACGGCGATCTCCTCGCCGCCGAAGCGGTACGCCGTGTCGGTCGACCGCAGGCCGGCGGCGACCGCCGCGGCGACGTCGTGCAGCACGGCGTCACCGGCGAGGTGACCGTGCGCGTCGTTGAGACGCTTGAAGTGGTCGAGGTCGACCATGAGGAAGGACAGCGGACGGCCGTAGCGCTGCGACCGGTCCCACTCGACCGCGAGGTCGGCGTCGAGCCGCCGCCGGTTCGGCAGCTGGGTGAGGGCGTCGTGGTCGGCCTGGTCCCGCGCGGTCCGGTGGAGACGGGCAGACTCGAGCGCGGCCGCGGCCGTCGAGAGCAGCGCGGCGAGGACCTCGAGCGTGTCCGTGTCGGGCACCGCACCGTGTGCCGAGCACGACGGCACGTGCAGCACACCGACGACCATCCCGCCGAGCACGAGCGGGTGCGCCCGGCCCGACTCGTCCACGACGGGCCGCGCGTCGGCGGCGCTCGCCGCCGCGGCCTCGGGCACCGGCACGTCCGACGGCGGCACGACGCCGTGCGGGTCGTCGCTGCGGCGCGCAGCACGCAGCTCGCCATCGTCGGTCCGCACCCACAGCGTGACGGGCGCCCTGAGGAGGTCCGCGGCCGCCGAGCTGACCGCCTCGGCGACGTAGCGGACGCTCACGCTGCCCGAGACCTCGCGCGCGATCCGCACGACGCTCGCGAGCCGGTCGGCGAGCAGCGCGAGCCGCTCCTCGCGGGCCGCGGCGAGCTCGCCGGCCGCGTGCAGCTCGGCCGCGAGCTCGCCCAGCGCCGACCCCATCG
>NZ_JACVQL010000098.1 GCF_019733465.1 Actinotalea ferrariae | reverse complement strand
CCGCCGCCGCCCCGGGCCTGGCCGGACCGGGACCCGGCCGCGGCCGCCCGCCTGGCCGCGGCACGCGCCGTCGTGACGGCGCTCGCCGAGGAGCACCAGGTGCCGGTCGAGAACCTGCTCCAGCCCGACCTGCTGCGCCGGCTGTGCTGGACCCCGCCGGGCCCCGACGAGGCGTCGGTCGAGCAGTTCCTCGCCGACGGCGGCGCGCGCCCGTGGCAGGTGGGCCTGGTCACGGCCCCGCTGTCCGCCGCCTTTGTTACTCTCCAGTAACCCTGGCCGCACAGCGGTGCGGGGACCCCGCTGAGCCCGATCCACCACCCTGCGCCTGAACCAGCACCGCCCGACCGGACGACGTCGTCCATTGGAGGCACGATGCCTGCCCGCCCCACCCGCTCAGTACGTGACGTCGTCTTCGTCGACGGCGTCCGCACCCCCTTCGGCCGGGCCCGGCCGGACGGGCTCTACGCGCACACCCGGGCCGACGACCTGGCCGTCAAGACGGTGCGCGAGCTGCTCCGTCGCCAGCCCGGCCTGCCGCCCGAGCGCATCGACGAGGTCGCGATCGCGGCCACGACGCAGTCGGGCGACCAGGGGCTCACCCTCGGCCGGACGGTCGGCGTGCTCGCGGGCCTGCCGCGCGAGGTGCCGGGCTTCGCGGTCGACCGCATGTGCGCAGGCGCGATGACGGCCGTGACGACGACGGCGTCGGCGATCGGCGTGGGTGCGCAGGACGTGGTGCTCGCGGGCGGCGTCGAGCACATGGGCCACCACCCCATGGGCGGCGACGCCGACCCGAACCCCCGGTTCGTCGCCGAGAAGCTCGTCAGCGCGGACGCGCTGAACATGGGCAGCACGGCCGAGAACCTGCATGACCGGTTCCCCGCGCTCACGCGCGAGCGCGCCGACGCCTACGGCGTGCGGAGCCAGGAGCGCTACGCCGCGGCCCTCGCCGCCGGCAGGATCACGCCCGACCTCGTGCCGATCGCCGTCCGCGACCCCGAGCGCGGCTGGGGCCTCGCGACGGCCGACGAGCCGCCCCGCCCGGGTACGACGCGCGAGGCGATCGCCACGCTGCCGACCCCCTTCCGCGCGGGCGGCCGCGTCACCGCGGCCACGAGCGCACCGCTCACCGACGGCGCGACGATGTGCCTGCTCGCCGCGGAGGAGACCGCCACCGAGCTGGGGCTCACCCCGCGCATGCGGCTCGTGTCCTACGCCTACGCGGGCGTCGACCCGGCGGTGATGGGACTCGGCCCCGTCCCCTCGACGGAGCGCGCCCTCGAGCGCGCGGGCCTGACGATCGACGACATCGGGCTCATCGAGATCAACGAGGCCTTCGCCGTCCAGGTGCTCTCGTTCCTGGACGCGTTCGGCATCGACGACGAGGACCCGCGGGTCAACCCGTACGGCGGCGCGATCGCCGTCGGGCACCCGCTCGCCTCGTCGGGCGTGCGCCTCATGACACAGCTCGCGCGGCAGTTCGCCGAGCACCCCGAGGTGCGCTACGGGATCACGACCATGTGCGTCGGGCTCGGCCAGGGCGGCACGGTCGTCTGGGAGAACCCCTTCGCCGGCAGCACGACCTCCGAGGAGCAGGCATGACCGGGACGACGACGACACCCGCGCCGGCAGAGCGGGTCACGCACGCGTACGCGCGCGACGTCGCACTGCCGGGCGGCGGCACCCTCGCGCTCGTGACGCTCGACAACGGCTTCGACCACACGAAGCCCACGACCCTGGGCCCTGCCGGGCTCACGGAGCTCCGCGAGGTGCTGCTCGCGCAGCAGGCGCGCGCGGCGGCGGGCGAGATCCGGGCCCTCGCGGTCACGGGCAAGCCGTACTACCTCGCGGCCGGCGCGGACCTGCGGGCCGTCTCGGGCCTCGTGGACCCGGCACTCGCACGCGGCATCGCCGAGCTGGGCCACGCCACGTACCGGCTGCTGGGCGAGCTCGGCGTGCCCACGTTCGCGTTCGTCAACGGCGCGGCACTCGGTGGGGGCCTCGAGCTCGCGCTCGCGTGCGACTACCGCACGGTGGCCGCCGACGTGTCCGCCCTCGCGCTGCCCGAGGCGTTCCTCGGTCTCGTGCCGGGGTGGGGCGGGTGCTACGTGCTCCCCCGGCTCGTCGGCATCCGTGCGGCCGTCGACATGGTGCTGACCAGGCCCCTCGCGAACAACCGGATGACCACGGCGCCCCAGGCGCTCGAGGTCGGTCTCGTCGACGCCGTGCTGCACCCGGCCGACTTCCTCGAGCAGTCCGTCGCCTGGGCGGCGCGCGTGCTCGACGGCGAGGAGCAGGTCACGCGACGCGAGCTGGACGGTCAGGACGAGTGGGACGCCGTGGTCGCCGCGGCCCGCCAGCAGCTGGACCGGCGGCTGCACGGCGCGAAGGAGGCGCCGTACCGGGCGCTCGAGCTGCTGGCGTCGGCGCGCACCGCGGACAAGGACGCCGCGTTCGCCGCGGAGGACGACGCGCTGACCGACCTGATCATGAGCGACCAGCTGCGCGCCGGTCTCTACGCGTTCGACCTCACGACCCGCAAGGCACGCAAGCCGGCGGGCGCCCCGTCAGCCGAGCTCGCCCGGCCCGTGCGCAGCGTCGGCATCGTCGGCGCCGGGCTCATGGCCGGCCAGCTGGCCGTGCTCGTGGCGCGGCGCCTGCGCGTGCCCGTCCTCATGCGCGAGGTCGACGAGGACCGGGTGGCGGCCGGGCTCGCGAACGTGCGCGGCCAGGTCGAGCAGCTCGCGCGCAAGGGGCGCGTCAGCGAGGGCGAGGCCAACCGGATCCTCGGCTCGATCCGGATCAGCACCGACCTGTCGACGCTCGCCGGCGCCGACCTCGTGGTCGAGGCGGTGACCGAGGTCCTGCCGCTCAAGCAGCGCGTGTTCGGCGAGCTCGAGGACGTGCTCGAGCCCGGCGCCGTGCTGGCCACCAACACGTCCGCGCTCTCCGTGACCCAGATGGGCGCGCACCTGCGTCGGCCTGAGCGCGTCGTGGGGCTCCACTTCTTCAACCCCGTCGCGCAGATGCCCCTGGTCGAGGTCGTGCGCACGCAGGCGTCGGACGACGCGGCCGTGGCGACGGCGTTCGCGGTGGCCAAGGCCCTGGGGAAGACCGCCGTCGGCGTCGCCGACCGCCCGGGGTTCGTCGTCAACCGGCTGCTGCTGCGGATGCTGGCCGAGGTGGCCGCGGCCGTCGAGGGCGGCACGCCCGTGACCGTCGCCGACCGGGCGCTGCGCCCGCTCGGGCTGCCGATGGGACCGTTCGCCCTCATCCAGCTCGTGGGCCTCCCCGTCGCGCTGCACGTGCTCCGCTCGCTGCACGAGGACCTCGGCGACCGCTACCCGCTCTCCCCCGGGCTCGAGCGGCTCGCGGCCGAGGGCCGCCGCGTGGTGCCCGAGCCGGACGGCACGGGCGCCGAGGCCGACGTCGACCCCGCGATCCAGGAGGTGTTCGGCGAGCCCGGTCGCGACGGCTCGCTCGACGAGCAGGGGGTCCTCGACGCCGTGCTCGCCGGGCTCGCGCAGGAGATCGGGCTCATGCTCGAGGAGGGCGTCGTCGAAGGCCCGGAGCAGATCGACCTGTGCATGGTCCTCGGCGCCGGCTGGCCGCTGCACCTCGGGGGCATCTGCCCGTACCTCGACCGCACCGGCTGGTCCGAGCGCGTGCTCGGCCGCAGGCTGCTGGAGCCCGGCGTGGCGGACGTGCCCGCGCCGCGGACGGCGGACGCCCCCGTCTGACGAGCGGGTGATCTGGCGCGACGCGTCGGCCGAGGGGTCACACAGCGGGCCCCTCGGCCGATGGTCGGGACGTGACGACCGACACCTCGACCGGCCCCCGTGGCGCCGGCACGGGCTCTGACCGCCCCGCGGGCGACCCGCCGTCGGCCCCCGCGGCCGGCGCCTCGCCCGGGCGTGCGCCCGCGGAGCGGGTGGCGAAGCTCCAGGGCCACCGCTTCCGCATGACGCTCATCGGCCTGGGCAACGCCGTGCTCCAGTCCGTCATGGTGTTCCTGTTCGCGTGGGCGGGGACGACGTCGTGGGGCGTCGCGACGGCCTTCGCCGTGACCATGCTGAGCACGACCGCGGCGTTCGCCGTCGCTGTGCGCACGGGCTGGAACCTGCGCCTGCGCGACCCCGCGCTCGTCGTGCCGCAGATGGCGTCGAGCTTCGTCATCCAGCTCGTGTACATCGTGCTCGCGCCGCGCCTGTGGGTGCTGTTCCTGGTCGCCGTCCTCGTGACGTTCACGTTCGCGATGGTGAGCTTCAGCCCGCGCCAGTTCTCGGTCGCGTCGTGGGCCGTCGCCGTCGGCCTCGCGGCCGCCTTCGTGGCGAGCCGGGACCGCTTCGGCCACCCCGGGACGTCGTCCGTCGACATGTTCCTCATCTGGGCGTACTTCGTGCTCTCCATCCATCAGCTGACCCTCATCGGGTCGCGGTTCAGCTCCCTGCGCAGCCAGCTGTCGGCGAAGAACGACCAGCTGACGGCGGCGCTGGCCAGGGTGCACGCCCTCGCCACGATCGACGAGCTCACGGGCGTCGCCAACCGGCGCTCGTTCATGACGGCCCTCACGGAGGAGCGCGCGCGGGCCGAGCGCGGCGACCGCCCCTTCGGCGTCGCCATCCTCGACGTCGACGCCTTCAAGCAGGTCAACGACGTCCACGGCCACGGCGTCGGCGACGCCGTGCTCGCCGAGCTGAGCCGGCTCGCCGCGGCGACCGTCCGCACGGCCGACCACTTCGCCCGGTACGGCGGCGAGGAGTTCGCGCTGCTGCTCGCGGCGCCCACGGGCGGCGAGGACGCCGTGCGCGTCGTCGAGCGCGTCCGGGTCGCCGTCGAGAGCCACGACTGGGAGGGCGTCGCCCCCGGCCTGCGGGTCACGCTCTCCGCCGGCGTCACCTGCTGGCGGCCCGGCGAGTCCGCCGAGGCGCTCCTCGCGCGCGCGGACCGCGCGCTCTACGAGGCGAAGGCGACCGGGCGCAACCGCACGGTCGGCGTCGGCACGTCGACGGCTCCGAGCAGCGCCTCCGACGACGGCGCCGTCGGTGAGGCCGTCAGTACGTCGTGAGGCCGCGAGCGCGGAACTGCCCGCGCACGCGCTCGACGAGCTCGGGTGACGGCGCGGCGACGTCGTCGAGCTCGTACCGCATGCCCAGCGACTCCCACTTGTCGCGCCCCATCTGGTGGAACGGCAGCACCTCGACCCGGCTCACGCTCGCGAGGGACGTCACGTAGTCGGCCACCGCCTCGACGTTCGCCTCGTCGTCGGTCAGACCCGGGACGAGGACGAACCGGACCCAGATCTCCGTCCCGCGCGCGGCCAGCCGGCGACCGAAGTCGAGCGTGGGCTGCAGGTCCCGGCCGGTGACGCGCCGGTACGTCTCGGGGTCGCCCGACTTCACGTCGAGGAGCACGAGGTCGACGTCGTCGAGCATGGCGTCGGTGCAGTGGGCGCCGAGGTAGCCCGACGTGTCGAGCGCCGTGTGCAGCCCCATCTCCTTGGCGCCGCGCAGGACCCGCGCGACGAAGGCCGGCTGCATGAGCGGTTCGCCGCCCGAGAGCGTCAGCCCACCGCCCGTGACCTTCAGGACGGGGAGGTAGCGGCGCACCCGGCCGAGGAGCTCCTCGGCCGTGACGGGCTCGCCGCGCCGCATCTCCATCGTGTCGGGGTTGTGGCAGTAGAGGCAGCGCAGCGGGCAGCCCGACAGGAACGCCGTGAGGCGCGTGCCGGGGCCGTCGACCGCGGTGACGAGCTCCCACGAGTGGAGCGAGCCGAGCTCGCCCGCGCGCATCTGGGCGAACCGCACCGAGCGGTCGGCGTCGGACAGCTCGAGGCCGGCCGTGCCGGCGACCGCGCGCTGGTGGGACCCGGCGACGACCGGCACGGTCAGCTCGACCACGGGTGCGCCTTCGAGGGTTGTGCTCATGAGCTCACGTCACAGCGCGCCGTGGAACGTCCGCGAGAGCACGTCGAGCTGCTGCTCACGCGTGAGGCGGACGAAGTTGACCGCGTAGCCGGACACCCGGATGGTCAGCTGCGGGTAGTTCTCCGGGTGATCCATCGCGTCCAGGAGCGTCTCCCGGTTGAGCACGTTGATGTTCACGTGGAAACCGTGCGAGACGTCGTAGGCGTCGAGCAGCCCCACCAGGTTCGTCACCTGCTCGGCCCGGTCGCGGCCGAGGCCCGACGGCACGACCGTCGAGGTCAGCGAGATGCCGTCCTCGGCCTGGTCGTACGGGAGCTTCGCGACCGAGAGCGCGCTCGCGAGCATGCCGTGGGAGTCGCGGCCGTTCATCGGGTTGGCGCCCGGGGCGAACGGCTCGCCGGCGCGGCGCCCGTCCGGCGTGTTGCCGGTGTGCGTGCCGTAGACGACGTTCGACGTGATGGTCAGCACCGACTGCGTGTGCTTCGCGTTCCGGTACGTCGGCTGGCGGCGCACCTTCTCCATGAAGCTGCGCACGAGCTCGACGGCGATGTCGTCCGCGCGGTCGTCGTCGTTGCCGTAGGTCGGGAAGTCCCCCTCGACGACGTAGTCGACGACGAGACCCGTCCCGTCGCGCACCGGCCGCACCGTCGCGTGCTTGATCGCCGAGAGTGAGTCGGTCGCGACCGAGAGGCCGGCGATGCCGCACGCGAGCGTGCGCAGGATCGCCCGGTCGTGCAGCGCCATCTCGATGCGCTCGTACGCGTACTTGTCGTGCGACCAGTGGATGCAGTTGAGCGCGTCGACGTAGGTCTGGGCGAGCCAGTCGAGCAGCTGGTCGAACGCGGCGCGCACCTGCTCGTAGTCGAGGACGTCGCCGGCCACCGGCGCCGTCACGGGGGCGATCTGCTTGCCCGTGACCTCGTCCCGACCACCGTTGATCGCGTACAGCAGCCCCTTGGCGAGGTTGACCCGGGCGCCGAAGAACTGCATCTGCTTGCCGACCGTCATGGCCGAGACGCAGCACGCGATCGCCGCGTCGTCGCCGCACTGACGGCGGATGAGGTCGTCCGACTCGTACTGGATCGCCGAGGTGTCGATCGAGACCTGCGCGCAGAACCGCTTGAAGCCCTCGGGCAGCCGGTGGCTCCAGAACACCGTGAGGTTCGGCTCGGGTGCCGGGCCGAGGTTGTACAGGGTCTGCAGGTAGCGGAAGGACGTCCGCGTCACGAGCGGGCGCCCGTCCTCGCCGAGCCCGCCGATGGACTCGGTGACCCACGTCGGGTCGCCCGAGAACAGGGCGTCGTACTCCGGCGTGCGCAGGAACCGCACGATGCGGAGCTTGATGACCAGGTCGTCGATCAGCTCCTGCGCCTGCTCCTCGGTGATCCGGCCGGCGGCGAGGTCGCGCTGCAGGTAGACGTCGAGGAACGTCGAGGTGCGGCCGAGCGACATGGCCGCGCCGTTCTGCTCCTTCACCGCGCCGAGGTAGGCGAAGTAGAGCCACTGGACCGCCTCGCGCGCGGTCGTCGCCGGCCCGGAGATGTCGTAGCCGTACGACGCCGCCATCTGCTCGAGCTCGCCCAGCGCGCGGATCTGCTCGGCGATCTCCTCGCGCTCGCGGATCACGTCCTCGGTCGAGCGCTCCAGGTCGAGCTCGGCGCGCTCGAGCCTCTTCGCGGCGACGAGCCCGTCGACGCCGTAGAGCGCGACGCGGCGGTAGTCGCCGATGATCCGGCCGCGGCCGTACGCGTCTGGGAGCCCGGTGATGAGGTGCGAGCTGCGGGCCGCGCGGACGTCGGGCGGGTAGACGTCGAAGACGCCCGCGTTGTGCGTCTTGCGGTACTCGGTGAAGATCTTCGCGATCTGGGGGTCGGCCTCGTAGCCGTAGGTCTTGAGGGCGCCCTCGACCATGCGCCAGCCGCCGTACGGCATGATCGCGCGCTTGAGCGGCGCGTCCGTCTGCAGCCCGACGATCAGCTCGTCGTCCCGGTCGATGTAGCCGGGCGCGTGCGCGGTGATCGACGACGGCGTCGTCGCGTCGACGTCGTAGACGCCCCTCTCGCGCTCGGCGGGGAACATCTCCGACAGCCGCGCCCAGATCCGCGTCGTGCGCTCGGTCGGGCCGGCGAGGAAGGACGCGTCGCCCGCGTAGGGCGTGTAGTTGCGCTGGATGAAGTCCCGGACGTCGACGCCGTCCTGCCAGGGCCCGGGGACGAACCCGTGCCAGGCCGCCGGAGGGCCGTCCTGCGCCGGGGCGACCGTGGTGTGGTCTGCGGTGATGGCCATTCGAACCGTGCTCCCTCGTCGACGTCCTCTGACGTCTACGACGGTAGGCGCGCAGTCATGGGACGACCTGGGACCTTCGGCTCGCCCGCCGGCGCGAGGCGCCGGCGACCGCCGCGAGCGCGCGCGCCGTCAGAGCGCCCGTGCCGTCAGCCGGCAGCGAGGCGGGCCAGCACGTCGACCGCGATGTCGGGCGCGCGCAGGCGCAGCGCCTCCACGAGCTGGGCGCGGCTCGCGTGGTCGAGGAACGCGTGCGGGATGCCGACGGGCTGGACGCGCGCCGTGACGCCCGCCTCCTCGCAGCGCTGGGCGACCACGGAACCCACCCCGCCCTCGACGAGGCCGTCTTCGACCACCACGACGTGGTCGTGCTCCGCGGCGAGCTTCACGAGCGCCGGCTGGACCGGGAGCACCCAGCGGGGGTCGACGACCGTGGCTCCGAGGCCCTCGGCGGCGAGCAGGCCGCCGACCTCGACGGCGGTGTGCGCCATCGGCCCGACGCCGACGACGAGCACGGACCGCGCACCCTCGGGGGCCTCGTGGCGCGCGAGCACGTCGACGAGCTCGAGGCTCTCGACCGCGGGCAGCGCGTCGGGCAGCGGGCCCTTGGGGTAGCGCACGACCGTCGGGGCGTCGTCGACGTCGACGGCGGCGCGCAGCGCCGACCGCAGCGTCTCCTCGTCCCGCGGCGCGGCGAGCTGGAGGCCGGGCACGACGCGGAGCAGCGCCATGTCCCACATGCCGTTGTGGCTCGCGCCGTCGTCGCCCGTGAGGCCCGAGCGGTCGAGCACGAACGTGACCCCGGCGCGGTGCAGCGCGACGTCCATGAGGACCTGGTCGAACGCGCGGTTGAGGAAGGTCGCGTACAGGGCGACGACCGGGTGGAGCCCGGCGAACGCCATGCCCGCGGCCGACGTCACGGCGTGCTGCTCGGCGATGCCGACGTCGAAGACGCGTCCCGGGAACTCCGCCGCGAAGGGCGCGAGCCCGACCGGCTGCACCATCGCGGCGCTGATCCCGACCACGTCGGGCCTGCGGCGACCGATCGCGACCATCTCGTCGGCGAACACCGAGGTCCAGCCGAACCGGGACGGCGCGACGGGCAGCCCCGTCTCGGGGTGGATGACGCCGACGGCGTGGAACCGGTCCGCGACGTCCTGCTCGGCCGGCACGTAGCCGCGGCCCTTCTCGGTGATGACGTGGACGATGACCGGGCCGCCGAACGCCTTCGCACGCCGCAGCGCCGTCTCGACGAGGGCGACGTCGTGCCCGTCCACGGGACCGACGTACTTGATGCCGAGGTCCTCGAACATGCCCTGCGGCGCGACGACGTCCTTGATGCCCTTCTTGAGGCCGTGGAGGGCCTCGTAGGCGAGGCGTCCGGGCGGGCCGGAGCGCCGCAGCGTCCGCTTGCCCCACGCGAGCACGTCCTCGTACCCGCGCGTCGTGCGCAGCACGTCGAGGTGGTGCGCGAGGCCCCCGATGGTCGGGTCGTAGGAACGGCCGTTGTCGTTGACGACGACGACGAGCCGGCGGTCCTGGCCGGACGCGATGTTGTTGAGCGCCTCCCAGGCCATGCCGCCCGTGAGCGCGCCGTCACCGATGACGGCGGCGACGTGGCGGTCGGTGCGCCCCTGGAGCTGGTTGGCGCGCGCGATGCCGTCGGCCCACGAGAGCGCCGTCGACGCGTGGGAGTTCTCGACGACGTCGTGCGCGGACTCGCCGCGGCTCGGGTACCCGGACAGACCCCCGCGACGGCGCAGCTCCGAGAAGTCGGAGCGGCCCGTCAGGATCTTGTGCACGTAGGACTGGTGACCGGTGTCGAAGACGAGCGTGTCCTGGGGCGACTCGAACACGCGGTGCAGCGCGAGCGTCAGCTCGACCACCCCGAGGTTGGGCCCCAGGTGGCCGCCGGTGCGCGAGACGGACTGGATGAGGAACTCGCGGATCTCGCCCGCGAGCTGCTCCAGCTGGCCCGGACGCAGCGCGCGGACGTCGGCCGGCGAGGTGATCCGGGGCAGGAGGGCCATCCGGCCATCGTACGGCGGGTCGTGCCGCACGGCGTGCTGCACGGCGCCGCGCACCCGGTCGGCTCCTACGCTGGGCCCATGCGCTTCCTCCCCGGCCACCAGCCGACGACCGACCTCACCTACGGCGACGTCTTCCTCGTGCCGTCCCGCTCGGAGGTCACGTCGCGCTTCGACGTCGACCTCGCCAGCCCGGACGCGACCGGCACGACCATCCCGGTGGTCGTGGCCAACATGACCGCGGTCTCGGGCCGGCGGATGGCCGAGACCGTCGCGCGTCGCGGCGGCATCGCGGTGATCCCCCAGGACATCCCGGGCGACGTCGTCGCCGACGTGGTGAGCACCGTCAAGGCCCGGCACACGGTGGTCGAGAGCGCCGTCGTGGTCGCGCCCGGCGACACCGTGCACACCGCGCTGACGCTCATCGGCAAGCGCTCGCACGGCGCGGCCGTCGTCGTGCAGGACGGGCGTCCCGTGGGCGTCGTCGCCGAGGCCGACTGCGTGGGCGTCGACCGGTTCACGCAGGTCGGAGCCGTCATGACGAGCGACCCGACCGTGGTCGAGGCGGAGGTCGTGGCGGCGGAGAACGGGCTCGAGCAGGCGTTCGAGCGCCTGCACCGGTCGCGGCGCCGGTTCGTCCCCGTCGTCCGGGACGGCGTCCTGCTCGGGGTCCTCACCCGGACGGGCGCGCTGCGCAGCTCGATCTACGCGCCCGCGGTCGACGACGCGGGCCGGCTCCGCGTCGCCGCGGCGGTGGGGATCAACGGCGACGTCCGGGCGAAGGCGGCCGCGCTGCTCGAGGCGGGCGTCGACGTGCTCGTGGTCGACACGGCGCACGGCCACCAGCGCAAGATGCTCGACGCCCTGGCGGCGGTCCGGAGCCTGTCCCCCGACGTCCCGGTCGCCGCGGGCAACGTGGTCACGGCCGAGGGCACGCGCGACCTGGTGGAGGCCGGTGCCGACATCGTCAAGGTCGGCGTCGGCCCGGGCGCGATGTGCACGACCCGCATGATGACCGCCGTGGGCCGGCCGCAGTTCTCCGCCGTCCTCGACTGCGCCGCCGAGGCGCGCCGGCTCGGCGCGCACGTCTGGGCCGACGGCGGCGTGCGCTACCCGCGCGACGTCGCGCTCGCGCTCGCGGCCGGCGCGTCCCAGGTCATGATCGGCTCCTGGTTCGCCGGCACGCACGAGAGCCCCGGTGACCTGCACGCCGACGGCGACGGCAGGCTCTACAAGGAGAGCTTCGGCATGGCCTCCGCGCGTGCCGTGGCGGCCCGGACGCAGGGCGGGTCGGCCTTCGACCGCGCGCGCAAGGGCCTGTACGAGGAGGGCATCTCGTCGTCACGCATGTACCTCGACCCGGCCCGGCCCGGCGTCGAGGACCTGCTCGACCAGATCACCTCGGGGCTGCGCAGCGCCATGACCTACGCGGGCGCGACGTCCCTCGAGGAGTTCGCCGAGCGCGCCGTCGTGGGCATCCAGTCGGCCGCCGGCTACGACGAGGGCCGCCCGCTCCCCGCCGGCTGGTGACGACGCCAGGGTGACGACGGCATGGTGACGAAGGCCTCGGCACGCGACGAGCTCGCGGCCCTCGCGGCCGCCGGGCTGACGTGGCCCGGCTGGCCGGCGCCGGACCCGTCGGCGCGTCCGGCCGCGGTGCTCGTGCTACTCGGCGCCCTCGACCGCGTGCCGGCGCACCACCGGTCGGCGGCCGTGCGGGCCGACCTCGACGTGCTCCTCGTCGGACGCGCGACGTCCCTCAACCACCACGCGGGCCAGGTCTCGTTCCCGGGCGGTCGCGTCGACCCGGGCGACGAGGGACCGGTCGGCGCGGCCCTGCGCGAGGCGGTCGAGGAGACCGGCCTCGACGCCTCGGGGGTCGAGGTGCTGGGCACCCTCGGGGAGCTGCCGGTGCCCGTGAGCAACCACCGCGTGACGCCCGTGCTCGCCTGGTGGGAACGCCCCTCCCCCGTCGCCGTCGTCGACCACGCCGAGTCGGCGCACGTCTTCCGGGCGCCCGTGGCTGACCTGCTCGACCCCGCGAACCGCCGCACGGCGAGCTTCGGCGGCCCGCGGCTGCCCGTACGGCACCTGAGCCCCGCGTTCCTCGTCGGTCCGCACGTCGTCTGGGGGTTCACGGCCCTCGTCCTGGACCGGCTCTTCGACGCGCTCGGCTGGACGGAGCCGTGGGACCGGCGGGCGACGGTCGAGATCTCGCGCTGACCCGGCCGCGGGGCGGTGCGCCGCACCACCCGGGAGGGCGCTGCCCGCGCGGGTGGCGGGCCCTAGGCTCGGGACATGCCACCCGTGCCCGCCCCTCGCCGCGGCTCACGTCGAGCCGGCCGCGTCCTCGGGGTCGCACGGACCGGCACGACGTCGGCGGTCCCGACGGCCCCCGGCACGACGTCGGCGGTCCCGACCGCCCCCGGCACGGCGGCGCCCGTCCCCGCGGGCCCGGCTCCGACACCCGGTCGCGCGGCCGCACGGCACGTCCTCGTCCTGCAGCACGCACCCTGGGAGGGACCGGGACTCATCGCCCGCGCGCTCGGCGCCCAGCCGCGGACCGCGCGCCTCGTGCTCGACGAGCACGACCCCGACCTCCCGCGCGCGCGCGACCTCGCGGGGCTCGTCGTCATGGGCGGCCCGATGAACGCGGACGACGACGAGCGCTACCCCGGTCTCGCCGCCGAGCGGCGCCTGCTCGCGGAGGCGGTCGACGCCGACGTGCCGGTGCTCGGCGTGTGCCTCGGCATGCAGCTCCTGGCGCGGGCCCTGGGCGCCACCGTGCACCGCGCGCACGGCACCGAGATCGGGTTCGCACCGGTGGACGTCGTCACGGCGGACCCGGTGCTCTCACCGCTCGGGGACCGGCCGCAGGTGCTCCACTGGCACGGCGACGCCGCGGACCTGCCAACCGGGGCGACGCTGCTGGCCTCGACGAGGCGTACCCCCGTGCAGGCGTTCCGTGCCGGCAGCGCGCTGGGCCTCCAGTTCCACCTCGAGGTGGACGAGGAGCTGCTCCGCTGGTGGCTGACGACGCCCGACATGGCGACCGACCTCGCGCTGCACCGGGTCGACGTCGGGGCGCAGGCGCGGCGGGTGCTGCCCGGTCTGGTGCCGGCGGCGCTCGAAGGCCTGCGGGCGTTCGCGGGGGCGGTCGCCGCACGCGGCTGAGCCGCGCGGGCCACCCCTCTGACGACGGGCTGCCCGTCAGACGACGGGCGCCAGCTCGCGCAGGCGCGCGAGCACGCCCTCGACGTTCTTCTTGTTCTTCCCCCAGTCCACCAGCGTGGTGACGAGGGTGCTCGCGCTGTGCAGCTGCACGACGGCGCCCTGAGGCCCGTGACCGATCGTGGCGGTGACCGTCTCGCCCCAGCTCAGCCAGCTCGTGGCCGCAGTCCCCCGCATGGCCCCACCGCCGCCGGAGACGTCACGCAGCCCCGCGCGGTTGAACGCCTCGTACACCGCCGCCTCCGCCTGCTGGGGCGGGAGCCGCACCTCGATCGTCACCGTGGACGACGCCGTCATGCCTGTTCCTCCTCGGGCCACGCGCCGCTGGACACGCGGGCGTACGAGCGGCGGACCATGTCCTCGAGCACCGCGAGGTCGACGCCGTCGAGCTTCTTCAGGTAGAGGCACGACACGCTCGTGGTGTGCGGCCCGAGGCGAGCCAGGTCCTCCGCGTAGTCGTCGAAGCCGTCGGCGAAGTACACCGTGGTGCTCGCCTTGCGCGGCGAGAACCCGGCCGCCTGGGCGTCACCCTCGCGGCCCGACGCGTACCGGTAGTGGTAGCTGCCGAACCCGATGATCGACGGTCCCCACATCACCGGCTCCCGGCCCGTGGCCCGCCGCATGAGCTCGAGCACCGTCCGGGCGTCCTCGCGGCGGGACGGCGGCTCGACCGCGTCGACGAAGGCGCCGACGTCGGCCGTCGTCGCCTGCGTCTTGTTCTCGTCCGACCGTGCCGCCATGGACGGCAGTATGTCGCGCGGGAGTGCCCGCCGCACAACCCGTCCCGCGGCGCGACGCGCCGACGTCGCGTCAGGCCTCCGGGCCGGCCAGGCCCATGTCGCGGAGCACGGTCCCGGCGCCCCACGCGTCGACGTCGAGCTGCGCCATGCCCGTCCTCGCCGCGAGCGACGCCGTCACCGGTGCGGAGGCGGGCAGGCCCCCGCGGCGGCCGAGCACCTCCTCGAGGACCGCGAGCTGGTCCTCCGCGACGGCGAGGACGCGGAGGAGCGTCAGGCCGGCCTGCAACGAGCCGTCCCAGAGGTCCTCGACCCCGCCGGACTGCGAGCCCGAGTACGACGCCGGGGCGGCCGCGAACGTGCGCGCGTGGGTGAGCAGCGCCTCCACGACCTTGGGTGGCTGGACGTCCCGCACGTCGGGCTCCTGCCCGTCGCGCGTCCGGCACGCCGCCTCGGCCAGTCGCTGCGTCGCGCCCGCGCACCAGAGCACGAGCTGCTGAGCACCGACGAGCCGCAGAGTGAGGGTGACGTCGAGGAAGCCGTCCTGGCTGACAGCGCGCAGGTCCCCGCCGTCCTCGACGAAGAGCGGGTTCGCCGAGGGAGCGCCGAGGCGGTGCTCGGTCGCCCGGACGAGATCGCGCAGGGCGGTCACGGCCGGCCGCACGAGCACGCGCGCGTCCCGCAGGCTCACGCTCTGCTGCACCGGACGCACGCCCGTCCGGGAGCTGTCGCCGAAGGCGTCGAGGACCGCCTCGACGTCCACGTCCCCGGGCGTGCGGTGGTCGAGCCGCGGCACGGCCACGAGCGCCGACGCAGCGGCCAGGAACCGACCCAGGTGCCGCGCGAGCGCCAACGACGCCGCGACGCCGACGGCGGTCGACACGAACGTCCCGTTGATGAGGGCGATGAGGTCGCCCGCGTCGAGACCCGCCGAGTCGTCTCCGAGGGCTCCGGCCGCCCACCACGCCGCGGGAACCACGTCACCGCTGCCGTACGACGCCTCCCACGCGATGCTCGTACCCACGGCCGGCCGGCCGATCGCGTCCAGGACCGCGTCGAAGCCGCGCGACGAGACACCCGACCCGCCGTGCGCGAGCTGCTCCGCCTTGCAGGCGCTCACGAGACGCAGCGGGCGCACCGCCACCGGACGTGCGGGCCCGAGCAGGTGCGCGGCGAGCAGGTCGGCCTGGTCGCGCTCGACCGCGGCACGGTGGTCGAGCGGGCCCAGGAGCGTCGTGAAGCCGTACACCGCCGGGCGGGGCTCCTGCCCGATCAGCCGCTCGACCCGAACGCGCTCCGCACGGACGCGGTCGCGTGCCGCGTCCCAGTGCGGGGCCACCGCACCGGAGGCCGCCGCTGCGACGACGCGGGCCAGGGCGCCGCTCACGGGGCCTGCTGCCCGACGTCCGACAGCGGCCTCGCTGCAGCCGCCTCGCCGCGTGGACGGGCGTCCGGCCGGTCCCGCCCGCTCGGGACCGCCCGGGCGGGCACGGGCGGCGGCGCGGACGCGTTCACCGCGGTCGGTCGCGCCGGACGACGGCGCACGTGCTCGAGGTAGCCGAACACCCCGACCACGAGCAGCAGGCTGACCCCGAGCCAGACGTCGGTGTCGACGACGCGGAGCAGGTGCATGACGCCACGCCTGTCGCCGCCCGCCTGCTCGCTCACGTCACCCGCGAAGGCGAGCGCGACGACGGAGAGCAGCAGCTGGGTCCCGGACACGACGCCGAGGACCGTGAGCACCCGCTGGACGGCACCCTGGTAGCTGGCGTCGAGCCGGTCGCGGCGCCGGACGGCCACCTGCTCGATGCCGTGCACGCGCCGGTCGATGCGCTCCGCGAGCTCGTCGTAGGACCAGGCGTCGAGCAGCCCGAGCGCCACCGCTCGACGCACTCCCTGCACGTGCAGCGCCAGGTCGTCGTACAGCAGGTTGTGCGCGGAGACGTCGGTCATGAGCAGCTCGGCCTCGAGGCTGAGCGCGACGACGTCCGCGCGCCCCGTCGTCGCCTCGCGTGCCTGGTGGCGCGCGACGTGCGCCGAGCGCGTCGCGATGGCGTCGAGGTCCTGCCAGACGACCTGCCCGTCGAGGAGCCCGAGCAGCACCTCGGCCTGCTCCGCCGGAGGGAGCCGGTCCAGGCCGACGACGACGTTGTTCCCCCAGCCGAGCCGGGCACCGCCGCGCTCGCCAGGGACACCGATCCGCACCTGAACGACGTCGTCCGGCAGCCAGCAGTCCGGCACGGGGTCGCCCTCGTCGTCCACCAGCAGCGTGCGGTTCACCCAGCGCGGCTCGACGTCGACCCCCACGACGTCACGGAGGAGGTGCGCCACGACGACGTTGCACGTCTCCTCGAGCTCGAGCGACGTCCCGACCGGACCGGTCGTCGTGAACCGACAGGTCAGCGCAGAGAACTCGCCCAGCCGGACGAGCTGGACCTGCGCCGCCACCCCGGCCCCGGCGACGTGGTGCGTCCCGGGCAGCCGCTCGACCTCGTGGCGCAGCTCCTCGGGCTCGTACGAGATGCGGGTGCGCAGCGTCGCGCTCCCCTGGGCGCCCGGGCCACCCGTGAGACGGGTCGACCGTCCGAACGGGTCCCCCGGCACCGGCGCCACCAGAAGGAGTTCCAACGCCGTGAGATCCAACGCCGTGACCCTCCCCCGGGCCCGGGCACCTCCCGCCGGCCGCCCGCCCATGCTAGTGGCGGGCGGGCGGGCGGCCGTCGCGGTCGGGGCGCGAGCCGTGGGCGCGGCGTCAGGCCCCGACGAGCGAGCGCAGGACGTACTGGAGGATGCCGCCGTTGCGGTAGTAGTCAGCCTCACCGGGGGTGTCGATGCGGACGACCGCGTCGAACGAGACGACGGAGCCGTCGGCCTTGGTCGCGCGCACCTCGAGCGTCCGCGGCGTCGAGCCCTCGTTGAGCGCCGTGACGCCCGCGATGTCGAACGTCTCCGTGCCGTCGAGCCCGAGCGAGTCGGCCGTCTCCCCCGCAGGGAACTGGAGCGGTAGGACGCCCATGCCGATGAGGTTCGACCGGTGGATGCGCTCGAAGCTCTCGGCGATCACGGCGCGGACGCCCAGCAGCCGGGTGCCCTTGGCTGCCCAGTCGCGCGACGAGCCGGAGCCGTACTCCTTCCCGCCCAGGATGACGAGCGGGACGCCGGCCTCGGCGTAGGCCTGCGCGGCGTCGTAGATCGTCGTCTGCTCGCCCGTGAGGTGGTTGACCGTGAAGCCCCCCTCGACGCCAGGCACGAGCTGGTTGCGCAGCCGGATGTTGGCGAACGTGCCGCGGATCATGACCTCGTGGTTGCCGCGGCGCGAGCCGTAGGAGTTGAAGCTCCGGCGCTCGACACCGTGCTCCGCGAGGTAGCGGCCGGCCGGGCTGTCGGCCTTGATCGACCCCGCGGGGCTGATGTGGTCGGTCGTGACCGAGTCGCCGAGCTTGGCCAGCACGCGGGCGCCCGCGATGTCCACGACGGGCTCCGGCGTCGCGCCCATGCCCTCGAAGTACGGGGGCTTGCGCACGTAGGTCGACTCGGGGTCCCACGCGAAGGTGTCGCCCTCGGGCGTCGGCAGCGAGCGCCAGCGGTCGTCGCCGGCGAAGACGTCGGCGTAGTCGGCCGTGAACATGTCGCGGTCGATCGACGAGTCGATCGTCGCCTGCACCTCGGCCGGCGCGGGCCAGATGTCCCGCAGGAAGACCGGCTCGCCCGCCTCGGTGGTGCCGAGCGGCTCGTTGTCGAAGTCGAAGTCCATCGTCCCGGCCAGCGCGTACGCGATGACCAGCGGCGGCGACGCGAGGTAGTTCATCTTCACGTCGGGGTTGATGCGCCCCTCGAAGTTGCGGTTGCCCGAGAGCACCGAGACGACCGAGAGGTCGTGGTCGTTGACGACCGCCGAGACCTCCTCCGGGAGCGGACCCGAGTTGCCGATGCACGTCGCGCAGCCGTAGCCGACGAGGTGGAACCCGAGCTTCTCGAGGTAGGGCCAGAGGCCGGCCTTCTCGTAGTAGTCCGTGACGACCTTGGAGCCCGGCGCCATCGACGTCTTGACCCACGGCTTGGCGGTCAGGCCCTTCGCGACGGCGTTCTTCGCGAGCAGCGCCGCGGCGAGCATGACCGACGGGTTGGACGTGTTGGTGCACGACGTGATCGACGCGATGACCACGTGGCCGTGGTCGAGCTCGGTCTGCGTGCCGTCCTCGAGCGTGAGCGGCACGCGCTTGTGCGGGCGCGTCGCGGCGTCGCCGTGCCCGACGTGCGTCGGCTTGTCGGAGCCGTCGGCGTGCTCGCCGGCGGCGATCGGGTCGGACGCCGGGAAGGTCTCGGCGACGGACTCGTCCAGACCCGTGAAGGCCGCGCGCGCCGCGTCGTCGACGTAGTCGAGGATGCTCGTGGCGAACGACTCCTTCGCCTCCGTGAGCTCGATCCGGTCCTGCGGGCGCTTCGGCCCGGCGATCGACGGGACGACCGTCGACAGGTCGAGCTCGAGGTACTCCGAGAACACCGGCTCGGTGTACGTCCCGGACGCCGGGTCGTGCCACAGGCCCTGCTCCTTGGCGTACGACTCGACGAGAGCGACCTGCTCGTCGGAGCGCCCGGTCAGGCGCAGGTAGTCGAGCGTGACGCCGTCGATCGGGAAGATCGCGCAGGTCGAGCCGAACTCCGGGCTCATGTTGCCGATCGTCGCGCGGTTGGCCAGCGGCACCTGCGCCACGCCGTCGCCGTAGAACTCCACGAACTTGCCGACCACGCCGTGCTCGCGCAGCTGCTGCGTGATCGTCAGCACGACGTCGGTCGCGGTGACGCCCGGCGGGATGGCGCCCGAGAGCTTGAAGCCGACCACGCGCGGGATGAGCATCGAGACCGGCTGGCCCAGCATCGCGGCCTCGGCCTCGATGCCGCCGACGCCCCAGCCGAGCACGCCGAGCCCGTTGACCATCGTGGTGTGCGAGTCCGTGCCGACGCACGTGTCCGGGTACGCGCGCAGCACGCTCCCGTCACCCGTCGCGACCTCGCGCGTCATGACGACGCGCGCGAGGTACTCGATGTTGACCTGGTGCACGATGCCGGTGCCGGGCGGGACGACCTTGAAGTCGTCGAACGCCGTCTGGCCCCAGCGCAGGAACTGGTAGCGCTCGAAGTTGCGCTGGTACTCGAGCTCGACGTTGCGCTCGAACGCGTCGTGGCGCCCCGCGACGTCGATCTGGACGGAGTGGTCGATGACCAGCTCGGCCGGCGCGAGCGGGTTGATCCGCGCCGGGTCGCCGCCGAGCTCCGCGACCGCCTCGCGCATCGTCGCGAGGTCGACGACGCACGGCACGCCCGTGAAGTCCTGCATGACGACGCGGCCCGGCGTGAACTGGATCTCGGTGCTGGGCTCCGCCGTCGGGTCCCACGACGCGAACGCGCGGACGTGGTCGGCGGTGATGTTGGCGCCGTCCTCGGTCCGCAGGAGGTTCTCCGCGAGGATCTTGAGGCTGTACGGCAGCCGCTCCAGGCCCGGCACGGCGGCCAGCCGGTAGATCTCGTAGGAGGCTCCCCCGACCTCGAGGGTGCCCTTCGACCCGAACGTGTCGACGCTGCTCACGGATGCTCCTTCGTGGTTCGTCCCCCGCAGGACTCGCGGCGGGGGTTGGGGCCGGTCGCAGGACCTGGCCGCCGACGTCCGCAGACCTCCCAGCAGGCTATCGGCAGCCGCGTGCGGGAGATATCTCGACGTCAAGATATCTTACCGCGTCGGTCACGAACGGTCGAGCACCGCGACGCACTCGACGTGGTGGGTCATGGGGAACAGGTCGAACGCCCGCACCTCGCCGAGCGCGTAGCCGTGCCCCTCGAGGTAGGCCACGTCCCGTGCGAGCGCCGCCGGGTCGCACGCGACGTAGACGACGCGCTCGGGCCCGACGCCGGCGATCGCGGCGACCACGTCCCGCCCGGCGCCCACCCTCGGCGGGTCGAGCACGACGACGTCGGCACGCGAGACGGCACCGCCCGCGAGCACCTCCTCGACGGGTCCCTCGTGCAGCGCGACCTGCGGGTGCTCGTGGACGTTGCGGCGCGCGTCGCGCACGGCGCGCGCGTCGCCCTCGACGGCCACCACGCGGCCGTCGGCACCGACGAGGTCGGCGAGCGGCAGCGTGAGCAGACCCGCGCCCGAGTAGAGGTCCACGACCGTCGCCCCGGGCCGCTCCCCGACCGCGGCGACGACGGCGCCGGCGAGGGCGGCCGGCGCGGCGCGGTGGACCTGCCAGAAGCCGTCGGCCGCGACCCGCCAGGTGTACTCGCGTCCGGCGACCTCGGCACGCTCGCGCACCGCGGCGCGCGCGTTGGGCCGGCGGTCCGGGCCCTTCTCGCCCCACGGCACGCCGTCGACCAGGACGAGCGGCCGGTCGCCACCCACCGGCGCGACCGCCGTGATGCGGGCGCCGGGCGGCCACCGCCGGTCGAAGAGGCCGAGCTCGCGCAGCTCGGGCACCGCGAGCGGCATGTCCGCGAGCGGCACGACGTCGTGCGAGCGCGTGCGGTGCATGCCCGCGCGCCCCTCGGCATCCGTGACCAGCTCGATGCGGGTGCGCCACGACCACCCGTCGTCGTCACCCGGGACCGCCTCGACGACGACGTCGCGCTCGGTGCGCGCGAGGCGCCGCAGCTGCTCGGCGACGACGTCGGCCTTCCACCGGCGCTGTGCGGGCAGGGCGACATGGGCGAGGTCGGCCCCGCCCACCCCGCTCGGCCCCGCCTCGGGCCAGGCGAGCGGCACCCGGTCGGGGCTCGCCTCGAGCACCTCGAACGCGTCGGCGCGCCAGAACCGGGCGCCCTCGCGGCCGTCGGTCACGAGGGCGCGCACCCGCTCGCCGGGCAGCGTGTGACGGACGAAGACCACGCGCCCCTCGTGCCGGGCGACGCAGATGCCGCCGTGGGCGACGGCGCCCACCTCGAGCTCGAGGACCTCGCCGTCGTGCTCGCCCGCCGCCGGACCGCGCCGGGGACCGGGCCGGGCGGACCGGTCCGGCCGGTCGCCGTCGCCCGTGCGGCCGCCCCGCCCGGGGC
>NZ_JACVQL010000097.1 GCF_019733465.1 Actinotalea ferrariae | reverse complement strand
CCCGTTGCCCGGGCGTCCGGCCGCCACCACGCCCGCGAGCACCCCGACGGCGACCACCACGGCGGTCGCCGCGCCGGGCGAGCGCAGCGCGAGGACGCCGGCGGCCGCGGCGACGGCAGCGAGCACGAGCACCATCCCGACCAGGAGCGCCGTCTTGTCCGCGGTGCCGAACGCCGCGATCGCGAGGTCCTTGAGCCAGGCGGGCGTGACGTCGATGAACGCGTCGCCGACGGCGGTCAGCGGCGCCGAGCCCGCGGGGAGCAGGGCGGAGAGCAGCTGCGCGACGCCGAGCGTGAGGCCGGCGGCGAGGAGCCCGGCGAGGGCGGCGCCGGCGCGACGGGACATGCGCTGAGCCTGACGCCTCGGCGACCCGCTGTCACCCGGCCGTGCCCCGCCACCCCCGGTTGGCCCGGTGGCCCGGCGACCCCGCGGCCCGGCGGTCGTGTCGGTGGTCGGGTGGAGGGTGGGCGCATGAGCGCAGCCGTCCTCCCGGTCCGTCCCTCGTCCCGGTCGCCGTTCGAGCGCGCCGCGCTCGTGCCGGGCTGGACCACCGCGCGCTGGGGGTACGACGGCGTGCTCGAGTGCTTCTGGGCGGAGCTCGTCGGCCCGCGTGGCGAGGTGGTCCGGATCGGCCCCGAGCACCTGCTCACGACGGTCACGGCGCTCGCCCGCGCGCTCGCGGTCAGCGCGCGCGTGCCGGAGGACGAGGCCTACCTGGCCCTGACGGCGTGACGTGTCGGCGCACGGGTCAGCGCTCGACCGCCACGGTGGTCGACAGCTCGTGGCTCCGGCCGGGTGCCAGGCGGACCGTGTCCGGTCCTGCGTTCGCGGCCTCGACGCACACGAACCCGGGCCATGCAGCACCCACGTCGCCCAGCGCGGCGCCGCGCTCCGGTCCGGGGTTCCAGACGACCGTCGTCGCCGAGCCGGCCTTGCCGACGAGGAGGCGTCGGGTCCCGTCGTCGACCACCGTGGTCCCCGTCGTGCCCAGGTAGACGCGGTCCGTCTCGCCGTCGAACCGCACCGGGTCGGCGCTCCCCGGCATCTCGGTGCCGCCCGAGGGCTTGTCCCGGTAGGGCACGCCCTCGAGGCCGGTGACGCTCGTCGTGCGCACGTCCCGGACGGCGAGGTACGTGTGCAGCGCCTGCGTCACCTCCACGTCGACGTCGTCCTCGTTCGTCACGGCGAGGGCCACGGTGAGCTGCCGTCCGACCGTGACCGTGCACACGGCGGAGAAGCGGTGCGGCCACGCCGAGACGCGGGTCGCGCCGTCGTCCGAGAGCCCGAGCCGGACGACGACCTCGTCGCCCGCCTCCTCGGCGCCGAGGAGCTGCCACGTGCTGACCCGCGCGAAGCCGTGCGAGGGGGCCGACGGGTCGGTGGGGTGGGCGCCGAACCACGGGAAGCACAGGGGGACGCCCCCGCGCACCGCCGCGCCCGGCTCGAGCCGCGTCCGGTCGCTGCACCACAGCACCGGAGCCCCGCCGCGCGGCGTCCACGACGTGACCTGTGCGCCCTGCAGGTGCACGACGGCGTCGGCGGCCGGACCGGCCACCCGGATCACGGGCAACGCGCCCTCGACGGCGTGGGACACCGAAGGCGGCAGCGTGCCGGCGGGCGCGCTCACGCCTGCGTCCGCAGGCGGTGGAGCACCTCGCCGGCCTGCGGCACGACGAGGGTGTCGGCGTCCTGCGACCACGCGTCGACGTCGACCTCGGCGGGGTCGAGGTAGTCGAGGTTGGCGGCGCGCACGACGTCCTCGGGGATGCCCGTCGCGAGGGTCACCGTCACGCGGCACCGCTCGCCGTGCTCGTCGTCGTACGTGCCCGCTCCGCGCAGGTGGGTCGAGTGCGCGAGGTCGCCCCACGGCACGTCCTTGAAGCGGTCCCACTGCTTCACGAAGTAGTCACGGCAGTGGTAGCCGATCTCGAGGATCTGCGGGTGCATGACGGAGATCTCGGTGATGTGGGGTGCGTACAGGACGACCTGGCCGCCGTCGGCGACGACGGGCTCGACCTTGTAGAAGCCCTTGGCGCCGGTCCACATGTCCTCGTACTTCTCGGGCACGAGCGACAGCACCCGCCGCACGGGCGCGTCGAGGTAACGCACGTGGGTCTCGGCGGAGACGTCCGCGGCCGCCGCCCACGCGTCCTGCGCCGAGCCGAAGGCGGCGGCGTGGAGGTCGTCGGTGCCCGAGCGGACGACGAGGCACAGCGCATGCCGCTCGCCGGGCACGAGGGCCGCCGCCTCGTCGATGAGGGCGCGCACGGGCGTGGTGCCGCGCGTCCCGATGATCTCGACGCTCGAGATCAGCGCCCCGAGCCAGTGCGACACGTTGATGACGTCCTTCACGGCGACGCCCGGGAAGAGGTACTTGTTGCCGCCCGAGAAGCCGACGACCTCGTGCGGGAACACCGGCCCGACGATGAGCGTGACGTCGTGCTCGACGACGGCGCGGTTGAGCCGCACCTCGACGTCGCGCACGAGGCGGCCCTCGGAGAGCTCGGCGAGGCGGTCGGCCGCGATGGTGCCGACGGAGACGAACGTCGACTCGTCCCACCACTCGTGGTTGAGCACCGTCGTGCCTGGGTAGGTCTGCTCGAGCCCGCCGTCGGCGTAGCCGAGGTGCCGGGCGAGCTCCGCGTCGCCCATGGGGGCGTGCGTGCCCAGCGCGATGAGCACGGTGAGCCGTGACACCCTGCCGTGCGCGACCTCGTGCACGGCACGCACGAGCAGGGGGAGCGGGCACGACCGCGTGCCGTCGGGCACGACCAGGCACAGGCTCCGCCCGTCGAGGTCGAGGCCGCCGACCTGCTCGGCGACGAAGGCGCGGACCTCGTCGTCGGTGAGGACCGCGTCCGGCCCGCCGACGACGGCGGCGCGTGACGGTGCGCCTGCCGGAGCGGGTGCCGGTGCGGGTGGCGAGCTCGTCGTCATGGCCCCACCCTGCCGCTCGTACCGCGCCGCGGCAACGCTGTCGTGCAACTCGTGGCAACCGGTTGTCGTGCCGCCCGGGCCGCGCGGAGACTCGCTGGCATGACGACCGCACCCGCGCTCTCGGCACCCCGCCTGGCACCGCACCCCGACCGGCTGCTCCCGACCGACTCGGCCGTGCGCGCCGTCGCGCGTCGGCTGTACGACGCGGTGCGCGACCTGCCGATCGTCTCCCCGCACGGCCACGTGGACCCCGCGCTGCTGCTGCACGACACGCCGTTCCGCGACCCGGCCGCGCTGCTCGTCACGCCCGATCACTACGTGACGCGCCTGCTGCACGCGTCGGGCGTGCCGCTCGACGTCCTGGGTGTCGGCCGTGGTCCGCTCGACGAGCCCGACGCCCGGGCGGCGTGGCGCGCGCTGTGCGAGCACTGGCACGTGTTCCGCGGGACGCCCGTGCGCTACTGGCTCGAGCAGGAGCTCGCCGGCATCTTCGGGGTGGACGTGCGCCCGTCCGCCGCGACGGCCGACACGGTCTTCGCCCTGGTGCACGAGCGGCTCGGCCGCCCGGAGTTCCGGCCGCGCGCGCTCTACGAGCGCTTCGGCATCCAGGTCCTGGCCACCACCGACGACCCCGCGGACGACCTCGCGACGCACGCCGCGCTCACGGCCGACCCGACGTGGACCGGACGCGTGGTCCCGACGTTCCGGCCGGACCGCTACCTCGAGGCCGGTGCGCCCGGGTGGCGCGCCGACGTCGCGCGGCTCGCGCAGGTCAGCGGCGTCGACACGGGGACGTGGCACGGCTGGGTCGGCGCGATGGAGGACCGCAGGGACCACTTCTGTGCGCACGGCGCGCGGTCCACCGACCACAGCCACGCCGACGTGCGGACCGACCCGCTCGAGCCTGCCGAGCGCGACCGCGTCTACCGGGCCGCCGTCGAGGGCACGGCGAGCCCGGCCGAGGCGACCGCGCTGCGGCGGCACATGCTGCTCGAGATGGCCCGCATGGCGACCGAGGACGGCCTGACCATGACGCTGCACCCCGGGGTGCGCCGAGGGCATCACCGACCGACGCTCGAGCGCTTCGGGCCCGACACCGGCCACGACATCCCGCTGCCCGGCGAGTTCACCGACGCGCTCCGCCCGCTGCTCGAGCGGTACGGGACCCACCCGAGCCTGAAGCTCGTCCTGTTCACGCTCGACGAGACCGTCGTCTCGCGCGAGCTGGCGCCGCTGGCCGGCTTCTACCCCTCCGTCTACGTCGGCGCACCGTGGTGGTTCCTCGACGCTCCGGACGCCATCCGCCGGTGGCGCGCGGCCGTCACGGAGACCGCGGGCTTCAGCCGGACCTCGGGCTTCATCGACGACACGCGGGCGTTCTGCTCGATCCCCGCACGGCACGACATGGCGCGGCGCCTCGACGCCGGGGCCCTCGCGCAGCTCGTGACCGAACACCGCCTCGACGAGGACGAGGCGCTCGAGACGGCGGTCGACCTCGTCGTCGGCCGCCCCAGGGAGGTGTTCGGGCTGTGAGCGCCACCCCGACGCGGGTGCCGACCCGGACGCGCACCCGGCCGCCCGTGCGGCACGTCCACCTCGGCCTGGGCAGCTTCTTCCGGGCCCACCAGGCCTGGTACACGCAGCACGCGCCCGACGCGGCGGCCTGGGGCATCGCGGCCTTCACGGGCCGTCGGCCCGACCTCGCGCGGGCTCTCGCCGCCCAGGACGCCGTGTACACGCTCGCGGTGCGCGGGCCCGACGGCGACCGGTACGAGACGGTCGAGTCCGTCGCCGCGGCGCTCGCCGCGGACGACCACGCGTCCTGGCTCGGCCACCTCGCGGACCCCGCGGTCGCGCTGGTCACGTCGACCGTGACGGAGGCCGGCTACGCGCTGCGGGCGGACGGCGGCCTCGACCTCGACCGGCCCGACGTGCGCGCCGACCTCGACGCGCTGCGGGCCGACCCGCGCGCCCTGGTGCGCACCGTGCCGGCTCGGCTCGTCGCCGGCCTGGCGGCCCGCCGTCGAGCGGACGCCGGACCGCTCACGCTCGTCCCGTGCGACAACCTGCCCGG
>NZ_JACVQL010000096.1 GCF_019733465.1 Actinotalea ferrariae | reverse complement strand
ACGCCATGCCGCCCGTGCCCGCCGTGCCCCGCGTGCCCGCCGTGCCCGACGACGGCGTGCGCATCACGCGGTCCGGGCCGCGGGGGTGCGGGTGGCGGCCCGGTCGGCGGCGAGCCCGACGCCGAGGAGCAGCAGCGCGCTGCCGAGGTGGAGCACGTTGTCGGCGCCGTTGAGCGCCAGGATGTTCGCGGCGGAGTCGGCGATGAAGAGGCCCAGCACGCCGACGAGCAGGTAGACCGCACCGACGGCGGTGTTGACGCCGCGGGACGCGCGCACGGACGCGCGTGCCGCCACCAGCAGAGCCGCGCCGATGGCCAGGTGGACGACGTTGTGCAGCGGGTTGACGTCGAACACGATCAACGGGTTGCCCTCCGTGGCCGCGAAGCCGACGCCGCCCGTGACGGCGAAGCCGGCCGCACCGACCAGGAGGTAGACGACGCCGAAGACGGTGCCGAGGAGTCGGTTGGGGGAGCTGGTCATGGAGGTTCCTCTCGTCGTGCGACGGCGGTCGCCGCCGTCGGTCGGCGGTGGTTCGGAGCGGGCGGCCCGGTGGATGGGTGGGTCGGCGCCTCCTCCGGTCGCACGGCCTGCAGATCCGAGGGCCTGGACGTGTCACGAACGGCGGCCCCGGCGCTCCTGGGTGGGTGAGGGCATCGGTGTGCGGTGCCGGGACCAGGAGGACCGTGGTGGACGGGGTCGTTGTGGACGTGCGTGGCCCGGCCCTAGGCTCGGGCCCACCGCCGGTCCGCGAAGGGCACGGGTCCATGAACCGCACAGCGGGAAGCACCGCCGACGGCGTCGGTGAGCGCACCGGCCTCGCCGCGCGCGCCGCGGCCGCGGTCGTCGCCTTCCGGGACGGCCGGACCGGGCCGCTCGAGGACCTGGTGCGCGAGGCGACCCCGCTGCTGTGGAACGTCGTGCGCTCGCAGGGCGTCGAGCGCGACGAGGCGGCCGACGTCGTGCAGGGCGTGTGGCTCGCGTTCGTCCGCAGCGCGCCCACCATCCGCGAGGCCGACGCCGCGCTCAAGTGGCTCGTCGTGAGCGCGCGCCGTGCCGCGTGGCAGGCGGTGGCGCACCGTCGCGGCGACGCCCGCCGCACCACCACGCTCGAGGACGAGGGCGCCCCCTACGGGCAGCTCCGGTCGCCCGACCGCCCGCCGGACGAGGTGGTCGCGGCCGACGAGCGGGACCGCCGGCTGTGGCGGCGCTTCCTCCTCCTGCCCGAGCGGTGCCAGCAGGTGCTCCGCTTCGTCGCGATGGCGGACCGCCCCGACTACCGCGCGATCGCCGAGGTCACCGGGATGCAGGTCACCGCCGTCGGCGTCACGCGCGGACGGTGCCTGGCGAAGCTGCGGGCGCTGCTCGCGACCGAGGAGGGCTGGGACGCATGAGCACCGACGACCTGGGGCACGACGACCACCCGGCCGACGGCGTCCTGGACGACGCCGACCTGCGGGTCCTGGCCGGCCTGCGGCGCGTGCTCGACGCCGCGGACCCGGTGCCGGACGACCTCGTCGAGCGCTCGCTGTTCGCGCTCTCGCTCGAGGCGCTGCACACGCAGGTGATGGAGCTGCAGCTGCTCGAGGTCCCCGAGCTCGCCGTGCGCGGCGAGGCGACCGTCGAGGCGCGGACGATCACGTTCACGGCGGAGCCCGTGACCGTCATGATCAGCCTGTCGGTCTCGCCGTCGGGCGGAGTGCGCGTCGACGGGTGGGCCGCGCCCGCCACGCGCTACGAGGTCGAGCTGCTGCGCCCGGGCGGCAGCGTGCGCACGGAGTCCGACGACGACGGCTCGTTCGTCCTCGCCGACGTCCCGCCGGGACCCGCCAGCCTCGTGCTGCGCCACGGCTCGGGGACCGGCGTCAGCACGCCGGTGATCGAGCTGTGAGGGCGTCGGCTGGTGCCATGACGAGCAGTGACGAGGGGGACGCATGACGCAGGGAACGGCCGATCGACGAGGGCGCGACGAGGGGCAGCGACCGGAGGACCTCGCGTGGCGTGTCCGCACGCTCGACCCGCGGACGGCGCCGCGACGGGGCGGTGCGCGGGCACCGGCGCCGACCGCGTACGTCGCCGACCGGCTGATCGTCTCCGGCGCCCAGGCGGGCGCGGCGGACCTGGGCTCCCTCCAGGACGTCGCGGGCCGCCGGGGCTGGACCGTCGAGGTCGAGGAGGCCGACCTGGCCGACGCTCGGCTGCTCGGACAGGCCGACCTGGCGGGCGACGCGCGCGAGGCGCTCGCCCTCGGCTCCTCGTTCGCCGTGCGCCTCGTGGCGGCGCGGGACTCGGTCGCGCCGGCGCCGGACGCGTGGGAGCTGCTCGAGGGCTTCCGCGCGCTCGCGGGGGAGTCGAAGCTCCGGCTCTCGCTCGACCACGTGGTCGTGGCCACGCCGGGCATCGGCGGCTCGCCCTTCACGGACCCGCACCCCTTCACCGATCCCCATCCGTTCACGGACCCGCACCCGTTCACGGATCCCCATCCCTTCACCGACCCCCACCCGTTCACGGACCCGCACCCGGCGACGGGCCTGACCGAGTACGGCGTCCCCGGCTGGGGCGGCCGCAGCGCGGTCGCGTGGGTCGGGCCGCGGCCCGAGCGCCGGCACGCCGCCGGCCGCTCCGTGCTGCAGACGAAGGACGGGGTCGCCCGTCCCGTGGTGGCGGTCATGGACACGGGCACGGGAGCGCATCCCTGGCTCGGGCCCGACGTCGTGCTGCGCGACCCTGCCGTGCTCGGCGTGCCGGTCGGCCCGTTCCCCGTTCTCCCGCCGGCCGCCGACCCCGAGGACGGCGGCATGGCCGGGTCGCCGTTGACCGGCGGTCTCGACCCGGCCGCCGGGCACGGCACCTTCATCGCGGGCATCGTCCACCAGGTGTGCCCCGACGCCGTCGTGCTGTCCTGCCGGCTCTACGGCGGCGTCGGCGTGATCGCGGAGTCGGACCTCCTGCGCGGCCTGCGCCGGCTGCTCCTGCTCCACGTGCTGGGCCTGGCCGGCCACGCCGGGCACGTCCCGGTGGACGTGCTCAACCTCTCGCTCGGGTACTACCACGAGCGGCCCGAGGACGCGCTGTTCGACAGCCCGTTCGGATCGGTCCTCGAGGCCCTGCGTCGCCAGGGCGTGGCGGTGGTCGTCTCCGCGGGCAACCACGGCGACCCGCGGCCCCTGTTCCCGGCCGCGTTCGCGCCCGCGGTGGCGGGGAGCCCGCCCGCCGTCGTGCCGCCCTCACAGCTCGACGACGTGCCGCCGGTGGTCTCGGTCGGTGCGCTCAACCCGGACGGCACGACGGCGCTCTTCAGCAACGACGGACCGTGGGTGACGTGCCTGCGCCCCGGCGCCGCCGTCGTCAGCACGCTGCCGACGCCGACGGACGGCTCGCGGACCGCGTCGCGCTCGCTGCCCGGCGCGCGCAGCGGGGAGGAGCGCTCGACCCTCGACCCGGACGCCTTCGCGGGAGGGTTCGGCGTGTGGAGCGGGACCTCGTTCGCCGCGCCTGTCCTCGCGGGCGAGCTCGCCGCCGCGCTGCTCGAGGCGCGCGCCTCGGGCGCCGTCACGACGTCCTCGCTCTCGGACCCCGCCGAGCGCCGTGCCGCGACCTGGGCCGCGATCACCGCGACCACCGGGCTGAGCCGGTGACCCCACCGTGAGCCCGACGTCGGCCCCCACGCGAGCCCCCACGTGAGCCCGGCATGACCGTGCGGATCGGGGCGGCGTGAGCTCGTCCACCGGCATGGACCTGGGCCTCGAGGCGCTCCGCGCGCTCGAGGAGGGCTTCGCGCACAACTCCGCGGGCCGGCCCGCTCGTGCCTCGGCGTGCTTTCGCCAGGTGCTGCGTCGGCTCGGGACGCCCGACGACGTCGGACGCGACCCGACCGCGCGGCCGGCGCGCGGGGAGGCCGCGAGGGACCGCGGCGACGGGACGGACGCCGCCTACCTGCGGGCGCGGGCCCTGCTCGGCATGGTCATGAGCGACTTCGAGCTGCGGGCCGACGTCGCCGCGAGCCTCGCCGTGCTGGACGAGGCCGAGGCCTGGGCCCGGCGCGCCGGCGCCCCGGCGGTCGAGGTCGCGGTGCACGGCCAGCGCGGCCT
>NZ_JACVQL010000095.1 GCF_019733465.1 Actinotalea ferrariae | reverse complement strand
GCCGGACGCCCCGGCCGACGCGCTCGACGAGCGTGACGCCCGCGTGCCGCTGGAGCGCGGCGAGCTGCTGCGACACGGCCGACGGCGTGAGGTGCAGCGCGCGGGCCGCCGCGGTCACGCCGCCGCGCTCGTGCACGGCGCGGAGCGTCTCCAGCTGGCGGGCGTCCATGCGGCGACCCTACGACCGTGAAGTTCGGCTGCACAGTGGTTTCAGCACGATTCGCTGGTGCTGCAGGGTCGGCAGCCCCACCATCGAGGCATGAGCCTGCGCGACCGCCTCCTCGCCGCCGTCGTCGCCGTGCTGTGGGGTGCGAACTTCACCGCGATCCACGCGTCCCTCGAGCACTTCCCGCCGTTCTTCCTCGCGGCCCTGCGGTTCGCCCTCATCGCCGTGCCGACCGTGCTGCTCGTGCCGCGCCCGAGGGTGCGGCTGCGCTGGCTCGTCGGCTACGGCGTCGGCTTCGGCGTGCTTCAGTTCGCGTTCCTCTACCTCGCCATGACGACGGGCATGCCGGCCGGGCTGAGCTCCCTGGTGCTCCAGTCCTCCGCGCCCTTCACGGTCGTCCTCGCGGCGTGGCTGCTCCGCGAGCGCCTCACCGGCCGCCAGGTGCTCGGCGTGCTGCTCGCCGTCGCGGGGCTCGCGGGCATCGCGGCGCACCGCGGGCTGGTCGGGGGGAGCGCGGCGCTGCTGCCGGTGCTGCTCACCGTCGCAGGCGGGCTCGGCTGGGCGCTCGGCAACCTCGCGTCACGTCAGGCCAGGCCCGACAGCCCGATGCGGCTGATGGCGTGGATGTCGGTCGTGCCCGTGCTGCCGCTCCTCGCCCTCTCGCTCGTGCTCGAGGGCCCCACGGCGATCACGCAGTCGCTCACGACGCTCGACGCGCCGACCGCGGGGCCGGCGCTGCTGGGCCTCGCCTACACCGTGCTCGTCGCGACGGTCGTCGGCACCGGGCTGTGGACCACGCTCCTCGCGCGCAACCCGTCGAGCAGCGTGGCCCCGTTCTCGATGCTCGTGCCGGTCGTCGGCATCGCGGTCGCGGGGCTCGTGCTGCGCGAGCGCACGGAGCCGCTCGAGCTCGCGCTCGGTGCGCTCGTCGTCGGCGGCGTGCTGGTCGGCAGCGTGCGCCGCCGGCCTCAGGCCGAGGTGCCGGGGCTCGGCACCACGAGCGCCGTGGCGAGCGCCGCGACACCCTCGCCGCGGCCCGTGAGGCCGAGCCCGTCGGTCGTCGTCGCGGAGACGTGCACGGAGGCGCCGACGGCGGCCGACAGCGCGGCCTCGGCCTCGGCGCGCCGGGGTCCGAGCCGCGGGCGGTTGCCGATGACCTGGACGGCGACGTTGCCGATCTCGAAGCCCGCCACCCGGACGAGGCGCGCGGCCTCGCCGAGGAGCGCGGCACCCGGGGCCCCGGCCCAGCGCGGGTCGCTCGTGCCGAAGGTCGACCCGAGGTCGCCGAGCCCCGCCGCGGCGAGCAGCGCGTCGGCCGCGGCGTGCGCGGCGACGTCGGCGTCGGAGTGACCGGCGAGGCCGCGCTCGCCCGGCCAGTGGAGGCCGGCGACCCACAGCTCGCGCTCCTCGTCGGGACCGGCGAACGCGTGCACGTCGACGCCGATGCCGGTGCGCGGCAGTCCCGGCAGCCCTGACGGTCCCGGAAGCCCGGACGACGCGGTCACCGGTCGGTACCCGCGCGGCTCAGCAGGCGCTCGGCCAGCTCGAGGTCCGCGGTCGTCGTGATCTTCAGCGCGTGCGCGTCCCCGACGACGACATGCACGGGGAGCCCGAGGTCCTCGACGAGGCCGGCGTCGTCGGTCGCCGCCGTCGCCTCGTCGTCGGCGCGGTGCCTGCCCGCCTCGTGAGCGCGGCTCAGCACCGCCCACGTGAAGCCCTGCGGGGTCTGGACGGCCCGGAGGGTGCGACGGTCGGGCGTGCCCGTGACGCGACCGTCCTCGTCGACGACCTTGACCGTGTCCGCGACCGCCAGGCCGGGGACGACGGCCCCGTGCCGGCGTGCGCCGTCCACCACCCGGCGGACGGTCGCGTGACCGACGAGCGGCCGCGCGGCGTCGTGCACGAGGACGACGTCGTCGGCGGCGAGGCCCGCGTCGCCGAGGGACGCGAGGCCGGCCGCGACCGACGCCTGCCGGCTCGGGCCGCCCGGGACGACGTCGACCTCGCAGCGGACCCCTCCGTGGACGGGTCCGCTGCGGACGGTCGCGAGGGCGCCGGCGACGTCCTCGACGGACGCCGCCGGAGCGGTCACGACCAGCCGGTCGAGCGCCACGGCACAGAGCAGCGCGCGGGCCGCGTGGACGACGAGCGGCTCACCGGCCAGCTCGACGAGCGCCTTCGGGCGGTCGCTGCCGAGGCGCGAGCCGCTGCCCGCTGCGGTGAGGATCGCGACGGTGCGCACGCGGCGGAGGCGAGGTCAGGACCGGGCGGTCAGGGACGGGAGGCCGTCAGGACGCGAGCACCTCGTCGAGGATGGCCTCGGCCTTCTCCTCCTCGGTGTGCTCGGCGAGCGCGAGCTCGGACACGAGGATCTGGCGGGCCTTGGCGAGCATGCGCTTCTCGCCGGCGGACAGGCCGCGGTCGGCGTCTCGGCGCGAGAGGTCGCGGACGACCTCGGCCACCTTGATGACGTCACCCGAGGCGAGCTTCTCGAGGTTCGCCTTGTAGCGGCGCGACCAGTTGGTCGGCTCCTCGGTGTACGGGGCCCGCAGCACGTCGAAGACGCGCTCGAGACCCTCCTGCCCGACGACGTCACGGACGCCGACGAGGTCGACGTTCTCCGCCGGGACCTCGATGGTGAGGTCACCCTGAGCGACCTTGAGCTTGAGGTAGAGCTTGTCCTCGCCCCGGATGGTGCGGGTCTTGATCTCTTCGATCAGCGCTGCCCCGTGGTGCGGGTAGACAACGGTCTCGCCTACGGTGAAGGTCATGTGGAGGCGTCCCCTTTCGCGGATGCCCATCTTACCATGCCTTTTGCCGCCCCGAACCGGCCGCGGGGAACATTTGCGCAGGTCAGAGGCGGGTGCGCCTCGCCGAGGGCCCGTGGCGGCCGGGACGCACCCCCGCGGCGGGGCCCGTCCACCGGCCAGCCACTAGGCTGGCCGCCAACCGATCGCCGCGTCCCAGGAGCCTGTGTGAGCAAGCGTGTGACCACCCGCCACCGTCGCGCCGTCGTCACGGCCGTCTCGTCCGCGACCGTCGCGGCCGGGCTCCTGCTGAGCGGCTGCTCGGCCACCAACCCCATCACGACGCAGGCCAACTACGAGGCCTCCGACGGCGTCCACATCGAGGTGGGCGACCTGCGGCTCGGCAACGTCCTCGTGCTCTCGGCGGGCGGCGGGGAGCCCGGGACCGTCGTCGGATCGGTCACCAACGACGGCGAGGACGCCCGGGTGACGATCACGGTCGGCGGCGAGGAGGTCGTGAGCCTGCGTGTCCGCTCGGGCGCCACGGTGCTCATGGGCGGCGCCGAGGGCGAGGTGGTCGAGGTCGAGAGCGTGTCCGAGCCGGCCGGTGCCTACGTCGACGTCACGGTCACGACGGACGCGGGCAGCACCACGACCGGCGTCCCGGTCCTCGACGGCACGCTCCCCGAGTACCGCGAGTACGCGCCGGCACCCGAGCGGCCCGAGAACGACGAGACGCCCGAGGAGACCACCGAGCTCGGCGACGAGGGCGCGGACGGCAACACCGAGAACTGACGCCCGGCTCGACCGAGCCGCTCGGCACGCGCGAGCGGCCCGGCGAGAGGGCTCAGCCGAAGCGGCCGGAGATGTAGTCCTCGGTCGCCTGCTGGGTCGGCGTCGAGAACATCGTCCGGGTGTCGTCCATCTCGACGAGCCGTCCCGGCTTGCCCGTCCCCTCGATCGTGAAGAACGCCGTGCGGTCGCTCACGCGCGCGGCCTGCTGCATGTTGTGGGTGACGATGACGATCGTGTAGTCGTCCTTGAGCTCGGCCATGAGGTCCTCGATGGCGAGGGTCGAGATGGGGTCGAGCGCCGAGCAGGGCTCGTCCATGAGCAGCACCTGCGGCTTGACCGCGATGGCCCGGGCGATGCACAGGCGCTGCTGCTGGCCGCCGGACAGGGACGAGCCCGGGCGGTCGAGGCGGTCCTTAACCTCGTTCCACAGGTTCGCGCCGCGCAGCGAGGACTCGACGAGGTCGTTCGCGTCGCCCTTGGAGATGCGCCGGTTGTTGAGCTTCACGCCCGCGAGCACGTTCTCCGCGATCGACATCGTCGGGAACGGGTTGGGTCGTTGGAACACCATGCCGACCTGGCGCCGCACGGCGACGGGGTCCACGCCGCTGCCGTACAGGTCGACCCCGTCCATGAGCACGGTGCCCTGGACGCGAGCGCCCGGGATGACCTCGTGCATGCGGTTGAGAGTCCGCAGGAACGTCGACTTGCCGCACCCGGAGGGGCCGATGAGCGCGGTGATCGACCGCGGCTCGATCGTCATGCCGACGTCGGCGACGGCTCGGAAGCTGCCGTAGTAGACGTCGAGGTCCTTGATGTCGATGCGCTGTGCCACGAGGGCGTCCTTCCGGGGTTGGGCTGAGAGATCGGTGGCGGACGGCTCAGTGGCCGGCCTTGGGCGCGAACCAGCGGGCGACGAGCCGCGCGAGGAGGTTGAGCGCCATGACGATGAGGATGAGGGTGAGGGCGGCGGCCCAGGCGCGGTCGATGTTGACCGTCGCGATGCAGTCGGTCGCCCCCTCGGTGCACGGCACGAGACCCTGGGCGTACTGCCGGAAGACGTAGACCGGAAGGGTCATCATGCGGCCCTCGAACACGTTGGTGTTGATCGAGTCGATGACGCCGACAGTCACGAGGAGCGGCGCGGTCTCGCCGATGACGCGGGCGACGGCGAGCATGACGCCCGTGACGATCCCGCCCACGGCCGTGCGCAGCACGACCTTGACGACCGTGAGCCACTTCGGGACCCCCAGCGCGTAGGAGGCCTCGCGCAGCTCGTTCGGCACGAGCCGCAGCATCTCCTCGCACGAGCGCACGACGACGGGGATCATCAGCACCGACAGCGCGACCGCGCCCACGAGCCCGAACCGGACGCCGGGGCCGAAGAACACCGCGAACAGCGCGTAGGCGAACAGGCCCGCGACGATCGACGGGATCCCCGTCATGACGTCGACGAAGAACGTCACGGCACGTGCGAGCGGGCCGCGCCCGTACTCGACGAGGTACACGGCCGCCATGATGCCGATCGGCACGGAGATGACCGCGGCAGCACCCGTCACCAGGACCGTCCCGACGATGGCGTGGTAGATGCCACCGGCGTCCATGCCGCCGAAGACGCCGCGCATCGAGACCGTGAGGAAGTACGGCGAGAGGCGGCCGATCCCGTTGCTCACGACCGTCCAGGCGAGCGAGATCAGCGGGACCAGCGCGATGGCGAAGGCGAGCGACACGACGACGGTCATCGCGCGGTCGGTGAGGCGGCGGCGGGTGTCGGCCGTCGTCAGCAGGGCGCGCGTCGAGGCGTTGCCGGTGCCGGGCGCGGGGGTGGTCGGTGCAGCGGTGGCCATCAGTTCGCTCCGGAGAAGTCCTTGCGCCGGGAGACGACCCAGCGCGCGGCCATGTTGACGGCCAGGGTGATGACGAACAGGGCGAGGCCGGTCGCGATGAGAGTGCTCACGCCCAGCGGGTTGGCCTCGGGGAACTGGTTCGCGATGTTCGCTGCGATGGTCTGGTGCCGACCCGCCTGGAGCAGCTCGAACGCGTACGTGAAGCCGGGCGAGAGGATCATCAGGACCGCCATGGTCTCGCCCAGCGCCCGGCCGAGGCCGAGCATCGACGCGCTGATGAGGCCCGAGCGGCCGAACGGCAGCACGGCCATCCGGACCATCTCCCACCGCGTCGCGCCGAGCGCCAGGGCAGCCTCCTCGTGCAGACGCGGCGTCTGGAGGAACACCTCGCGCGAGACCGCCGTGATGATCGGCAGGATCATCACGGCGAGGACGACGCCGACGGTCATGACCGTGCGCGGCGGCTGGCTGGCCGGTCCTGCGAAGAGCGGGATCCAGCCGAGGTTGTCGGCGAGCCAGGTCCAGACCGGGTACAGCCGCGGTGCGAGCCACACGACGCCCCACAGGCCGTAGACGACGCTCGGGATCGCCGCGAGCAGGTCGACCACGTACCCGAGCCCCGACGCGATCCGGCGAGGCGCGTAGTGCGAGGTGAACAGCGCGATCCCGACGGCGAGCGGCACGGCGATGACGAGGGCGATCACGGCCGCGAGCACGGTGCCGAAGATGAGCGGACCGACGAAGCCGAGCAGGGTCTGCCCCTCGGGGAACCATTGGATCCCCTCGCTCAGCTCCTCCGCCGACGCCGTCATCGCGGGCCATGCGCGCAGCACGAGGAAGACGGCGACGGCGGCGAGCACCACGAGGATCGTGGCGCCCGCACCCGTCGCCGTCATGGCGAAGAGTCGTCCTGCGACGTCGGGCCGTGCCCGTGTGCCGGTGCGGCCCGGGTCGCCGTTCTCGTTCGGCGTCGTGCGTGGCGTCGTCGGCCCGGCGGCGTCGGCCGGCCCGGTGGGGTCGGCGCGATCTGCGGCCGGCGGTACGGGGTCGGACTGGGCGGTGCGGACCAGCCGGGGGGTGCTGCTGCTCACGGGGGCTCCGGGGAGGTGGCGGTCGGAGGGCGGACGGCGCGCGGTGGCCGGCCCGGGATCGGGCCGGCCACCGTGCTCACGTCCGGTCAGGCGATGGACTCCACGACTGCCTCCACCTCGGCGCGCAGGGCGTCGGAGATCGGGGCGGCGCCGGCCGCCTCGGCGGCCGCGGTCTGGCCCTCCTCGCTGGCGACGTACCCGAGGAACGCCTTGACGAGCTCGGCGTCGGCCGGGTCGTCGTACTCGGTGCAGGCCAGGGAGTAGGAGACGAGGACCAGCGGGTAGGCGCCGTCGGCCGTCGTCGTGCGGTCCAGCTCGACCACGAGGCTCGAGTCCGGGCGGCCCTCGGCCCGCGGGGACGCGTCCACGACGGCGGCCGCGGCCTCGGGCGAGTACGGCACGTAGGCCTCGCCGACCTTGACGGCGACGGTGCCGAGCGAGCCGGCCTTCGACGCGTCGGCGTAGCCGATCGTGCCGTCGCCGTCGGTCACCGTCTGGACGACGCCCGAGGTGCCCTGCGCGGACTGACCGCCGGAGACGGGCCAGTCGCCGCTCGGCTCGTGCGGCCACGCCTCGGGCGCGGTCGCCGAGAGGTACTCCGTGAAGTTCTCGGTCGTGCCCGACTCGTCGGAGCGGTTGACCGGCGTGATGGGCTGGTCAGGGAGCTCGACGTCGGGGTTCTCGGCCGCGATCTCCGGGGCGTTCCAGGTCGTGATCTTCTGGTCGAAGATCCCGGCGATGGTGGCGGGGGACATGTTGAGGGAGTCGATGCCCTCGAGGCTGAAGATGACGGCGATCGGGGAGATGTAGAGGGGCAGCTCGGCGGCCTCGCCGCTCACGCAGCGCTCGGCGGCCTGGGCCAGCTCCTCCTCGTCCAGCGCGGCGTCCGAGCCGGCGAACTGCGTGCCGCCCTCGAGGAACTGGGTGCGCCCGCCGCCCGAGCCGACCGGGTCGTACGCGACGGAGACGTCCGGGTTGGAGCTCTGGAACCCGGCGATCCAGGCCTGCATCGCGGACTCCTGCGAGCTGGCGCCGGCGCCCTCGAGCTGTCCGCTGAGGGTCGAGACCTCCTCGGTGTCGGGCGAGCCCGAGGCGGTCGCGCCGCCGACGGCGTTGTCCGAGCCGCACGCTGCGAGGGTCAGCGAGAGCGCGCCGATGGCGACCACGGTCGCCGGCCGGCTGAGTCGGTCGATCTTCACTGTGTTCCGTCCTGTCGATCGGTGCCCGGGGCGGTCTGCCCCTGACACCCGAGGACGGTAGGTAGCGCGGGTGACCGGCCGGCCGGTACCCGGTGAACGCCGGGTGAACAGGACGGGACGGTTGCGACCGTCAGTCGTCGGCGAGCTTGTAGCCGAGGCCCCGGACGGTCTGCAGGCGCACCGGGTTGCCCGGGTCCGCCTCGATCTTGGCGCGGATGCGCTTGACGTGGACGTCGAGCGTCTTGGTGTCCCCGACGTAGTCCGAGCCCCACACGCGGTCGATGAGCTGGCCGCGGGTCAGCACCCGGCCCGCGTTGCGCATGAGGTACTCGAGCAGCTCGAACTCCTTGAGCGGGAACGCCGTGGGCTGCCCGTCGACCACGACCGTGTGCCGCTCGGGGTCGAGCTGCACGCCCCCCACCTCGAGCGCGTCGTCGTCGGCGGCCTCGGGCGCCTCCGTGCGCCGGCGCAGCACCGCACGGATCCGGGCGAGGAGCTCGCGCGACGAGTAGGGCTTCGTCACGTAGTCGTCGGCGCCGATCTCCAGGCCCACGACCTTGTCGATCTCGCTGTCCTTGGCCGTGAGCATGATCACGGGGACGGTGCTCGTCTGCCGCAGCCGGCGGCACACCTCGATGCCGCTCAGCCCCGGGAGCATGAGGTCGAGCAGCACGAGGTCCGCTCCCCCGCGCTCGAACTCGTCGAGCGCCTCCGGTCCCGTCGCGGCGACCGAGACGTCGAACCCCTCCTTGCGCAGGAGGTAGGACAGCGGGTCGCGGTAGGACTCCTCGTCCTCGACCACGAGGATGCGCGTCATGCGCCTTCTCCTTCTTCCGGCACGCCGGCGGACGCCAGCGGGAGTCTGATGGTGAACGTCGAGCCCTGACCGGGCTCCGACCACACGGTGACCTCGCCACCGTGGTCCGCGGCGACGTGCTTGACGATGCTCAGCCCGAGCCCCGTGCCGCCCGTGTCCCGCGACCGTGCCTCGTCGACCCGGTAGAACCGCTCGAAGAGGCGCTCCTGGAGGTCGGCCGGGATCCCGATGCCCTGGTCGACGACGGCGACCTCCACGAGGCCGTCGTCGCGCCGGACCGTCGTGCCGACCGCGATGCGGGTGCCCGGGTCCGAGTACGCGATCGCGTTGTCGAGCAGGTTCCGCACGGCGGTGACGAGCAGGTCGTGGTCGCCCCAGACGAGCGCGCCCCGGTCCCCACCCGACTCGAGCACGATCTCCTTGGCCGCGGCACCGGTGCGGGCGCGGTCCACCGCCTCGTCGACGACGTCGTCGAGCGGCACGGCCCGCGCCTGGCCGAGCGGGTCCTCCACCTGGAGCCGGGAGAGCTCGATGATCTCCTGCACGAGGTGGGACAGGCGCGTGGACTCGGTCTGGATCCGCCCCGCGAAGCGCCGCACGGCCTCGGGGTCCTCGGCGGCCTGCTCGACCGTCTCGGCGAGCAGCGCGAGCGCCCCGACGGGCGTCTTGAGCTCGTGCGACACGTTGACGACGAAGTCGCGGCGGATCGCCTCGACCCGGCGCGCCTCGGTGCGGTCCTCCGCGAGGACCAGCACGTGGCGGATCCCGAGGGGCGCGACGCGCAGCTGGAGCAGCACGGTCCCCGACCCGAGCGGGCCGCGGGGCAGCTCGAGCTCGGCGTCGCGGATCTCGCCGTCGCGCGCGACGGCGTCCAGGAGCGTGCGGACGTCGTCGTGCTCGACGCGGTCGCTGCGGACGAGCCCGAACGCATGGGCGGCGGCGCTCGCGCGCACGACGGCGCCGTCGCGCGTCGCGACCACGGCGGCCGACCGCAGCACCGCGAGCACCGCGGCGGCGCCCTCCTCGAGGCCGTCGCTCGGCGCGGTCGTCACGGCGCGCTGCTCGCGCTCGCTCACCCGGAAGGCGAGGGCAGCGGCGAGGCCCACAGCGAGGCCCAGGAGCCCCGCGACCAGGGCCGTCATCCCGTCGATCACGCGCTCACCCTACGGTCGGCCGTGCCGCCCGCTCGACGACGGGCGCCCCGTGCAGCGGGCGTCCGGCTGATGTTCACCTCGGGGTGGCCGACCGTTCACCTCCGCCTGCGACCGTCGCGGCTGGAGCGCGCACGGCCTCGTGCACGCGGGACGGACAGGACGGGCATGCGGGACATCTTCACGGCCGAGCTGGCGGCACTGGGCGAGGACCTCACGGCGATGAGCCGGCTGGTCGAGTCGGCGATCGCGTCCGCCGGGACCGCCCTGCTCACGGCGGACCTGCCGCTCGCCGAGACCGTCATCGCCGACGACCACACGATCGACGCGATCGAGCGCGACCTCGACGAGCGGTGCGTGCTGCTCATCGCGCAGCAGCAGCCGGTCGCGCGCGACCTGCGCGTCGTCGTCTCCGCGCTGCGCATGAGCGCGTCGCTCGAGCGGATGGGCGACCTCGCCCGGCACATCGCCGAGGTGGCGCGCCTGCGCTACCCCGCGACCGCCGTGCCCGAGGCCCTGCGCGGGACGTTCACCGAGATGCACCAGGGCGCCGTCGCGGTGTCGCAGCGCGTGACCGAGGTGCTCGCCTCGTACGACCTCGAGCAGGCCGCCGAGATCGAGCGCGCCGACGACGTGCTCGACCGGCTGCACGCCCAGACGTTCGGCGCGACGCTCGGCGGGACCGTCGGCGGCGCGCACAGCGGGGCGGGCCCGCTCACCGCGCAGGAGACGGTCGACGTCACGCTGTGCGCGCGCTACTTCGAGCGCTTCGGGGACCACGGCGTCGCCGTCGCGCGGCGCGTCGTCTACCTGGTCACGGGCGACTTCGCCGACGAGCGCGGCGCCTGACCTCAGCGGGCGTCGGCGGGGGCGTCCACGAAGACCGTGACGTGGACGCCGTCGGGCGTGTCCAGCCGCGCGTTGAGCGAGTCCCACGGCGTGCGCGTCGGCTCGGCGACCACCGTCGCACCGCCGGCGGTGAGGTCCCCCGTCGCGCGCGCCGCGTCGTGCACGCCGAGCGCGACGCGGAGCGTGCCGGCGACCCGACGCCCGACCTCGACGTCGTCGATGTAGGCGGCCTGGTCGGCGTCGACGAGCTCGATGGTGGCGCGACCCGCCTCGAGCAGGACGACGCGCCCCTGCTCGCCGCTGAAGTCGGCCGCCTGCGGCAGCCCGAGCGTGTCGCGGTAGAGCGCCACCGCTGCGTCGAAGTCCTGGACGGTCATCACGAGCCGAAGCTCGTGGACCTGCGACCCGTCGGGGTCGAGGCGCTGCGTCGCCGGGTGCTGGGCGGTGTCGTCGGTGCTCATGACCGTCCCAACCCCCGCCGCACCCCGCGCGCTTCCCGCCTCCCCCGCCTCCCCCGCGCCTCCCTCGCTCCTCGCGCCGGCCGCGCGTGTCGCCCACCCGCGCCGTCAGTGCGGGCGATGTGATCGGTGTGGCTGGTGAAGCTCGGGTCATGTCGCTCCAGCCACAGCGGTCACACGCGTCACATCGGCCGCACCGACGGCTCCGCCCGCCACGCCGGCGGACCGGGGGACGTGCGACGGTCCGCCACCCGTGTTGCGGCGGACCGGGGGTGGAGTGCGACGGTCCGCCACCCGCGGGGCGGCGGACCGGGGGTGGACCGGGGTGGACGTGCGACGGTCCGCCACCCGGAGGGGGTGGCGGACCGTCGGGGTCGTGCGGAGGTGCGTCAGCGGCCCTGGTTCGCGACCGCCTTGATCGCCTCGGCGGCGGCCTCGGGGTCGAGGTACTGGCCGCCGCGCGTCACCGGCTTCAGCGTGTCCTCGTCGAGCTCGTAGCGCAGCGGGATGCCCGTCGGGATGTTGATGCCCGCGATGGTCTCGTCGTCGATGTCGTCGAGGTACTTGACGATCGCGCGGATCGAGTTGCCGTGGGCCGCGACGAGCACGGTCTTGCGCTCCCGCAGGTCGGAGACGATCGCGCTCTCCCAGTACGGCAGCGCGCGCTCGAGCACGTCCTTGAGGCACTCGGTGCGGACGGTCGGCTCACCGGCGTAGCGCGGGTCGGCGTCCTGCGAGTACTCCGAGCCCAGCTCGATCTCCGGCGGCGGCGTGTCGTACGAGCGGCGCCAGAGCATGAACTGCTCCTCGCCGAACTCGGCGAGCGTCTGCTTCTTGTCCTTGCCCTGCAGCGCGCCGTAGTGGCGCTCGTTGAGCCGCCAGCTCCGCTTGACCGGGATCCAGTGCCGGTCCGCCGCGTCGAGCGCGAGGTTCGCGGTCGTGATCGCGCGGCGCAGCAGCGACGTGTGCACGACGTCGGGCAGCACGCCCGCGTCGGTGAGCAGCGTGCCGCCGCGCTTCGCCTCGGCCACGCCCTTCTCGGACAGCGGGACGTCGACCCAGCCGGTGAACAGGTTCTTGGCGTTCCACTCGCTCTCGCCGTGGCGGAGCAGGACAAGGGTGTAGGTCATGCGTCCATCCTGCCGCACGGCCGTAGGACGCACCCCGGGACGTCCGTCCACCAGACGGCAGCGGCTCTCGGGGTCGCCGCCGCGGTCCGGCCGGCGCGACGCCCGGAGCCGGTCGTCAGGCGCGCCGGTCCTCGGCCAGCTCGTAGACCTTGAGCATCGCGGCCGCCGCGGCGTCCCACCCGAGCCCGCGCGCGTGGCGGCGCGCGCCCGCACCGAGCAGCTCGCGACGCGCGGGGTCGGCCAGCAGGTCGGCGAGGGTCCGCGCCCAGTCCAGCGGGTCGTGACCGCGCACGAGGACGCCCGTGACGCCGTCGACGACGACGGTCCGCAGCCCGCCGACGCCCGCCGCCACGACGGGCGTGCCGCAGGCCTGCGCCTCGGCCGCGACGAGGCCGAATGACTCGCTGCGCGAGGGCACGGCGACGACGTCGGCCGCGCGGTACCAGCGCCCGAGCTCCGAGCGCGCCACGGGCGGGCGCAGGACGACGCGGTCGGCCACGCCGAGCCGCGCCGCGAGGGCCTGGAGGTCGTGCACGGCGCACTGCCCGCCGCTCGCACCGCCGAGCACCACGAGCAGCGGCACCGGGAGGCCGCGGTCGCGCAGCTCGGCGAGGGCGCGGACCAGGACGTCGGGGGCCTTGAGCGGCTGCACCCGGCCGGCGAAGAGCACGACGTGCTCGCGCTCCGGCAGGCCGACCTCGCGCCGCGCGCGGAGCTGCGCCTCCCGCCGCCCGCCCGCGCCCGCCCCCGGGGCGTCGTCGGGCCCGAACAGCTCGAGGTCCACGCCCGGCGCGACGACGTGCACGGCGTCCGGCTCGGCGTCGTACAGCTCGATGAGGTCGCCCGCCTCCTCGGCCGTGCTCGCGACCAGGGCGTCGGCGGCCGCGACGACCTGCTCCTCCCCGATCACGCGACCGACCGGCTCGGGCGAGTCCCCCGGCGCCAGCGCGGCGTTCTTGACCTTGGCGAGCGTGTGCATCGTGTGGACGAGCGGCACGGCCCAGCGGTCCGCCGCGAGCCAGCCCACCTGACCGGACAGCCAGTAGTGCGAGTGGACGACGTCGTACCAGCCGGGCGAGCGGCCGGCCTCGGTGCGCAGCACGCCGGCGGTGAAGGCGCACAGCTGCCCGGGCAGCTCGGTCTTGTCGAGCCCCTCGTAGGGGCCGGCGGGCACGTGCCGCACGAGGACCCCGTCGTCGAGCGGCACGACGTCGGGCTGGTCGGACGACGTCGCGCGCGTGAAGATCTCGACCTCGGCGCCGCGGCGAGCGAGCGCGCGGGCCAGGTCGGTCACGTAGACGTTCATGCCACCTGCGTCGCCCGTCCCGGGCTGGTCGAGCGGGGACGTGTGGACCGAGAGCATCGCGACGCGCGGGTCCGACCTCATGACGCGCTCACCGTGTGCTCCCGTGCCTGTCTCCCTGGGGCCGTACCCCCGAGGCCCTGTGTCTGTGCCGTCCGGTCCGCCGGACGACGCACCCTGCGGGGTGCGACCAGGGTCAATGATCCCGCGTCCGGGCGCTGCTCGCGCCCCGAGCCCGTCAGCCGGGCAGCACGCAGGCCGGCTGGGGCACGTCGAAGGACGCGACCACCTCGCCCGCGCGGGCGCCGTCGAGGGCGAGCGCGGTGACCCGTGCGCCGTGCTGCCCCGCGACGACGGCCCAGCCGTCGACCACCGCGAAGTGCCGCGGCCACGACCCGCCGACCGCCACGTCCGCCACGTGGTCGAGCCGTCCGTCGGGTCGCACGGCGAAGGTCGCCAGGACGTCGGCGCCCCGGACGCTGACGAGCACCCGATCGCCGTCGAGCACCACGTGCGCCGGGTACACGGCCTCGCCCGGGACGGGCGGCACGGCGCACGCGGGCAGCTGCTGCAGCTCGCGTGCCGTCCCCGTGGCGGCGTCCCACGCGAGCACGTGCAGCGTCGCGCCGAGCTCCCCGACGACGTAGAGAACGTCGCCGGCCGCACCGACGGCGACGTGCCGCGGGCCGGTGCCGGCGGGCAGGCGGTGCGCGACGCCGTCCTCGGCGAGGAGCCCGTCGGGCTGCACCCGGAAGCGCCGGAGCTCGTCCGTGCCCAGGTCGGCCACGAGCAGCAGGCCGCCCGGCACGAGGACGCTCGAGTGCGCGTGCGGCCCCTCCTGACGGTCCTCGCGCGGCCCCGACCCGGTGTGGCCGAACGTCTGCGCGGGCACCCCGGCCGCGACGACGTCGTCCGTGAAGCCGCCGTCGGCCGCGAGCGGGACGACGACGAGCGAGCCGGTCCCGTAATTGGTCGCGTAGAGCGCGCGACCGGCCGGGTCCACGAGCAGGTGGCAGGGCCAGCCGCCGTCGCTGCTCACGGCGTGCCGGCGCGTCAACGACCCGTCCGGGCCGACGGCGAACGCCGTGAGGGACCCCTCGTCCGACTCGCCGGCCGCGTAGAGGGTGCGCCCGTCCGGCGCGAGCGCCAGGAACGACGGCGTCGGGGTGGCGGCCGCGAGGTGGCCGCGCAGCTCGCCGGTCGCGGGCTCCAGCTCGACCCGCCAGACGCCCTCGCCGCCGCCCGGGGCGACACCCGGGCCGCCCACCGGGTAGGTCCCGACCCAGAGGCGGTGCGTGGTCGCGGGGGCCGCGGGGCTGGAGGTCACGGCACGCGAGCCTAGGTGACGGGGGCGGCGCGGACGGCACCCGCCCACCCGCGTCCGAGCGGAGACCGAGCAGGTCGGGTGCCGTCCTGGCGCGCCGACCGCAGCACGGCCGGCGCATTTTGTTGCCGCGATGAACATATGACCGGGGCACGTGCGGCGTCCACCGGCCGGCGTGCGCGGCGGCGGGAAGTTCACCGGATCGGGCGAGCCGCGGGCGTCAGACCTCGGCCGGGACGGGCACGACGGCATCCTCGCCCGCCCAGCCGGCCGGGTCGTCGACGAGCGCCTGCAGGACCGAGAGCGCACCGCCCGTCATCGCGGGGTACCGGCCTGCCTGCGCGACGCTGACCTCGACGCTCGACCACGCGGCCGAGATGACGCGCCGGCCGAGCTGCTCGCTCACGGCGCCGGCCAGGTGCGGTGCGAGCTCCGCGTAGATCCCGCCCAGCACGACCTGCTCGACGTCGACGACGTTGACGACGTTGGCGAGGGCGACACCGAGCGCGGCGCCGGCGACGCGGAGCGCCTCGACCGCGGCCGGGTCGGCCGCCTGCGCGGCGGCCAGCAGGCTCTCGAGCGGCTCCGCCCGGTCGAGGCCCGCGCGCCGCAGGATCGCGTCCTGGCCGGCGTAGCTCTCGAGCGAACCGCCCTCGTCGAACGCGCCCGCCGTGCCGAGGGACGTGTGGCCGATCTCGCCGCTCCACCCGTGCCGGCCGCCGAAGATCTGACCGTCGAGCACGATCGCGCCGCCGACGCCGACCTCGCCCGAGACGTAGACGAAGCTCGACGGGCCCGTGAGCCGACGTGCCCGGGCCTCGGCGCCGGCCGCGAGGTTGGCCTCGTTGCCGAGCCGCGGAGGCAGCCCCGCGAGCACCGGGTGCTGCGTGAGCAGGCCGACGACGTCCGCGTCGCGCCAGCCGAGGTTCGGCGCGGTCCGCAGCGGGCCAGTGACGTCGTCGACCAGACCGGGCAGCGCGAGCGCCGCCCCCGCGAGCGCGACGCCGTCGGCGGAGAGCCGCGCGACCACCTGCCCGGCGAGGCCCGCGAGGCGGTCGAGGACGACGTCGGGCACGCTGCCGCGGAAGTCCCCGTGCTCGACGTGCTCGGCGACCACCTCGCCGGCGAGGTCGACCGCACGGACGCCGAGGTAGTCGACGTTGACCTCCATGCCGACCGCGGCGACCGTCCCCCGCGCCGGGACCAGCGGCACCGCGGGACGCCCCGCGCGCTGCGACGCGACGGGCTCGAGCTCGGTGACGAGGTCGAGGGCCAGGAGCCGGTCGACGAGGGCCGAGACGGTCGCGCGCGTCAGCCCCGTGGCGCCCGCGATGTCCGCTCGCGAGACGGGCGTCGGCGCGTCGAGGACGTGGCGCAGCGCGACACCGAGGTTGTGCTGGCGCAGGCTGTGCTGACGGGCCACCGCCTCGGACCGGCGCCCCGGTCGCAGGGCCGGGCGCGCACCGTTGCCCGAGCGGGTGCTCGCACCGGTCGTCGGGTCCGTCATGCCTTGACCCTACCGACGTCCGGGCCATATGTTTAGCCACACAACAAATCGGGGTCCACTCCCCGACCGTTCTCACCGAGGAGACGTCTGATGGTCCGCAAGCCCACCCCCGAGGACAGGTTCTCGTTCGGTCTGTGGACCGTCGGCTGGGCCGCCCGGGACCAGTTCGGCGCCGCGACGCGCCCCGACCTGGACCCGGTCGAGTCCGTGCACCGCCTCGCCGAGCTCGGCGCGTCGTACGTGACGTTCCACGACGACGACGTCGTGCCGTTCGGCACGCAGGGCAGCGAGCGCGACGCGATCCTCGACCGCTTCAAGGGCGCGCTGGCCGAGACCGGCATCAAGGTCGAGATGGTCACGACCGACACGTTCGCGCACCCGATGTTCAAGGACGGCGCGTTCACCTCGAACGACCGCCGCGTGCGCCGCTACGCGCTGCGCAAGATCCTGCGCAACGTCGACCTCGCCGCCGAGCTGGGCGCCGACACGTTCGTCATGTGGGGCGGCCGCGAGGGCGCCGAGTACGACGCCTCGAAGGACCTGTGGGCGGCCCACCAGCGCTACGCCGAGGGCATCGACACCGTCGCCGGCTACATCAAGGACAAGGGCTACGGCCTGCGCATCGCGCTCGAGCCCAAGCCGAACGAGCCCCGCGGCGACATCCTCCTGCCGACCATCGGCCACGCGCTCGCCCTCATCGCGCGCCTCGAGAACGGCGACATCGTCGGCCTCAACCCCGAGGTCGGCCACGAGCAGATGGCGGGCCTCAACTACACGCAGGGCATCGCCCTCGCGTTGTGGGCCGAGAAGCTCTTCCACATCGACCTCAACGGCCAGCGCTCCATCAAGTACGACCAGGACCTCGTCTTCGGCCACGGCGACCTGTTCTCGGCGTTCGCGACCGTCGACCTGCTCGAGAACGGCTTCCCGGGCGGCGGCCCGCGCTACGACGGCCCGGTCCACTTCGACTACAAGCCCTCGCGCACCGAGGACATCCAGGGCGTGTGGGACTCGGCGGCCGCCAACATGGCGACGTACATCCTGCTCAAGGAGCGCGCGCAGGCGTTCCGCGCGGACCCCGAGGTCCAGGAGGCGCTCGAGGCGTCCGGCGTGCTCGACCTGGCCAAGCCCACGCTCGACGAGGGCGAGACCCTCGAGGCCTTCCTCGCGGACCGCTCCGCGTACGAGGACGTCGACGTCGACGAGGTCGCCTCGCGCGGCTTCCACTTCGTGCGCCTCAACCAGCTCGCGCTCGAGCACGCGCTCGGCGCCCGCTGAGCCGAGCCCACCCGTCAGGCCCCGGAGACCGCGCACGCGGCTCCGGGGCCTGACCCGTGAAACCCCAACCCCGAGGAGAAGCGATGGCGCTCGTCGCCGGGGTGGACTCGTCCACCCAGTCCTGCAAGGTCGTCGTGCGCGACGCGGAGACGGGCGCCCTCGTGCGCTCGGGCCGCGCGAGCCACCCCGACGGCACCGAGGTCGACCCGCGCCACTGGTGGGACGCGCTCGGCACGGCGCTCGAGCCCGCGGGCGGCCTGGACGACGTCGCCGCGCTGTCCGTCGGCGGTCAGCAGCACGGCATGGTCGCGCTCGACGCCGACGGCGCGGTCGTCCGCGACGCGCTCCTGTGGAACGACACGCGCTCCGCGCAGGCCGCGCTCGACCTCATCGCCGAGCTCGGCGGCTCGGCCGCGGAGGACACGCCCGCCGACGGCGGCGCCGCCACCTGGGCCCAGGCGATCGGGTCCGTGCCCGTCGCGTCGTTGACCGTGACCAAGCTGCGGTGGCTGCGCGACGCCGAGCCGGAGAACGCCGCGCGGGTCGCCGCCGTCGCACTCCCCCACGACTGGCTGACGTGGCGCCTCGCGGGCCACGGGCCCGGCACCGGTGCGCTGGAGCGCCTCACGACCGACCGCTCCGACGCGTCCGGCACGGGCTACTGGTCGCCCTTCACCGAGGACTACCGGCGTGACCTGCTCACGCTCGCGCTCGGGCACGACGCCGTCCTGCCGCGCGTCGTCGCGCCGTCGGACGTCGCGCACGAGCTGGTGCGACCGGACGGCTCGACGCTGCTCCTCGGGCCGGGGGCCGGCGACAACGCCGCGGCCGCGCTCGGGCTCGGCATGCGCCCCGGCGACGTGGCGATCTCGATCGGCACGTCGGGCGTCGTCTCGGCGATCTCGGCGCAGCCCACGGCGGACGCGTCCGGCCTCGTCACCGGCTTCGCCGACGCCACGGGCGCGTACCTCCCGCTCGCCTGCACCCTCAACGCGTCGCGCGTGCTCGACGCCGCCGCGCGCATGCTCGGCGTCGACCACGCCGGCCTGAGCGCCCTCGCGCTCTCGGCGCCCGCGGGGGCCGACGGCCTCGTCCTCGTGCCCTACCTCGAGGGCGAGCGGACGCCCAACCGGCCGGACGCGACCGGCGCGCTGCACGGCATGCGCCTGACCAACACGACGCCCGCGCACCTCGCGCGGGCCGCCGTCGAGGGCATGCTCTGCGCGCTCGCCGACGGCCTCGACGCTCTGCGCGCCCAGGGCGTGCCCGTCGAGCGCGTGCAGCTCATCGGCGGCGGGGCGCAGTCCGAGGCCGTCCGCCGGATCGCGCCCGCCGTGCTCGGGCTCGACGTCACGGTCCCGCAGGCCGGCGAGTACGTGGCCGACGGCGCCGCGCGGCAGGCCGCCTGGGTGCTCGCGGCCCGTTCGGGGGCGACCGAGGCACCGGCGTGGGCCGGCGCGCCCGCCGAGGTCTTCACGGCGGCCGCCACCCCGGTGGTGCGCGAGCAGTACGCCGCGGTCCGCGAGCTCACCGCACGCCGCCCCGGCGCCTGATCCCGCCGGTTCGACCGACCGACGACGAGGGCCCGCCTGCTCGTGCAGGCGGGCCCTCGTGCGTGCGGTGCGGGAGGCGTCAGCGGGCGTCGAACGCCGCCTTGACCTCGGCGGGGATGCGCCCGCGCTCGTTGACCGTGTAGCCGTTCGCACGCGCCCACTCGCGGATCTCCTGGCTCTGACCGGCCGAGGCGCGGCCGGAGCCCGAGGAGGAGCCGCCCGAGCGACGTGCACCGCCGCCGCTGCGGCTGCGTCCACCCACGCGGCGGCCGTGGCCGACCCACTGCGCGAAAGAGTCACGGAGCTTCGCGGCATTCTCGGCGCTGAGGTCGATCTCGTACGAGACGCCGTCGAGCGCGAAGGAGACCGTCTCTTCCGCCTCGCCGCCGTCGAGGTCGTCGACGAGGACCACCTGGACCTTCTGTGCCATCACATTCTCTTTTCCGACTGGGGGACGAGATGTTCGCACACTATCGCGATCCGCCCGCGCCGCACGGAATTCGTCACGAGAACGCAGGGAAATTCCGCGGTCAATCCTTGGCGGCGTCCGACTTCCGCGCCTCGGCGTCGAGACGCGCGACGGCCTGCCGTTCCCTGCGGTCCGCCTGGATGATCGCCCGCATGGCGAACCAGAACACCGCACCGACCCCGATCGACGGGATCAGCGCTGCGGCGACCTGGGCTGCGGGATGCACACGGGAATTCTACGTCCGCCGCGCGCGTGGCCCGTCGCGCTGCGTCAGGAGAGCGGCTTGACCAGCGGGAACAGGATCGTCTCGCGGATGTTCAGGCCCGTGAGCGCCATGAGCAGCCGGTCGATCCCCATGCCCATGCCACCGGCGGGCGGCATCGCGAACTCCATCGCCTCGAGGAAGTCCTCGTCCAGGCGCATCGCCTCGTCGTCGCCCGCCGCGGCGAGCCGGGCCTGCGCCTCGAAACGCTGCCGCTGGATGACCGGGTCGACCAGCTCGGAGTAGGCCGTCGCCGTCTCGGTGCCGCGGATGTACAGGTCCCACTTCTCGACGGCGCCGGGGACCGAACGGTGGTCCCGGGTCAACGGGCTCGTGTCGACCGGGAAGTCGCGCACGAATGTCGGTGCGTGCAGGTGGTCACCCACGTGGTGCTCCCACAGCTCCTCGACGAGCTTTCCGTGGTTCATCCGCGCGCGGTCGACCTGGAGGTCGAACTTCTCGACGAGCGTCATGAGGCGGTCCACCGGCGTCTGCGGCGTGATCTCCTCGCCGATCGCCTCGGACAACGAGCCGTAGAGGCTCAGCGCCGTCCACTCACCGCCGAGGTCGTACTCCGTGCCGTCGGCGAGCGTGACCGTCGTCGTACCGAGCGTGTCGAGCGCGGCGGTCTGGACGAGGTCGCGCGTGAGCTCGGCCATGGTGTCGTAGTCGCCGTAGGCCTCGTACGCCTCGAGGGTGGCGAACTCGGGCGAGTGCGTCGCGTCGGCGCCCTCGTTGCGGAAGCTCCGGTTGATCTCGAAGACCCGCTCGATCCCACCCACGACGGCGCGCTTGAGGAACAGCTCGGGCGCGATGCGCAGCACGACGTCGAGGTCGAACGCGTTCATGTGCGTCGTGAACGGCCGCGCCGTCGCCCCGCCCTGGACCACCTGCAGCATGGGCGTCTCGATCTCGAGGTACCCGCGCCGGTGGAAGTTCTCCCGCAGCGAGCGCACGACGGCGGCGCGCAGCCGCGCGGTGTCCCGGGCCTGGGGGCGCACGACGAGGTCGACGTAGCGCCGGCGGACGCGCGCCTCCTCCGACAGCTCCTTGTGCAGCACCGGCAGCGGGCGCAGCGCCTTCGCAGCGATCCGCCAGTCGTCCGCGAACACGCTCAGCTCGCCGCGCCGCGAGCTGATGACGCGACCGTGCACGAACAGGTGGTCGCCGAGGTCGACGTCGGCCTTGAACCGCGCGAGCGACTCCTCCCCCACCACGGCCTGGCTGAGCATCGCCTGGAGCCGGTTGCCCTCGCCGTCCTGGAGCGTGACGAAGCACAGCTTCCCGGTGGTGCGCAGGTAGACGACGCGGGCGGCGACGCCGACCTCGACGTCCGTCTCCTCACCGGCCTCGAGGCCGGCGTGCTCGGCGCGGACCTGCGCGACCGTCGTCGTCACGGGCACGCCGACCGGGTAGGCCTCGCCGCCCTCGGCGAGGATCCGGTCACGCTTCTCGCGGCGGACGCGCATCTGCTCGGGGAGGTCCTCCGACGTCTCGACGTCGGGGGCGGGCGCGCTGTCAGCCGGGGAGGTCACCGGGCGATCCTACGAGGTCGAGCGCGAGGTCGAGGATCGGCGACGAGTGCGTGAGGCCGCCTACCGAGAGGTGGTCCACACCCGTCCCCGCGACCTCCGCCGCGACCTGGATCGTGAGGTTGCCGGTCGCCTCGAGCACGACGCGTCCGGTCTCGGGCTCGCGCGCGCGGACGGCCGCCACGACCTCCGCGAGCACGGGCGGCGCCATGTTGTCGAGCAGCAGGAACCGCGCCCCCGCGTCGACGGCCTCCATCGCCTGGGCGGGCGTGTCCGCCTCGACCTGGATCTCGACGTCCGGGAACCGCGTCCGCACGGCCGCGACCGCGGCCGCGATCGACCCGGCCGCGACGACGTGGTTGTCCTTCACCATGGCGACGTCGTAGAGGCCCATCCGCTTGTTCTCGCCCCCGCCCGCGCGCACGGCGTACTTCTCGAGCGCGCGCAGCCCGGGCGTCGTCTTGCGGGTGTCGAGCACGGTGGCACCCGTGCCCAGCAGGGCGTCCGCCCAGCGCCGGGTGTGCGTCGCGACGCCCGAGGCGCGGCAGACGAGGTTGAGCAGCGTCCGCTCGGCGACGAGCAGCACCTGCACCGGGCCGGTGAGCTCGGCGACGACGTCGTCGCGCTGCACACGTGCGCCGTCGGCGACGCGGAGGTCCACCGCGGGCGCGGCGAGGCCGAGGCGGTCGGCCACCTGCGTCAGCACCTCGGCGACCGCGGGCAGCCCCGCGACGACGCCGTCGGCCCGGGCCACGAGGTGGGCAGTGCCGGTGGCGTCGGCGGGGATCGTCGCCTGCGTCGTCACGTCGCGGCCCGGCGCCGGGCCGAGGTCCTCGTCGAGCGCGACCGTGACCAGGGTGGGGAGTCCGGGGATGTCCACGCGCGCCACGGTAGCCGCACCGCCCGCGCCGCGGGCGGGTACGGTCGGCGCAGAGCACCCCCACCGCCCGCACCGCGGGCCCCCGCACCGAGGACGGCCATGCGCGAGATCGACATCCCGACCCTGCACGACGCCCTCGCACGCGCGACCTCCGACCCGGCTGCGCCGCGTGCGACCGTCGTGGACGTGCGCGAGACGCACGAGTTCGAGTCCGGGCACGTCCCGGGCGCCGTGAACATCCCCCTGAGCGAGTTCGTCGAGCGCGTCGACGAGGTCACGTCGCTCCCGGGCGAGGTCTTCGTCATCTGCGAGGTCGGGGGCCGCTCGGCCCAAGTCACCGCGTGGCTCGGCCAGCAGGGGTACGACGTCGCGAACGTCGCGGGCGGCACGGGCGCGTGGCGCGCGGCGGGCCACCCGGTCGTCTGAGCTCGCGAGGTGGGCGGCGCATGACGGCCTTCGACAGCGGCGACGTCGTCGACGCCCTGGCCGCACGCGACCCGGCCGACGTGCGCGGCGCGACGCTGGGCTGGGCGCGCACGCTCGTGCCGGTGTGGCTGCGCGGCATCGACGAGTACGGCCGCGTCCGTGACGAGCCGGACCTGACCGCGCGCTACCGGACGTGGGCGACCGGGGCGTTCGACCACCTCGGCGCCTGGCACCGCGGCGAGCGCCCGGTCGTCAGGGCCCGCGTGACCGAGATCGACCGCGCCGTGAGCGCGCTGCGCCCGGGCGGCCTCTTCCAGCCTGCGGGCGGGCGGCTGCACGCCGTCGTGTGCGGGCACACGATGTCCGTGCTCCGCACGGCGCTGCGCATGACGTCGGGCTCGTACGCACCGAGGCAGTGGCCGAACCTCGTCGCGGGTGCCCTGGTCGACCTGGCCGCCGTGCGCACGGTGTTCCCGCTCTCCACGACGGACCTGTTCACGGTCTGGACGCACCAGGCCGGGTACGACGACGACGCGCACCACGCCGGCCGTGCTCGCCACCGGCCCTTCCTCGAGGCGGCGCCTGCGCTCGGGCTGGCCGAGCCGGCCGCGGCCGTGCTCGCCGAGGCGGGCCGCGTGTGGTCGCGCTTCTGGGGCGAGCCGGACCCCGTCGAGCTCGACGAGCAGGTGTGGACCGCCCCGGACCTCGGCTGGAACACCGACCTGCACGGTGCGCTCGGTGCCGCCCTCCACGGCGGGTCCTGGCCGGGCCTGCGCGGCGGCGGCTCCTAGACCGTCACCCCGACGGGCGACGCGTCCGGTGCCGCGTCGGGTGCGGCGAGCAGCGCGCCGTGCGTCACGTCGAGCGTCCCGTCCGGGTCAAGGCGCAGCACGACCCGCCGCAGCCAGGCCGGGTCCTGCTCCGGCACGTCCTGACGGAAGTGTCCGCCCCGGCTCTCGGTGCGCTCGAGAGCGGCGGCCGAGAGCAGGGTCGCGACCGTGTGCAGGTTCGTCGTCTCCCACTCCGCCGTCTGGGGAGCGGCCACCACGCCCGGCTCCTCGTGGGCCCGCGTGGGCACGGCGGCGAGCGCGTCGAGCGCGGCCGCGAGCCCCTCCCCCGTCCGGATGACGCCTGGGCCGCGCTGCGCGATCTGCTGCACGCGGCTGCGCGCGGCGGCCGCGACGAGCCCGGTCGCACCCGCGCGCTCGACCGGCTCGCGCTGGGGCAGGTCGCCGTCGGCCACGCGCGCCGTGATGTCCTGCGCCACGCGGTGCGCGTACACGAGGCCCTCGAGCAGGGAGTTGGACGCGAGGCGGTTGGCGCCGTGCACGCCCGTGCACGCGACCTCGCCGGTCGCGTAGAGGCCCTCGACGGTCGCGCGGCCGCGCAGGTCGGTCACCACACCGCCCGAGTGGTAGTGCTGCGCGGGCGCCACGGGCACCAGGCCGGTCGTCAGGTCGATGCCCTCCGCGAGCAGCCGCTCGTGGATCGTCGGGAAGCGTGCGCGCAGGAAGTCGGCGCCGAGGTGGCGCGCGTCCAGCAGCACGTGGTCCGAGCCCGTCGCGGCCATCTGCCGCACGATGGCGTGGGCGACGACGTCGCGCGGCGCGAGCTCCGCGAGCGGGTGCACGTCGGGCATGAACCGCACGCCGTTCGTGTCGAGGAGCATCGCGCCCTCGCCGCGCACGGCCTCGGAGACGAGCGCGAGCTGGCCCTTCACCCCGGCCCCGAGCCACAGCACGGTCGGGTGGAACTGCACGAACTCGACGTCGGCCACCGCCGCACCGGCCCGGAGCGCCGCCGCGAGGCCGTCGCCGGTCGCCTGCGCGGGGTTGGTCGAGGACTGGAACACCTGGCCGATGCCGCCCGTCGCGAGCACGACCGCCCGGCCGAGGGCCGCGCCCACGCCGTCGCGGCTGCCCTCGCCGATGACGTGCAGCGTCACGCCGCACACCGGACCGGGCCGGCCGTCCGCGTCCGGCGCGGCCGTGAGCAGGTCCAGGACCAGGGCGTGCTCGATCACCTCGATGCCGGGGTCGTTGCGCACGGCGTCGAGCTGCGCGACGAGCGCGCGCGAGATCTCCGCGCCCGTGGCGTCGCCGCCCGCGTGCACGATGCGGTCCGCGCCGTGGCCGCCCTCGCGCGTGAGCGAGATCGAGCCGTCGTCGTCCGTGTCGAAGTTCGCGCCGAGCGCGACGAGCTCGCGCACGCGCGCCGGCCCCTCGGTCACGAGCACCTCGACGGCGGTCGGGTCGCACAGGCCCGCGCCCGCCGTGAGGGTGTCGGCGAGGTGCGCGGCAGGCGAGTCGTCGGGGTCGAGCGCGGCGGCGATGCCGCCCTGCGCCCACACGGTCGAGCCGGACGCCAGGACGCCCTTGGTCACGAGGAGCACGCGCGGCACGCGCGTGCGCAGCCGCAGCGCGGCAGTGAGCCCGGCGATCCCCGAGCCCACGACGACGACGTCGGCCTGGACGGTCCAGCCCGGTGCGGGCGCGGCCAGGCCCGTGGCGAGGCGCACGGGCCCAGGCGTCGGC
>NZ_JACVQL010000094.1 GCF_019733465.1 Actinotalea ferrariae | reverse complement strand
CTGCGTCCCCGGGCGCGTCGTCGTCGGGGCGGGCGTCGCCCCCGCCGCGTGAGCTGCGGGCCGTCCGGCCGCGGACGATCCCGACCCAGTCCTCGACGAGGTCGGTGGTGCGCTCGGCCGGCCATGCGAGCGCGATGCGCGTGTGCGGGACGTCGACCACGGGCCGGTGCACGACGTCGCGCCGGTGGTGCAGGCGCGCGACCGACATGGGCACGACGAGCACCCCGAGTCCCGCGGCGACGAGCTCGACCGCGTCGGCGGTCGTCGCGGCCTCGGGCGGGGGACGCAGCGGCGCAGTCCGCGCGGCCGCGGCGGCGTCGCGCCACGCCGGGACCTCGTCCGGGTCCTGCACGAGGTCCTCGTCGACGAGCTCGGCCACCTCGACCTCGTCGTACAGCGCGACCGGGTGGTCCTTCGGCACGACGACGACGGCGACCTCGCTCCACAGCGGGATGACGTGCAGCCCCTCGGTCTCGACGGGCAGCCGCACGAAGGCGACGTCGACGGCGTCGGCGTGCAGGGCCGCGACGTGCCCGTCGTCGAGCGGGACGACCTCGAGCGCGACGTCGGGCCGGCGCTCCGCCCAGACGCGCGCCCACTTGCTCACGCTCACGCCCGGCGCGATGGCGACCCGGAACGAGCGCGGCGGGGCGGCGTCGGCTGGTGGCACGGGCGTCAGGCTACGCGGGCCGCGTCGCGGCGAGGGGCGCCGCCAGCATCGTCCCCACGTCCTCGAGCAGGCCGAGGGCGACCTCGAGCACGCGTCCGTCGACGTCGAGCGCCGGGTCCCACGAGGCGAGCGTCGCCGAGACGACGGGCTGGTGGTCCCCGGCGGCGCGGAGCACGGCGCGCAGCTCGTCGACCCCGAGCCCACCGGCCGTCGCGTAGCCGTTCGCGCGCCCGACCGACGTGTCGAGCACGTCGAGGTCGACGTGGACGTGCAGCGCGTCGACGTGATCGGCGAGCCCCGCGACGACGTCGTGGAGGGCGCCCTCCCCGGAGCGGAGCCGGGCGGGCGACAGCCAGGTGAGCGCGGACGACGCGAGGAGCTCCTCCTCCACCGGGTCGAGGTCGTGGCCGCCGACGAGCACGGCCGCCTCGTCCGGCAGCGGGGCGAAGCCCGGGATCGTCGCGGCGAGCCCGCGCCAGCAGCGCCCCGTGAGGAGGGCGAGCCCCGTGCCGTCGAAGAAGCCGCTCGACGTGGTCTCGGGCGTCTGCAGGTCGCCGTGGGCGTCGAGCCACAGCACGCCCACCCGGCGCCCCGCACCCGCGTGCGCCGCCATGACGCCGACGGTCGCGCCGCAGTTCCCGGCGAGGACGACCGTGGCCGTGCCCTCCGCACCCTCGGCGCCCTCAGCACCTGCGACGGCCCGCGCGACCCGGCGCATCACCTCGACCCCGCCGCCGACCTCCGTCGTGAAGCCGTCGTCGAGGTCCACCGGCACGACGTCGACCGTCGCCTCCGAGCGGGCGAGGCGCTCGGCCGCGCCGCCGCGCAGGAGGGCGGACGGTCCGGCACCGTGGCGGGCGTCCCGGTGCCCGGAGTCGTAGGGCACCTCGAGCAGCTGGATGCGCGTCATGCGCCCAGTGTCGTGCCCGTGGTCGGGCGCGCGCCCTGCCGTGGCGGGTTCGAAACGATTCGGACTACCGTGCGTCCATGACTGCAACCCGCGTCCTGTTCATCGGCGGCAGCGGCATCATCAGCTCCGCCAGCACCCGGCTCGCCGTCGAGCGGGGGCTGGACCTGCACGTCCTCAACCGCGGCGAGAGCAGCACCCGCCCGCTGCCCGAGGGCGTCACGCGGCACCGGGCCGACATCCGCGACCCCGCGTCGGTGCGCGAGGCGCTCGGCGACCTCGAGTTCGACGCCGTCGTCGACTGGGTCGCGTTCACCCCGGAGCACGTGCAGACCGACATCGACCTGTTCACCGGTCGCACCGGCCAGTACGTGTTCATCTCCTCGGCCTCGGCGTACCAGACGCCGCCCGCGCGGATCCCCGTGGTCGAGTCGACGCCGCTGCGCAACCCGTTCTGGCAGTACTCGCGCAACAAGATCGCGTGCGAGGACCTGCTCGTGCGCGCCTACCGCGACGACGCGTTCCCCGCGACGGTCGTGCGGCCGTCGCACACCTACGACCGGACGCTCATCCCGCTCGACGGCGGCTGGACGCAGCTCGAGCGCATGCGCCAGGGCAAGGAGGTCGTGGTCCACGGCGACGGCACCTCGCTCTGGACGCTCACCCACCACGCGGACTTCGCGCGCGGCCTCGTGCCCCTGCTCGCGCACCCCCGCACCGTCGGCGAGGCGTTCCACATCACGTCCGACGACGTCCTGACGTGGGACCAGATCACCCACACGCTCGCCGCGGCGGCCGGGACGACGGCGCGCATCGTGCACGTGCCGTCCGACGTCATCGCGGCCGAGGACCCCGAGTGGGGCGCCGGGCTGCTCGGCGACAAGGCGCACTCGATGGTCTTCGACACCACGAAGCTCCGAGCCGTCGTGCCGGACTTCCGCCCGACCATCACGTTCGAGCAGGGCGCACGCGAGATCGTGGCCTGGTACGACGAGGACCCGGCGCGCCGGACGGTGGACGCGCGGCTCGACGCCCTGCTCGACCGGCTGGTCGAGCGGTTCCGCGTGGGCTGAGCCGTGGCGATCGAGCCGCGGGGGACCGGTGCGGACGCGCCCGCCTACGCGCACCTCGGCCGCTTCAGCGACTGGGTCGCACGGTCACCGGCGCCCGCCCGGCGCGCCGTCGTGCGTCCGGCCGCCGAGCTGCGCCGGCTGGTGCACGAGGCGCTCGACGTCCCGGCCGACCCCGCCGACGAGGCAGCCGCGGACGTCCGCACCGGACGCACGTGGGAGCGGGACGGCGTCGTCGGCCAGGAGGTGAGCTGGTCCGCGGGCTTCGGGCCGCGGACCGAGGCGTGGCTCCTGCGGCCGGCCGGCGTGGACGGTCCGCTGCCGGGTGTGCTCGCGCTGCACGGGCACGACGGCTTCAAGGCCCTCGGCAAGGAGAAGGTGGCCGACGGCCCGGACGGTCCGGCACCCGTTGTCGAGGCGCTGCGCCGCGGCCTGTACGGCGGCCGCGCGATCGCCGACGACCTGGCCCGCGCGGGCTTCACGGTCCTCGTGCACGACACGTTCACGTGGGGCAGCCGCCGCTTCGAGCTCGACGAGATGCCCGACCGCCTCGCCGCCGCGGGCCGTGCGACGTCCGCGTCGTCGTCGCCCGACGACGTCCCGGGTGACGTCCCGCCCGACGTCGCGCTGCTCAACGCCGCGGCCTGGCACCACGAGCACCTCGTCGAGAAGTACTGCCGGCTGCTGGGCACGACCTTCGCGGCGCAGGTCGCGCGCGAGGACCGGCTCGCGCTCGCCGTGCTGCGCGCGCGGCCCGACGTCGGTGCCGTGGGGTCGGTCGGCCTCTCGGGCGGCGGCGCGCGGTCCGTCCTCCTCCGCGCCACGGCCGACGTCGACGCGACGGTCGTCGTCGGCATGATGAGCACCTACGAGGCGCTGCTCGACCACAGCGTCGTCGACCACACGTGGATGCTGTTCCCCGAGGGGCTCGCGGGCACGGTCGACTGGCCTGACGTCGCCGCGAGCGGCGCGCCGGCGCCGCTGCTGGTCCAGTGGACACGCGACGACCCGCTGTTCCCGGTCGAGGGAGCGCGCGCCGCCCACGAGCGCCTGGCCTCGGCGTACGCGGCGGCCGGCGCGGCCGACGCGCACACCGGCGAGGAGCACGACGGCCCCCACTGGTTCGGCCCCGCGATGCAGGGGTCGGCGACGGCCTGGCTGCGCCGGCACCTGACCTAGCGGGTCGTCGCCGCGTGCTGCTCGCCGCGGTCGGGCAGCCGCAGGGTGCCGCGCTGCGGCACCAGCTCCGACTGCAGCGCCATCGCGGCCGCACCGATCGCCGCCGCGGTCGTCGCGACGGGGGAGAGGCGGACCTCGACGCCGTGGGTCGAGCGCGAGAAGAAGAACCGGTCCAGCTCCGCCTGCATCACCGGGAGGTAGACCGACCCCGCGAGCGCGAACCCGGGCCCGGTGAGGACCACGAGGTCGAGGTCCATGACGTTCGCGAGCGTGCGGGTCGCGACGGCGACGTACCGCGCGGACCGGTCGAGCAGCGCGCGGGCGCCGTCGTGCCCGCGCAGGGCGGCCCGGGTCACCGCCGCGAACTGGGCACCCGTGGACGTGAGGGCCGACGTCGAGCGCCGGTCCAGCCCGGCGGCCCGAGCGACCGAGCGGTCCGCCCGGGCGGCCGCGACGACGGCCGCCGGCCCGGCGATCGCCTCGGTGCAGCCCCGAGCGCCGCACCAGCACTCCGGCCCCTCGAGGTCCAGGCATACGTGACCGATCTCGCCCGCGTTGCCGCTCACCCCGACGTACGCGCCGCCGTTGACGATGAGCCCGGCACCGATGCCCGTGCCCATGTAGACCGTCGCGAACGTCGCGCGCGCGCCCGCACGGCCCGACCAGTGCTCGCCGAGCGCGGCGGCCGTCGCGTCGTTGTCGAGCAGCACCGGCACGCCGACGGCGTCCTCGAGCGCGCCGTCGAGCGGGAAGTCCTCCCACTGACGCATCGACGGCGGCGTCAGCCGCATGCCGCTGTGCGGCGCGAGCGGTCCGGGTGCGACGAGGCCCAGGCCGCTCACACGCGCCGGGTCCACCCCCGCGCTCGCGAGCAGGGCCGCGACCTCGCGCGCCATCCGCTCGACGACGACGGGCGGGTCGTCGACACCGACGCCGGCGCGGGACATCTGGGCGACGACGCCGCCCGCGAGCGTCGTGACGACGTAGACGATCCCCGCGTGGTCCAGGTGGACGCCGACGGCGTAGCGCGCGGTGGGCTCGAGCTGCAGGAGGACGCGGGGCTTGCCGCCCGTCGACTCGGCCCGCCCGGTCTCGACCACGAGGCCCTGGTCGATGAGGCCGCGCACGAGCGTCGAGATGGTCGCGCCCGTGAGGCCGGTCTCCTCGATGAGGCCCGCCCGGCTGATGGTGCCCGCGGCGCGGATGACGTCGATGACCGCGGCCTGGGTGCTCACGTGCGGCAGGGCACGTGCTGCGCCGACCACGGCTCCTCCGTCCCGGCGGGTCCTCGGAGGCCGCGCCGGGAGCAGGGTAGTCGCGACTACCCTGCGTCCGTGGCATCTGGTGCGATCGGCCTCGTCCTGGCCCGGCCGACACGGCTGCTCGCGGTCGAGCCGTTCTTCATGGAGCTCATCGCGGGGCTCGAGGAGACCTTCGTCGAGCGCGACCTGTCGATCCTCCTGCACGTGGTGGCCACGGCCGAGGAGGAGCTCGCGACCTACCGGCGGTGGGCGGCGGGCGCCGTCGCGGACGCGGTCGTCGTGCTCAACCTCGTCGAGGACGACCCACGGCCGGCGCTGCTCGCCGACCTCGGGACGTCCGCCGTCGTCGTCGGCGCCCACGAGGGTCGCGCTCCCGGCCGGTTCCCCGTCGTCCGGACCGACCACAGCGGTCCCGTCGAGGAGGCCGTCGAGCGGCTCGCCGGCCTCGGGCACCGACGTGTCGCCCGCGTCACGGGCCCCTCGGGGCTCCTGCACACCCAGCACCGCACCCGGACCCTCCTGGCGGCGGCTGCGCAGCACGACATGACCGCGACGGTCGTCGAGGGCGACTACACCGAGCGCGCGGGCGTCGAGCTCACGCGGCAGCTGCTCGAGGCCCAGGACCCGCCGACGGCCGTCCTCTACGACAACGACGTCATGGCCCTCGGCGGCCTGGGCGCGGCCGCGCAGGCTGGTGTCGACGTGCCGTCGCAGCTCAGCGTCGTCGCGTGGGACGACTCCACGCTGTGCCGCCTCGCGAACCCGCCGCTGACGGTCATGGCGGTCGACGTGCACGAGTACGGCTGCATCGTCGCCCGCGCCGTGCTCGACCTCCTCGACGGCCTTCCCGCGCAGGAGCGCTGGTCGCCCGTCGCGCGCTGGGTGGAGCGGGCGAGCACCGGCCCCGCTCGCTCCACCGACGGCGACTGACCGACGCCGACCTGCGGGGTCCCGCGCCGCGGGCCACGATGGAATAGCAGTCGCGCCCTTGCGGTTCTGCCGGTGAATGGTTGAACATTGAACAACCGAGGGCAGGAGCAGACATGTCGACGCCACGACCGCAGGACCCGCAGATGCAGTTCGGCATCTTCACGGTCAGCGACATCACGACCGACCCGACCACCGGCCGCACGCCCAGCGAGGCCCAGCGGCTCCAGGCCGTCCTCGCGATCGCCCGGAAGGCCGAGGAGGTCGGCCTCGACGTCTTCGCCCTCGGCGAGCACCACAACCCGCCGTTCTTCTCCTCCTCGCCGACGACGACGCTCGCGTACGTCGCGGCGCAGACGGAGCGGCTGCTCCTCTCGACCGCGACCACGCTCATCACGACGAACGACCCGGTGAAGATCGCCGAGGACTACGCGATGCTGCAGCACCTCGCGGGCGGCCGGGTGGACCTCATGATGGGCCGCGGCAACACCGGCCCCGTGTACCCGTGGTTCGGTCAGGACATCCGCAACGGCATCCCGCTCGCGGTCGAGAACTACGCGCTGCTGCACCGCCTGTGGCGCGAGGACGTCGTCGACTGGGAGGGCCGCTTCCGGACGCCGCTGCAGTCGTTCACCTCGACGCCGCGCCCGCTCGACGGTGTGCCGCCGTTCGTCTGGCACGGCTCGATCCGGTCGCCGCAGATCGCCGAGCAGGCCGCGTACTACGGCGACGGCTTCTTCCACAACAACATCTTCTGGCCCATCTCCCACACGAAGCAGATGGTCCAGCTCTACCGCCAGCGGTTCGAGCACTACGGGCACGGCTCCGCGGACCAGGCGATCGTCGGGCTCGGCGGGCAGGTCTTCATGCGGCCCAGCAGCCAGGACGCCAAGCGCGAGTTCCGGCCCTACTTCGACAACGCCCCCGTCTACGGCCACGGCCCGACGATGGAGGAGTTCACCGAGCAGACGCCGCTCACGGTCGGCAGCCCGCAGGAGGTGATCGACCGCTACGCCGCGATGCGCGACCACGTGGGCGACTACCAGCGCCAGCTCTTCCTCATCGACCACGCCGGCCTCCCCCTGTCCACCGTGCTCGAGCAGCTCGAGATCCTCGGCGGCGAGGTCGTCCCCGTGCTCCGCAAGGAGCTCGCCGTGGGCCGGCCCGCGCACGTGCCGGACGCGCCGACGCACGCGGCGCGGGTCGCGGCGGCCGGCGGCGGTCGCGACGCGACCGTCCACGCGGGAGGTGACGCGATGACCCGCCGGATCGCCGTCGTCTCGGCCGGCCTGCGCCAGCCGTCGACGA
>NZ_JACVQL010000093.1 GCF_019733465.1 Actinotalea ferrariae | reverse complement strand
GCCGGAGCCGGAGCCGGAGCCGGAGCCGGAGCGGCGGCCGGGGTGCCGTCCGTCGCCGCGTCGTGCCGTGCGACGGCGGCGGCGGGACGCGTCGCCTGGACCCGCCCGCACTCGGCCTGGCGCGCTGCACGCTCGACATCGCTGCGCGTGATCACGCCGCCCGGGCCGGTCCCGTCGAGCCGGGCGAGGTCGACGTCGTGCGCCTTGGCGAGCGACCGGACGATCGGCGAGGCGACGGCGATCGTCCTCCGCTCCGGGCGTCCCGTGCTGACGCCAGCGCTGCGCGTGCCCGCTCCGCTCGCGCCCACGCGGCTCGCGTCCGCCTCGCGGAGCACCTGGTGCTCGGTGCGCTCGTCGTGCCCGGCGCGAGCCGCCGCACGGCGCAGGGCACGCCGGCCCGCCCCCGCGACCGGAGCGTCGGACGTGCCGTAGCCGATGAGCACGTTGCCCGAGCCGGTGCTCGCCGCCACGGGCTCGGCGGCGCGCTCGACCACGGGCTCGGGCTCGGGCTCGGCCGTCGGCGCGGCCGCAGGGTCGACCGAGACCAACGGCGACCCGACCGCGATGACGTCGCCCGCCTCGCCGTGCAGACGCGCGACCACGCCCGCGTACGGGCACGGGACCTCGACCATCGCCTTGGCCGTCTCGACCTCGGCGACCGGCCCGTCCACCGCGACCGTGTCGCCCACCCGCACGAGCCACCGGACGAGCTCGGCCTCCTCGAGGCCCTCGCCCAGGTCCGGCAGCGTGAAGACCTCGGTCACGACTCGTCCCACTGCAGCTCGTCGACGGTGTCGAGGATGCGGTTCACCGACGGCAGGTGGTGCCGCTCGAGCTTGGGCGGCGGGAACGGGATGTCGAAGCCCGTCACGCGTCGCACGGGCGCGGCGAGGTGGTGGAAGCACTGCTCCGTCACGCGCGCCACGATCTCGGACGCCACGGACGCGAAGCCCTGCGCCTCGGCGACGACGACGGCGCGTCCCGTCGCGCGCACCGCGGCGGTCACGGTCGCGTCGTCGAACGGGACGATCGAGCGGACGTCGACCACCGCGAGGCTGCGGCCCTCGCGCTGCGCCTGCTCGGCCGCGGCGAGCGCGACCGGCACGGCCGGCCCGTAGGCGATGAGCGTGGCGTCGGTGCCCTCGCGGCGCACCACCGCCCGGCCGATCGGCGGCACGTCCGCCGTGACGTCGACCTCCTCCTTCGTGAAGTACTGCTTCTTCGGCTCGAAGAAGATCACCGGGTCGCTCCCGGCGATGGCCGCGCGGAGCAGGCCGTAGGCGTCCTCGTTGGTCGCCGGCGTGACGACCGTGAGCCCGGGGGTGTGGGCGTAGTACGCCTCGGACGAGTCGCAGTGGTGCTCGACCCCGCCGATGCCGCCGCCGTAGGGGATCCGCACGACGACGGGCAGGCGCACCTTGCCGTGCGTGCGGTTGCCGATCTTGGCGAGGTGGCTCGCGACCTGCTCGAACGCGGGGTACGCGAACGCGTCGAACTGCATCTCGACGACCGGGCGCATGCCGTTCATCGCCATCCCGATCGCCATCCCGACGATGCCGGACTCGGCGAGCGGCGTGTCGAAGCACCGGTCCTCGCCGAACTCGGCGGTCAGGCCGTCGGTCACGCGGAAGACGCCGCCCAGCGGGCCGACGTCCTCGCCGAACACGACGACCCGCGGGTCCTCGACCATCGCGTCGCGCAGGGCCGCGTTGAGCGCGCCCACCATCGTCATCTTGGTCATCGGTCCGCTCCCTCCGCGACGAGCTCCTCGCGGAGCAGGTCGCGCTGCGCCCGCAGCTGCGGGGTCATCGCGCTGAACACGTGCTCGAAGAGGTCGTCCGGGTCGGGCGCCGGCCCGTGCGAGACGCCGTCGCGCACGGTCGCCGCGAGCGCCTCGGCCTCGGCCGTGATCGTCGCCTCCTGCGCGTCGTCGAGCGCGCCGCGGGCGCGCAGGTAGGTGCGCAGCCGGGCGATCGGGTCGCGCGGGCGCCACTCCTCGACCTCCGCCTCGGTCCGGTAGCGCGTCGGGTCGTCGGCGTTCGTGTGCGCCTGGACGCGGTACGTGTCGGCCTCCACGAGCACCGGCCGGCCGCCGGCCGCGGCGTGCGCGACCGCCTCGCGCAGCACGGCGTCGAGCGCGGCGACGTCGTTGCCGTCCACGAGGACCGCCGGCACGCCGTAGCCGACGCCCTTGTGCGCGAGCGACGGCGCCGCCGTCTGCCGCGAGAGCGGGACCGAGATCGCGTACTTGTTGTTCTGCACGAGGAAGACGACGGGCGCGCGGAAGACGGCGGCGAAGTTCAGCGCCTCGTGGAAGTCGCCCTCGCTCGTGGCGCCGTCGCCGCACAGGGCCATGGCGACGACGTCCTGACCCTGCAGCCGCCCGGCGTGCGCGACGCCCACCGCGTGCAGGAGCTGCGTGGCGAGCGGCGTCGTCTGCGGCGCGACGTGGTGCTCGAGCGGGTCGTAGGCGCAGTGCCGGTCACCCTTGAGCCACGTGAGGATCTCGACAGGGTCGACCCCGCGCTCCATGACCGCGACCGTGTCGCGATAGGTCGGGAAGAGCCAGTCGCCGGGCCGCAGCGCCGCAGCGGCCGCGACCTGGCACGCCTCCTGGCCGTGCGAGGAGGGGTAGACCGCGAGCCGGCCCTGGCGCGTGAGCGCGCTCGCCTGGTCGTTGATCCGCCGGCCCAGCACCATCGAGCGGTACCGGGCGACGAGGTCGGCGTCGGCGGGGATCGCGTACCGGTCCGACGGGTAGCGGTCCGGCGGCACGGGGGAGCCGTCCGGGTCGATCAGCCGGACAGTGTCCAGGACGGACTCCAGGGACGACGACATCGAGCACCTCCACGCTGAGAGCCTGCTCAGATCATGGCCCGTCGTGACCGATGTGATGTCGCCGAGGGCCGTACTCGTGACACTCGGCCGCCGGGACCGAGGCCCCGGCTACAGTGTGATCTCCGCCACCCCTTGCCGGCGGGCTGGGAGAGACAGATGGACGACGTCGTCCTCGACGAGACGGACCGGCGCATCCTGCACGAGCTGACGGTCGACGGCCGGATCTCCGTGCGGGCGCTCGCGGAGAAGGTGAACGTGTCCCGCGGGCACGCCTACAGCCGGATCGAGCGGTTGCGCGAGGCGGGTGTGCTCGAGGGCTTCACCGCCGTCGTGAACCCGCTGCGCAGCGGGCTCGGGACGTCGGCCTACGTGACGCTGACCGTGCGGCAGAACTCGTGGCGCGACCTCACCGAGCGGCTGCGGCACGTCCCGGAGGTCAAGCACATGGCGCTCGTCGGCGGCAGCGACGCCGACGTCATCCTGCTCGTGCGAACGACGGACAACGAGACGCTGCGGCGCGTGGTGCTCGACGTGCTCCAGGGCATCCCCGGCGTGCTCACGACGCACACGCTGCTGATCTTCGAGGACCTCGCCAACCGCGCGTTCGAGTAGGTCTCCGACGGCGGCGTCGGGGCCGGGCTCCGACGGCGGGCGCGGTCAGGAGACGGCGGCGACCACCGAGCGCACCGCGAGGATCGCGGCCTCGGCGGTCCGGGCCCGGGTCTCGGCCGCACAGCGCTGACGGAGGGCGTCCTCGAGCTGGAGCCGCGTGTCGGCCAGCTGTGCCTCCAGGCGCGCCACGAGGGCGTCGCGCTCGGGGGCGGTCGTCGAGGTCACATTCGCAGTCACACCCTGGTCATCGGGACTTCTGCGAGCGGGTTGAGCACGCAAGAGGGTGATCCGACCCCCGTTCACCCGGACGCACGGCGTGCAGTGGCGCAGGTCACGGCATCGTGGGCGCCCGCCCGTCGCATTCGGCAGGGACCCCGCGACGGACGTGAACCATCCCGGTGCCCGCTGCGTATATCTGGACGACGGAAGCGTGTTCACGAGAGGGGCAGGGCATGACGGAGACGGTCGAGAGGGACGACGTCGTCGCGGCGACGTGCGCGGGAGCCTGCGCACGGCACGGCGGGGCGTCGCGCAGAGCCTTCCTCGCGGGGTCGGTGGCCGCGGCCGGGGCGGTCGCCCTCGTGGCGTGCGCGCCCGGCGGTGGCGACGGCGGTGGGACGCCGACAGGCGACGCGGCCGGTGGCGACGGCGAGGGGTCGGGCTCAGGGGGCCTCGTCGCGCTCGCGGACGTGCCCGTGGGCGGCGCCGTCGTCGCGACCACGAGCGCGGGGGACACGGTCCTCGTGACCCAGCCGACGGAGGGCGAGGTGCGGTGCTTCAGCTCGGTGTGCACGCACCAGGGCTGCGCGGTCGCGCCCGGCGAGGGCGAGCTCAAGTGCCCGTGCCACGCCTCGGCGTTCCACCTGGACACGGGTGAGCCCGTCATGGGCCCGGCCACGCGCCCCCTCGACGCCGTCGCGGTCGAGGTCAGGGACGGGCAGGTCGTGGAGGCGTGAGCCCCGCGGCACGCGTGCGGGCGGGGGAGGCGTCGTCGGCGGACCGGCGGCGCACCCCTCGCTCGGCCACGAGTGCCACCAGGCCGAGGACGACGGCCGCCGACTCGGACACGAGCGACAGCACCGCGGGCGTCCCCCCACCGGCCTCCTGCACGCCGAGGAACCCGACCGTGAGCGCCATGACGTACGCCGCGAGCGTCGCCGCGCCGAACCCGATCGCCGCGAGCACGGGCAGCCAGTGGTCCCAGACCAGGAGCGCGACCGCGACGACGAGTCCGCCCACGAACGTCGCCATGAAGCCCGGCCCGAGGACGGGGTGGGCGCTCAGCCCGAGCGTCCAGAGGTCGAGGTGCACGACGGCCGAGAGCAGCACCGAGGCCGCCGCGAGGCCCCGCGCCGCGTTGCCGATGGTCCGGCGTCCTGCGTACGTCCTGGCGTCCATGCTGGTCTCCTCCGCCGTCGGTCCCGGCCGGCCGCTGCGGCCGCCGGGCTCCACCGCTGTCACCCCTAGGGACGCAGCAGACGGCGCTCTGGTTCACTGGTCTGGCACATCCGTCCCTCCGCAGGTGCCGCGAGAGGCCAGCATGTCGGTGAGCGCGCCGTGACCGTGAGCGCGTCGGACCTCATGATCGCCCTGCACGGGGAGCACGCCAAGGCCCTGTGGGGGTACGTGCTGCGCCTCACCGGTGGCGACCGGGCGCACGCCGAGGACGTCGTGCAGGAGACGCTGCTGCGCGCCTGGCGCTCGCCGCGGGTGCTCGAGGGCTCGAGCGGCGCGACCCGGGCGTGGTTGTTCACCGTGGCGCGCCACCTGGTCATCGACGAGTGGCGCTCGGGGCGGTCACGGCGGGAGGTGCTCGCGGACGAGGTGCCCGAGCCGCGCGAGCCCGACGCGTCGCGCACCGACGAGATGCTCGAGGGCTGGCTCGTGGCCGACGCGCTCGCGCGGCTCTCCGTCGAGCACCGCCAGGTGATCCTGCTCTGCTACTACCGCGGCCGGTCGGTTGCCGAGGCCGCGCGCCAGCTCGGTGTCCCGGAGGGCACCGTCAAGTCCCGGACGCACTACGCGCTGCGCTCGCTGCGGCTCGTGCTTCAGGAGATGGGGGTGACCCGGTGAGCCACGAGCGGTGGGACGCCGACGCCGGCGCGTACGTCGTCGGCGCGCTCGACCGGCGCGAGCGGGACGCGTTCGAGGCCCACCTGCGCACGTGCGCCGAGTGCCGGACCGCGGTCGACGAGGTCGCCGCGATCCCGGCCCTGCTCGACCAGGTGCCGGCCGAGCTCGTGAGCGACGTCGCCGCGGGCGCGGGCCTCGGCCACGAGGCGTTCCGGGTCGACCACGAGCCGCCCGCCTTGCTCCTCGCGGACCTGCTGCGGGTCGCGCGGCGCGAGGAGGCCGTGCGACGTCGTCGGCGCTGGGCCGCGGTCGGGCTGGCGGCGGCGGCCGCCGTCGCCGCGCTGCTCGTCCTGCCGGGGAGCCCGGTACCGGTGCCGTGGCGCACGGTCGAGACCGTGCCGGTCGCGGGGGAGGCGATCGAGCTCAGCCCCGTCGTCGACACGGCCGTGACCGCCACCGTCCGGCTCGACGAGGTCGCCTGGGGGACGCGCATCGACCTGGTCTGCCGGCACGGTGGCGGCTCCGGCTCCGGTTCGGGTGACGGGGACGGGCAGTACGGGGAGCCGGGGCCTGCGCCCTGGTACGCGCTCGTGCTCCGCGACGCCGCCGGCAACACGGAGGAGGTGGCCACGTGGGGCGCGGTCTCCGACCGTGAGGTGACGGTCCCGGCCTCGACCCTCCTGCGGCGCGACGAGATCGTCGAGGTCGAGCTCCGCGCGAGCGACGGCACCGTGCTGCTCGCCGCGACGACCTGACGGGTCGACGGCTGGTCGGCGGCGGACGACGTGCGTGGTCGCTGACGAGGTGACTGCCTGAGGTTCACCCGGCGGACCAGCCGGACGGCTCTGCCGACGGCGCGTGGCCGGTCGGTAGCGTGCGGCCGCCCGGTGCGCCTGCCCGGTCGCGAGCTCGAGCAGGGGTGGTCATGAGTACGGCACGCGTCACGGGAACGCCCGGCGTCACGGGAACGGCCGGCGTCACGCGCGCGGCAGGCGTCACGCGCGCGGCAGGCGCGGCACGCACGCTCGCTGCTGCGGCCGCGCTCGCCCTGGGCCTCAGCGGCTGCGCCGTGCTGGGCGACGTGCTCGCGGGCGAGGCGCCCCAGCCCGTGCGCGACGGCTCGGGCGCGATCGTCGAGGAGGGCGACGTCGACGCGATGAGCCTGCGGGTCGGCGACTGCCTGACGCTCGACTGGGACGCGCCCGAGGACGAGACGGTCGAGGTCTGGACCGTCCACGTGACGCCGTGCGCCAGCCCGCACGACAGCGAGGCGTACGCCGTCAGCCAGATGACCGGGTCGGAGTTCCCTGGCGAGAAGCGGGCCATGGCCGAGGCCGACGACTTCTGCTACGGCGAGTTCAGCAGGTTCGTCGGCACCGCGTACGAGGACTCCCAGCTCGGCTTCACCTACCTCTACCCGACCGCCGAGTCGTGGGACCAGCTCCGGGACCGCGAGCTGCTGTGCATCGTCAGCGACCCCGCAGGCGGCGTCGTCGGCTCCCTCATGAAGTCCCAGCGCTAGCCGACCACCCGCGCGCCGCCCTCACCTCCGGCTGACCCCGCCTCCGCGGCGCCACCAGGCGCGGCACCCCGTCCGCCCGCCCGGTCCAGATGTTCGCGTTCGAGCTCGTGGGCGTTGCGGCACGGAACTGACGCCGGTATCTGCACGGATGCTCGCGGGAGCCGCCGCGACCGCCGCAGGGCTGGCCGGCGGACGGGGCGCGAGGGCTCGGGGGCGCTGGGGTCAGCGGGTGGTGCGGCGGACGACGACGTCGCGCACCTCGTGACCGAGGTCGAGCCCGCGCTGCTCGAAGTGCGTCACGGGGCGGTGCGCCGGCCGTGGCGCGAAGCCGCCGTAGGGGTTCTCGAGCCCCGGGTCCGCGCCCAGCACCTCGAGCATGACCTCGGCGTACGGGAGCCAGTCGGTCGCGCAGTGCAGCACGCCGCCGGGGACGAGGCGCGAGCGCAGGAGCGCGACGTGCTCGGGCGCGATGATCCGCCGCTTGTGGTGCCGTGCCTTCGGCCACGGGTCGGGGAAGAAGACGTGCACGGCGTCCAGGGACGCCTCGGGGACGCAGCGGCGCAGCAGCTCGAGCGCGTCGCCGTGCGCGACCCGCACGTTGCCGATGCCGGCCGCCTCGAGCCGGAGCAGCAGGTTGGCGATGCCCGGCAGGTGCGCCTCGACCGCGAGGTAGTCGCGCCCCGGGTCCGCCGCCGCCATCGCGGCGACGGCCTCACCCATGCCCGAGCCGATCTCGACGACGAGCGGCGCGTCGCGGCCGAACAGGGCGCGCCGGTCCAGCGCGCCGTCGCGCGAGGCGGCGTCGTGCACGGAGAGACCCAGCTCCGGCCACAGCCGCTCGAGCGCGTCCCGGCGGGCCGGACCGAGCGGCGCGCGGCGCGGGTGGAAGGTGCGCAGCGGCCCGTGCGGCGTCGGGGCGCCGAAGGAGAAGCCGGGCTCGGGCATGGGGTCTCGCAGCTGCGGGCGGGGAACGGGGTCGCCCGCACGGTACCCGTCGCAGGTTTCACCCGTCCGCACACGCGGTGGTGCGCGCACGGGGCGTTCGTTGATCGGTAGGCTCCGCCCGCCAGGCGCACGGGTGCCTGTCGACACCGAGGGGAACCCATGCGCATCACACGTACGTCCGCCGCTGCCGTCACGCTCGTAGCGGCCGCACTGACCCTGTCCGCCTGCGGCCCCGAGGCCGCCGTGCGCGACGAGGAGACCGGCGAGATCACCGAGGCCAGCGACGCCGACGTCTTCAGCATCGCCGTCGGCGACTGCATGATCTCGGCCGAGCTCGGCAACGAGATCGAGACGGTCCCGACCGTCCCGTGCTCCGAGCCGCACGACACCGAGATCTACGCCTCCACGACCATGGACGACGGCGAGTGGCCGGGCGACGAGGCGATCACGGCCGCGGCCGACGAGTTCTGCTACACCGAGTTCGAGTCGTTCATCGGGATGTCCTACGACGAGTCGGAGATCTACTTCCAGTCGATCGGCCCCTCGGAGATGAGCTGGTCCGAGCTCGAGGACCGCGAGATCCTCTGCCTCGCGGTCGACGAGGCCGGTGGCCTCACGAGCACCCTCGAGGGCGCGAACCGCTGACGCAGCACCCTGCATCCCCGACCCCGGCCGCCTGTGGTGGCCGGGGTCGGTGCGTTCACGCCTCCGGCAGCCGCTCGCGCAGGAAGGTCCGGATCGCGTCGAGGTACGTCCGGCGGGCCGGCTCGGCGGACAGCGCGAGGTCGTGGATGCCCCCGGGCACCTGGACCACCGTGACGTCCGGGCCGAGCCGCGGCGCACGCTCGAGGATGTGCTCGACGGCGAGCACGCTGTCCGTGCGGTCCAGCGCGTCGTGCAGCCGGTCGGCCGGGCCGGTCGCGTCGCTCGTGCAGACCAGCACCGGGACGTCCACCGCGAGCCCGCGGGCGACGGCGTGGTGCGCGCGCCGGACGCTCCGGATCCAGCCGGCGCGGACGCCGAACCCTCGGTGCGGCTTCAGGGTCAGGTCGTAGTCCCACGCGCCGCCCGAGTCCCGGTGGAGGCCCTCGCCGTAGTGGTGGCTGACCTGCCCGACGACGACGCGCGGCGCGACCCCGCCGATCACGTCGACCGCGCGGGTCGTCAGAACCCGGTCGACCCAGCCCCGGTTGAGGTCGAACCACGGGCTGTTGAGCACGAGCGCGTCGACGACGCCACTGCCCCGGCGGGCGTGCGCCCACAGGCTCAGGATCAGACCGCCCGTCGAGTGCCCGTGGCCGACGACGACCGTGTGGCCCGCGTCGCGCAGCAGCCGCACGGCCAGCTCGAGCTCCTCCGCGTGCGTGGCGAGCTCGGTCGTGTAGTTGGGGATCTGGTGCGGCAGCAGCGACCGTCCGTACGCACGCAGGTCGAGCGCGTAGAAGCTGTAGCCCATCTCCTCCCACGCCTCGCCGAGGTGCCGCTGGAAGAAGTAGTCCACGTACCCGTGCACGTACAGCACCGCGCGGCGGTGCCGCGGGCTCCGGCGGCGGACCAGCGTGGCGACGCCCTCGCCCTGCTCGTCGGGGCGGAGCGGCAGGGTCAGCGCCTCCCAGTCCTCGCCGAGCACGTCGGGGCGCCAGTCGCCGGGCACGTCGCGCGGCGCCGCGCCGTCGCCGGGTCGGCGGTCGGGGCCGGGCTCGGTCGCAGGAAGGGTCACGGTGCTCCTGTCGGGGCGTCGGTCGCGCGGGGCCGCGCGTCGGTCGCGTGGGCGCCCGACCATCCTGGCGCGGTGGGCCGGGCGCGTCACGCGCCGGTCGGGTGAGGCGCGCGGTCGCCGTCGGGCCCTGCCGCGCGCGCGTAGCGGTCGGCCAGCTCGCGCGTGGCGTCGCGCAGCTCGGCGGGACCGACGACGTCGACGTCGCAGCCGAACAGCCCGAGCCACGCCGCCAGCCCCTGCCAGGACCACGAGCCCGCGACGACGCGGCAGCGGTCCGCCGCGAGCGGCTCGACGACGGCCTGCCCGCCCGCCCACCGGGTGATGCTCGCGGCGTCCGCGTGCAGCACCGCCTCGCCGGTGCACGGCCATCGCGTCGCCGTGAAGCGCTCCGCGATCCAGGCGGCGACGTCGTCGGCCGGCAGCGGACGCGGCGTGAACCGCGGGCCGGTCGGCGTCCGCGGCGTCATCCGGTCGACGCGGAACGTGCGCCAGTCCGCGCGCTCGAGGTCCCACCCGACCAGGTACCAGCGGGCGCCCCACGTGACCAGGTGGTGGGGCTCCACCCGCCGAGGCGGCCGGTCCGCCTCGCCGCCGCCGGTCGACTCGTAGTCGAACCGGAGCACCTCGCGGGAGCGCACCGCCGCCCCCACGGCGAGCAGGCGCTCGGCGTCGACGGCGATGCGGCGGGGACGCGACACCGCCGTGACCTGGAGCGCATCCACCCGCGCTCGCAGCCGCGCCGGCATGACCTGGCGCACCGTGGTCAGCGCCCGGAGCGCGGCGTCGTCGAGCCCGTCGACCCCCGTCGCCGCGGTCTGCAGCGCGACCGTGACCGCGACCGCCTGCTCGTCGTCGAAGAGCAGCGGTGGCATCGACGTGCCGGCCTCGAGCCGGTAGCCGCCGTCCGGCCCCTTCGTCGCGAGCACGGGGTAGCCGAGCTCGCGCAGGCGGTCGACGTCCCGGCGCACCGTCCGGTCGCTGACGCCGAGCCGGTCCGCGAGCGTGCCGCCCGGCCAGTCGCGACGCGACTGGAGCAGCGAGAGCAGCGAGAGGAGGCGTGCCGACGGCGAGCTCATGCCCGCGATTCTGCTCCAGGTAGCGGACAGGATCTGGCCGCTACCCGGCGGAGAGTGGAGGTGTCCCGAAACGAAGGAGCAGACATGATCCGGACCCGCGGGCTCACCAAGGACTTCACGGTGTGCCGCACGCAGACCGTCCACGCGGTCCGCGGCATCGACCTCGACGTCGCACCCGGCGAGCTCGTGGCCGTGCTCGGCCCCAACGGCGCCGGCAAGACGACCACCATGCGCATGCTGACGAGCCTCATCCGGCCCACGGCGGGCACGGCCGAGGTCGCCGGCTTCGACGTCGTGCGGCAGCCGGCGCAGGTGCGCCGGCACATCGGCTACGTCGGCCAGGGCAACGGCGCGGGCCACCAGCAGCGCGCCGCCGACGAGCTGACGACCCAGGGCGTGATCTACGGCCTCGACCGGCGTGCCGCACGGCGCCGGACGGGTGAGCTGCTCGAGGCGCTCGACCTCACCGACCTCTCGAGCCGCAAGGTCTCGGACCTCTCGGGCGGTCAGCGGCGCCGGCTCGACGTCGCGCTCGGGCTCGTCCACGCGCCCCGGCTGCTTTTCCTGGACGAGCCGTCGACCGGGCTGGATCCGCACAACCGCGCGAACCTGTGGGAGCACATCGTGCGGCTGCGCCGCGAGCACGCCATGACGCTCGTCCTGACCACGCACTACCTCGACGAGGCGGACACGATGGCCGAGCGCGTCGTCGTCGTCGACCACGGCCGGGTCATCGCGGACGACACGCCGCGCGCCCTCAAGCGCGACCTGGCGGGGGACCGCGTCACCGTGCAGGCCGCGGCGTCCGCCGAGGCGCCGCGCCTCGCGACGCTCGTCGCGGCCCTCCCGGGTGCGCGCGAGGTGCACGTCGACGGCGCGACCGTCACGGCGCGCGTGGCCGACGGCGACGCGGCCGTCGTCGAGCTGGTGCGTGGGGCCGACCGCGCCGCGGTCGACGTCGTCGGTGCGCGCTCGACCAGCCCGACGCTCGACGACGTCTTCCTGGCCCTCACGGGCCGCAGCCTCCGCGAAGGACCCGAGACCCACGACGGCGACCGCGCCGCCGGGAAGGACGCAGCATGAGCACCACGCACGCCCCGATCGCCGCCCGGACCGTCGACCTCGGGACGCCCGACGTCCGGCGCAGCTGGGCCCGTGACGTCGGGCTCGTCATGGCCCGCGAGCTGCGGCCGGTCGTCCGCGAGCCGTTCGGCCTCGTGTTCGGGCTGGTCCAGCCGCTGGTCTTCCTGGGCCTGTTCGGTCCGCTGCTCGTGGGCTCGACGGGCGGCTCCGACGCCATCGGGCCGGACGTCTGGCAGTGGTTCGTGCCCGCGATCCTGGTCATGACGACCCTCTTCGGGACGTCGACGACCGGGTCCAACCTCCAGTTCGAGATGCAGACCGGCGCGCACGAGCGGCTCCTGGTGACACCCCTGGCACGGTCGGCGCAGCTCGTCGGGCGCTCGCTCAAGGAGATGGCACCCGTCGTCGCGCAGTCGCTGCTCGTGATCGCGGTCATGCTGCCGTTCGGGTTCTCCGTCGACCCCGTCGGCGGTCCACTCGGCCTGCTGCTGCTCGCGCTGCTCGGCGTCGGGCTCGGGTCGCTCAGCTACGCGCTCGCGATCGCCGTCCGCAAGCAGGAGTGGATGTTCTGGATGGTCCAGCAGACGGTGCTGTTCCCGGCGATGATCCTGTCCGGGATGCTGCTGCCGATCGACGCCGGCCCGCGCTGGATGCAGGTCGCGGCGAGCCTCAACCCGGTCGCGTACGTGGTCGACGCGGAGCGCGCGCTGTTCGCCGGGGACCTCGGCACGACGGCGCTGCAGGGCTTCGTGGCCGCGCTCGCCACGGCCGCCGTCGGCCTCGCGGTCGGGATCCGCACCATCGTCCGCAGCACGGACTGACCCACCCGTCCGCCCGCACACCGGAGCGTTCCCGTGGTGACACGCCCGCGTGTCCCACGGGAACGCTCCAGTCTGCGTCTGCGTCCGCGTCTGTGGGGAGTGAGCGGTCAGGCCGGCTTCTTGGCCTTGACCGCCAGGACCGGGCACGGGGCGTCGAGCAGGATCGACTGGGAGCGGCTGCCGAGGAGCAGCTTGCCGACGGGGCTGCGGGAGCGCAGACCGATCACGACGAGCTCGGCGTCGAGCTCGCCCGCGAGGTCGACGATCTCCTCGGCGACGTCCTTGCCGCGGACGAGCTGGCGGAGCGTGTACGGCACGCCCGACTCGTCGAGCCGGCCTCGAGCGGCCGTCATCTCGTGGTCGCTCGCGAAGGTGGCCGACGACGGGTCGCTCGTCGGGGAGACGTTGACGACCATCAGCTCGGAGCCGTGGGCGGAGGCCTCGGCGATCGCGTGGGTCAGGGCGGCGTCGCCCTCGGGCGTGGGCGTCCAGCCGACGATGATCGGCACGGGTGCCTCCTCTCGGGGTCGCGGCCGGTTCCCGGCCGACCCCCATCCTGCCGGGAGGGGCACGGCGTGGCGAGGGACGTGAGGCCCAGGACGGCGAGGCCGCGTCCCGGACGGGGAGTGCCCGGGACCGCCTCGCCAGGCGGTCGCGGATCAGAGTTGAGCGGAATAGACTCAAGTCTGGTCGCGTTGAACCCGCTGAGGGTCGACGGACCCACCGGCAGGACAGGACGAAGGGCACGACACCGATGGACCAGAAGTTCACGACCAAGTCGCAGGAGGCTCTCGCTGCGGCGATCCAGGCTGCGTCGGCGGCCGGGAACCCCCAGCTCGAGCCGGTGCACCTCCTCGAGGCGCTCCTCGCCCAGCCGGGCGGGGTCGCGACCGCGCTGCTCGACGCCGTCGGCGTCGACCGTGCGGCGCTCGCGCAGCGCGTCGGCGCCCTGAGGGCCACGCTCCCCTCCGCCTCGGGCGGGACGGTGTCCCAGCCGTCGCCGTCGCGCGCGATGTCCGCGGTGATCACGGCGTCGGGCCAGGAGGCGACCGCGCTCGGCGACGAGTACGTCTCGGCCGAGCACCTGCTCCTCGGGATCGCCGCCGGGCAGTCCCCGGCCGCACAGGCCCTGCACTCCGCGGGCGCGACGCGCGACGCGCTCGCGGCCGCGCTGCCCACGGTCCGCGGCTCCGCCCGCGTGACGACGCCGGACCCCGAGGGCACCTACAAGGCGCTCGAGAAGTACGGCGTCGACCTCACGGCCTCCGCGCGCGAGGGCCGGCTCGACCCGGTGATCGGCCGCGACGCCGAGATCCGCCGCGTCGTCCAGGTGCTCTCGCGGCGCACCAAGAACAACCCCGTCCTCATCGGCGAGCCGGGCGTCGGCAAGACCGCCGTGGTCGAGGGCCTCGCCCAGCGCATGGTCGCGGGCGACGTGCCGGAGTCCCTGCGCGGCAAGCGCCTCATCGCGCTCGACCTCGCTTCGATGGTCGCGGGCGCGAAGTACCGCGGCGAGTTCGAGGAGCGCCTCAAGGCGGTGCTGGAGGAGATCAAGGCGTCCGACGGCGAGGTCGTCACCTTCATCGACGAGCTGCACACCGTCGTCGGCGCGGGCGCGTCGGAAGGGTCGATGGACGCGGGCAACATGCTCAAGCCCATGCTCGCGCGCGGTGAGCTGCGCATGGTCGGTGCGACGACGCTCGACGAGTTCCGCGAGCGGATCGAGAAGGACCCGGCGCTCGAGCGGCGGTTCCAGCAGGTCTTCGTCGGCGAGCCGTCGGTCGAGGACACCGTCGCGATCCTGCGCGGGCTCAAGGAGCGCTACGAGGCCCACCACAAGGTCGGCATCGCCGACGCCGCGCTCGTCGCGGCCGCCACGCTCGCCGACCGCTACATCCCCGCGCGCCAGCTCCCCGACAAGGCGATCGACCTGGTCGACGAGGCCGCGTCGCGCCTGCGGATGGAGCTCGACTCCTCGCCGGTCGAGATCGACGCGCTCCGTCGCGCCGTCGACCGCCTCACCATGGAGGAGTCGTACCTCGCCGAGGCCGCGGACGGCGACGAGACGGCGGACCCCGGCTCGCGCGACCGGCTCGAGAAGCTGCGCGCCGAGCTCGCCGACCGGCGCGAGGAGCTCGCTGCGCTCACCGCGCGCTGGGAGCGCGAGAAGGCCGGCCAGAACCGGGTCGGCGAGCTGCGCGTTCGCCTCGACGAGCTCAAGGTCGCGGCCGAGCGGTCGCAGCGCGAGGGCGACCTCGCGACGGCCTCGCGCCTGCTCTACGGCGAGATCCCGGCGGTCGAGAAGGAGATCGCCGAGGCGGAGGTGGCCGAGCAGAACCGCCCCGCGGGCGAGGGTCCGGCCGAGGCGCCGATGATCGCCGAGAAGGTCGGCACCGACGAGATCGCCGAGGTCGTGTCCGCCTGGACGGGCATCCCGACCGGGCGCCTGCTCGAGGGGGAGACCGCGAAGCTGCTGCGGATGGAGGACGTGCTGGGCGAGCGCCTCATCGGCCAGCGGAAGGCCGTCGCGGCCGTGTCGGACGCGGTCCGGCGCTCGCGCGCGGGCATCGCCGACCCGGACCGGCCGACGGGCTCCTTCCTCTTCCTGGGACCCACGGGCGTGGGCAAGACGGAGCTCGCCAAGGCGCTCGCCGACTTCCTCTTCGACGACGAGCGGGCGATGGTCCGCATCGACATGTCGGAGTACGGCGAGAAGCACTCGGTCGCGCGTCTCGTCGGCGCACCTCCCGGCTACGTCGGGTACGAGGAGGGCGGTCAGCTCACCGAGGCCGTGCGCCGTCGGCCCTACTCGGTCGTGCTCCTCGACGAGGTCGAGAAGGCGCACCCCGAGGTGTTCGACATCCTGCTGCAGGTGCTCGACGACGGGCGGCTCACCGACGGTCAGGGCCGCACGGTCGACTTCCGCAACGTGATCCTGGTCCTGACGTCCAACCTCGGGTCGCAGTTCCTCGTCGACCCGCTGCTGGACGCGGGCGCCAAGCGCGAGGCCGTCATGAGCGCCGTCCGGTCGGCCTTCAAGCCCGAGTTCCTCAACCGGCTCGACGACGTCGTGCTCTTCGACGCGCTGTCGCTCGAGGAGCTGGGCAGCATCGTCGACCTGCAGATCGCGCGGCTCGCCGAGCGGCTCGCGGACCGGCGGCTCACGCTCGAGGTCACGCCCGCCGCGCGCGAGTGGCTCGCGCTCGAGGGCTTCGACCCGGCCTACGGCGCGCGTCCGCTGCGACGCCTCGTGCAGCGCGAGATCGGCGACCGCCTCGCGCGGATGCTGCTCGCGGGCGAGGTGCACGACGGCGGCACGGTGACGGTCGACCGCGACGACTCCGGCCTCGACGTGCAGCCGGGTGCCGAGCAGCGCAGCGGGCTGGTGCTCACGGCCGCGTGACCGTCGCATCCCGCGACCTCCGGACCCCGTCCGGGGCGGAGTGGGGGGCGGGTCAGTCGACCGTGACGTCGTCCGCCGTCGTGAAGGAGCCGCGCGCCGTGCCCTCGTCCAGGGCGGCGAGGCACAGGCCGCGGCGGTCGCCCTGGCCCCAGCTCGACTCCGACGGCGTCCAGACGACGGGGCGGAAGCCGAGCTCGGCCTGACGCGTGTCCATCTCGCACGCCGCGACGGCGTCGGCCTCGACGGCGTCGCGGCCCGGCCACGCGTCCGCCCGGAACGTGTGCACGCCGACCACCTCGGCCGCGTGCGGGTCCGCGCACGGCACGAGGTCGACGCTCGCGACGTCGCCGTCGCCCGGGAGCGTCGCGAGGCAGTGGCCGACGTCGAGCCGGCGGCTGTGCGTCGTCGTGGGCTCCTCGACGGCGCCGAGCGTGCGCGTCTGCATGCTGAGCCGCAGCGTGACGAGGCCCCAGGTGAGCAGGCCGAGCACGAGCAGCGCGATCGCGACGACGGCGACCCACCGACCCCGGCGGCTGCGCCGCGGGGGCTCGGGCGCCGCGGGCGCGGACCAGCCGGGGGCGTAGTAGGGCTCCTGCGGGTAGTACCCGCCCGTCCCGGTGCTCATCGGAGGAACCCCTGCGGGTCGGCTGCGAGGCCGATGAGGAACAGCAGCGTGATGATCGTCCCGATCGAGCCCGTGACGATCCCCGCGATCGCCAGACCGCGCCCGCGCGTGCCCCGGTCACGCGTGCGCAGCATGCCGACGATGCCGAGGCCGAGCGCCACCGGCCCCACCACGACGCCGAAGCACGTCAGCAGGCCGCCCGCCCCGACCATGAGGGACGCGATCGACATCCCGTCGTACGGCGGCGGGGGCGCAGCCCACCCGTACGGGGGCGTGCCGTAGGGCGTGGGGCCCGCGTACCCCGAGGGCGGCGGGTAGGTGCCCGGCGCTCCGGGGTAGGGGCCAGGAGCGCCCGGGTACGGGCTGGGAGCGCCGGGGTACGGCGCCCCGGGCGCCGGGTACGGACCGGCTGCGCCGGGGTACGGGCCGGGTCCACCGGGGTGCGGGCCGGGTCCACCGGGGTGCGGGCCGGGTCCACCGGGGTACGGGCCGGCCGCTCCCGGGTACGGGCCGGGCGCACCGGGGTACGGACCCGGCGCCCCGGGAGCCGGTCGCACCCACGGCGCGGGCGGCTCCTCGGGCTGGGCGCCGAAGCCCTCGGCGGGGTAGGTCGCGGCGAGGTACCCCGAGCGGTGCGCGTGGGTGTGCGGGTGCTCCTGCTCGTGCGGCGACCCGGCCACCGGCTCGTCCACCGGACCCGAGCCGGGTGGGGGCGGGCTCGTCGGCCACAGCTCGGCCAGCCGCGGTGCGGGTGCGGGCCCCGGTGCCGGTGCGGGCCCCGACGGCTGCGGCTCGTCCGGTGCCGGGTCCGGCTGCGGCTGGGAGGACGGTGGAACACTCACGGCGTCGAACCTACTGGCCTGCGGGACCGGTCGCGCGCGCCACTCAGGCGACCTCGAGCACCACGGGCACGTGGTCCGAGGGTCCGGCGCCCTTGCGCTCCTGGCGGTCGATCGAGACGCCTGCGACCCGCGCGGCGAGCGCCGGCGACGTCCAGGCGAAGTCGATCCGCAGCCCCTTGTTCTTCGGGAAGGCGAGCTGCTTGTAGTCCCAGTACGTGTAGGTGTGCTCGTCGGGCACGAAGGTGCGCGAGACCTCCGTGAAGCCCGCCTCGGCGAACGCGAAGAAGGCATCGCGCTCGGGCTGCGTGACGTGGGTGTGCCCGTCGAACTCGCGCACGTCCCACACGTCCGTGTCGAGCGGGATGACGTTCCAGTCCCCGAGCAGCGCGATCGCGGCGTCCGGGTCCCCACCCGCGGGGTCGATCCACGCGCGGGCGGCCTCACGCAGCCGCGCGAGCCACTCGAGCTTGTACACGTAGTGCGGGTCGCCGACCGCCCGACCGTGCGGCACGTAGAGGCTCCACACGCGCACGCCGCCGCACGTCGCGCCGAGCGCCCGCGCCTCGACGACGGGACCGTCCGCGCCGAACGAGGGCTGCCCCGGGAACCCGACCTGCACGTCCTCGATGCCCACGCGCGACACGACGGCGACGCCGTTCCACTGGTTGACCCCGACGTGCGCCACCTCGTAGCCGGCCGCCTCGAACACCGAGTACGGGAACTGCGCGTCCGAGCACTTGGTCTCCTGCAGCGCGAGCACGTCCGTGCCCGTGCGCTCGAGCCACGCGACCGCGCGGTCCGCCCGGGCCCGGACGGAGTTGATGTTCCACGTCGCGATCCGCATGGCCGCAACCTACCCGCGCCCCCCGACACGCCCGCGCCGCGCCCTCCCGACGCGTCCCCGACGCCTCCCCAACCTCTCCCGTCCGCGTTCACCTCCGGTTCCCTCGTCGCGAGGGCGCCCGCACGTAGGCTGGCCTGCATGGCTACGGCACTGATCACGGGAGCGAGCGCCGGCCTGGGGCTCGAGTTCGCCTGGCAGCTCGCGACCGCACGGCACGACGTCGTCCTCGTGGCCCGCGACCGGGAGCGGCTCGACCGCCTCGCGGGTCAGCTCCGCGCGGCGGCGGGCGTGCGCGCCGAGGTGATCGCGGCCGACCTCGCCGACCGCGAGGCCGTCGAGCGCGTGGCCGAGCGCCTGCGCGACCGGGACCGCCCCGTCGGCCTCGTCGTCAACAACGCCGGGTTCGGGCTGGGGGAGCCGTTCGTCGGCGGGGACCTCGAGCTCCACGAGCGCGCGCTCGACGTCATGGTGCGCGCCGTCATGGTGCTCTCGCACGCCGCCGTCGGCCCGATGGTCGAGCGCGGCCGCGGCGCCGTCCTCAACGTCTCCTCGGTGGCGGCCCTCACGGCGATGGGCACGTACTCGGCGCACAAGGCGTGGGTGCGCAGCTTCACCGAGGCCCTCGCCGTCGAGCTGCGGGGCACGGGCGTGACCGCGACCGCGCTGTGCCCCGGGCTCGTGCACACCGAGTTCCACGACCGGGCCGGCCTCGAGCGCGACGCGTACCCCGAGCTGGCCTGGCTCAACGCGGACGCCGTCGTGACCGCAGCGCTCGCGGACGTGCGCCGCGGCGCCGTCATCTCCACACCGAGCCTGCGCTACGGCGTGGTCGCCGAGGTCGCCCGGCTGCTCCCGCGCGCCGCGATCCGCGCGCTGTCGGGCGACCGCCGGCTCCGCGAGGCGGTCGTGAACGACGAGGCCGCGGACTGAGAGCCTCCCCGTGAGGCGGGCGCACTAGCCTGGCGCCGTGACCACCCCTCGCCCGACCGACGACGTCGTCCTGCGCCCCACGCCCCGCGAGCAGCTGCGCGACCTCGTCGCCGAGCTCGCCGTCGTGCACGGGCGCGTGACCCTCTCCTCCGGCCGCGAGGCCGACTACTACGTGGACCTGCGTCGCGTGACGCTGCACCACCGCGCCGCGCCGCTCATCGGCCACGTGATGCTCGACCTGCTCGAGGAGGCCGGCCTGGGGGCGGGCGAGATCGACGCCGTCGGCGGCCTCACCCTCGGCGCCGACCCGGTCGCGACGGCGATCCTGCACGCCGCGGCGTCGCGCGGGCAGGACGTCGACGCGTTCGTCGTGCGCAAGGAGGCGAAGGCCCACGGCATGCAGCGGCGGATCGAAGGCCCTGACGTCGCCGGCCGCCGGGTCGTCGTCCTCGAGGACACCTCGACCACGGGCGCCTCGCCGATCGCCGCGGTCGAGGCCGCCCGCGAGGCGGGTGCCGAGGTGCTCGGCGTCGCCGTGATCGTCGACCGCGCGACGGGTGCGCGCGAGAAGATCGAGGCGCTCGGCGTGCCGTACCACCACGTCTTCGGCCTCGTCGACCTCGGCCTCGCCTGACCCGTCCGCGTCGCTCCGCGACCGGCCCGTCGCTCAGACCAGTCCGACGAGGTCCGCGACCGAGTCGACGACGTGGCTGGGTCGGAACGGGAAGCGGTGGATGTCCTCGGCACGGGTCGAGCCCGTGAGGACCAGGTACGTCAGCAGGCCGGCCTCCATGCCGGCGACGACGTCGGTGTCCATCCGGTCGCCCACCATCGCGGTGGTCTCGGAGTGCGCGTCGATCCGGTTGAGCGCCGAGCGGAACATCATCGGGTTCGGCTTGCCGACGAAGTACGGCTCGCGCCCGGTCGCGGCCGTGATCATGGCCGCGACGGCGCCCGTCGCGGGCAGGTCGCCCTCGGCGCTCGGACCGGTGACGTCGGGGTTCGTCGCGATGAAGCGCGCACCGCCCTGCACGAGGCGCACCGCCTTGGTGATCGCCTCGAAGGAGTACGTGCGCGTCTCGCCGAGGACGACGTAGTCCGGGTCGGACTCGGTGAGCGTGTAGCCGGCCTCGTACAGCGCCGTCGTCAGGCCGGCCTCGCCGATCGCATACGCCGAGCCGTTCGGCACCTGCGCCGCGAGGAAGTCCGCCGTCGCGAGCGCCGACGTCCAGATCGAGCCCTCGGGCACGTCGATCCCGGACGCGGCCAGCCGTGCGCGTAGGTCGCGCGGCGTGAAGATCGAGTTGTTGGTCAGCACGAGGAACGGCCGGCCCGCCTCGCGCAGCGCGCGGACGAACTCGGGCGCTCCCGGCAGCGCGCTGCCCTCGTGGACGAGGACGCCGTCCATGTCCGTGAGCCAGGAGTGGATCTCGCGGTCCTGCGGGCGGTGCGTCATCCCTCGATGTCCTCGCGTGCGACGCGCTCACGCTCGGCCGGCTCGTCGAAGCGCTCGTCGCGCTTCTTGCTCCGTGCTCGCAGCAGCTCGACGGCGATCGGCACGACGGACAGCCCGACGATCCCGATGAGGATCAGCTCGATGTTCTCCTTGATGAACGTCACGTTCCCGAGGAGGTAGCCGAGCACGGTCACGCCGACGCCCCAGAGGAAGGCGCCGATGACGTTGTAGGAGACGAAGTGCCGGTAGTTCATGTGGCCGACGCCGGCCGCGACCGGGGCGTACGTGCGCACGAACGGGATGAACCGCGCGACGATGATCGTCCGGCCGCCGTACTTGTCGAAGTACGCGTACGTCTGGTCGATGTACTGCTGCTTGAAGAAGCGCGAGTCCGGGCGGTTGAAGATCTTCGGGCCCGCCTTGCGCCCGATCGCGAACGCGAGCTGGTCGCCCAGGAACGCGGCCAGGAAGATGCTCAGGCAGAGCAGCCACAGCGGGACGTGGATGTTCTCCTGCGCCACGAGCATCCCGGCGGTGAACAGCAGGCTGTCGCCGGGCAGGAACGGGAACAGCAGCCCCGTCTCGATGAACACCACGACGACGACGCCGATGAGCGCCCAGCGCCCGAAGCTCTCGATGAGCTTCTCCGCGTCGAGGAAGTCTGGTCCCAGCGTCGGCACCCTGCCGGCGACGACGTCGACCAGCGGTGCGGCGAAGGTGGGATCGGCGAGGAGGGTGGCGGCATTCACCCGCCCAGCCTACGGGGGGCCTCGTCCGCGACCGCGCGCCCGTCGTGACAGGGCTGGGTAGGTTCGGTGCTGGCCGCGCGGCCGCGAGCACAGGAGGACCAGCGTGCAGGGCGAGCTCACGCTCATCGACGTCAACCGCAGCTTCGGCGGTCGGCCGGCGCTGGTCGACGTCGGCTTCACGGTGCGTCCCGGGCGGATGACGGGGTTCGTCGGGGCGAACGGCGCGGGCAAGACGACGACGATGCGGATCGTCCTCGGCGTGCTCGCGGCGGACTCGGGCCGCGTCGAGCTGGGCGGCCGCGAGCTGACCCTCGACGTGCGGCGACGGTTCGGCTACATGCCGGAGGAGCGTGGGCTCTACCCGAAGATGACGCTCGTCGACCAGCTGGTCTACCTCGGGCGCGTGCACGGCCTGGACGCGCCGACGGCCCGGCGGCGCACGGCCGAGCTGCTCGAGCAGCTCGGCCTCGCCGACCGGGCGCGCGACCTGCTGCAGACGCTCTCGCTCGGCAACCAGCAGCGCGTGCAGGTCGCGGCGGCCCTGGTGCACGACCCGGTGCTGCTCGTCCTGGACGAGCCGTTCTCGGGCCTCGACCCCCTCGCGGTCGACGCGATGGCGGCCCATCTCAGGGCGCGCGCCGACGCGGGCGTGCCGGTCCTGTTCTCGTCGCACCAGCTCGAGCTGGTCGAGCGCGTGTGCGACGACATCGTGATCATCCACCGGGGACGCGTGGTCGCGTCCGGCCCCGCGGACCAGGTGCGCGCCGAGCGGGCCGGGCGCCGCATGCGCGTGGTCGTCGAGCCGGGCACGGACGACGCCGGCGTCCTGCCGTCGGAGCCCGAGGGAGCGCCCACGGGCGTCGCGTCGTTCCTCGAGCAGGTCCCCGGCGTGAGCCTGCACCGGCAGGACGGCCGCGCCGTCGTCGTCGAGCTGGCCGAGGGCGCCGACGACCAGGCGCTCCTCGCCGAGGCGCAGCGGCACGGGCGCGTGCGGGAGTTCGCACCCGTCGTCCCGACGCTCGCCGAGATCTTCCGGGAGGTGGTCCGGTGAGCCGCGACGTCGCCGACCCCCTGAGCCCGTGGACGGCCGTGCGGGTCGTCGCGGGACGCGAGATCTTCGTCAAGCTGCGGGACAAGGCGTTCATCGGCTCGACGGTGTTCATGCTCCTGCTGGTCACGGCCGCGACCGTGATCCCGGTGCTGCTCAGCCAGCAGACGCCCGAGCACCGCGTCGCCGTGCAGGGCGACGCCGCGGCCGACGTCGTCGCCCTGGCCGCGCAGCTCGGCCACGAGGCCCAGGACCCGGAGAACGAGGTGCCGCCCGCTCTCGCGCTCCTCGGCGCGGGAGGGCTGCCGGCCGCGGACCTGTCGGTCGTCGACGTCGAGCCGGGCGCCGACCTCGAGCGCCTCGTGCGGGACGGTGACGTGGCGGCCGCGGTGACCGGCGACGACGTCGGCTCGCTGCAGGTGCTCGGGGGAGAGTCGGTGCCCTACGAGGTCGACGTGCTCGTCCGTGCGGCCGCGAGCCAGGTGCAGGTCGAGCAGGCCGCCGAGGAGGCCGGGCTCACGGCGCAGGAGGTCGCGTCGCTGACGAGCCCCGAGCCGCCCGCCCTGCGCCTGCTCGACGAGCGGCCCGAGGGCTCGGTGCCGCCCGAGCTCCTCGTCCTCGCGTTCGCCTTCCTCTTCTACCTGTCGGTGCTGACCTTCGGCATGTCGATCGCGCAGAGCGTCGTCGAGGAGAAGCAGTCGCGCGTCGTCGAGCTGCTGGTCGCCGCCCTGCCGGTGCGCTGGCTGCTCGCCGGCAAGGTGCTCGGCAACACCGTGATGGCCGTCGGCCAGATCGTCGTCGTCGTGGGCGCCGGGCTGATCGGCGCGAGCCTCGCGGGCGAGGGCGAGCTGCTCGGCCAGGTGCTGCGCGCGTCGGGCTGGTTCGTCGTGTTCTTCCTGCTCGGGTTCGTCATGCTCGCGTGCCTGTGGGCCGGCGCGGGCGCCCTGGCCTCGCGCGTCGAGGACCTGCAGTCGACGACGGTGTTCATGCAGGTGCTCGTCGTCGTCCCGTTCTTCGCCGCGATCTTCGCGATCGACCCCGGGCCGACGCAGCGCGCCCTGTCCTACATCCCGTTCACCGCGCCGCTGCTCATGCCGGCGCGCGTGGTCCTCGGCAACGCCCAGCCGTGGGAGCCGTGGCTCGCGGCCGCCGTCGTGCTCGCGACCGCGCTGCTGTTCGTGGCCCTCGGCGCGCGCCTGTACCGCGGCTCGGTGCTGCACACGTCCTCCCGGCTGCGCGCGGTCCAGGCCTGGCGCGCCGACCGGACGCGCGCGTGACCGCCGACGCCGAGCCGCACGCGCGCGAGAGCGAGGTCGGCGTCGGGCCGTGGCCCGGCGGCCCGGACGCCTGGCCGCCGCTCGACGTCGACGGCGTGCGGCGCCACGACCCGGAGCTCCTGGCCCACGGCGACCGCCGCAACGTCGTCGACCGCTACCGGTACTGGACGGTCGAGGCGATCGTCGCGGACCTCGACACGCGCCGGCACCCGTTCCACGTCGCGATCGAGAACTGGGCGCACGACCTCAACATCGGCTCCGTGGTCCGCACGGCCAACGCGTTCAACGCGGCCGGGGTGCACGTCGTCGGCCGGCGGCGCTGGAACCGGCGCGGTGCGATGGTCACGGACCGCTACCTGCACGTCCACCACCACCCCGACGTCGCGCACCTGCTGGCCTGGGCGGCGGAGGAGGGGCTGCCCGTGCTCGGGGTGGACAACCTCCCGGGGTCCGTCGCGCTCGAGGGCTACCCCCTGCCGCGCGCGTGCGTGCTGCTCTTCGGCCAGGAGGGCGAGGGCCTGTCCGCGGCCGCCGGCGCGGCGTGCGCCGACGTGCTGCACATCCGCCAGTTCGGCTCCACCCGGTCCATCAACGCGGGCGCCGCAGCCGCGATCGCGATGCACACGTGGATCACGCTGCACGCCTGACCCGCCACCGACCCGCCACGGCCGAGCCGCCGTCCGCCGTGTGCCCCGGCGGGGTGACCCGGACGGACCGGATCGCTCACGACGGCGCCGCGCCGGTCGATGTGCCCTGGAGAGCACGAGAGGGGCACCCCTCGTGCGGCGGCGACACGCACGGGACCCCGCGTCAGCCGGGCGGCCGGACGAGGGACGGATGACATGAGCACCGAGTCGACCGAGGTCGTGGGCGAGAAGTTCCGCATCTGGCTCCGGCCCGACGGCCTGGTGGAGCTCGTCTGGGCGCCGCACGTCCCCTCGGGTCTTCAGGACGCGATCGCGACGATCGAGGCGATGACCGAGCTCACCGGAGGCCGGCCGGCCCCCCTCCTCGTGCACACGACGGACGCGGGCCCGCAGGACCGCGCCGCCCGGATGGAGTTCATCCGGCGCCACGAGGTCGTGTCCGCCGTCGCCCTGGTCGTCGGCAACCCGCTCAGCCGGATGATGGCGACCTTCTTCATCAACGTGAGCCGGCCCAAGAGCCCGACGGCGCTGTTCGAGGACGAGGCGTCCGCCGTCGCCTGGCTCCAGGGCCACCTGGTGTGACGACGACCCCGGCGCCGCACGAGCCGGACGCCGTCCCGGACCTGACGCGACGGCTCGAGGAGGTCGTCGCCGTCATCCAGGAGCTCGCTGCTCTCCGGTTCGGCGCCCGCGCCACGGTCACCGCGGCCAGCGACATCGTCGACGCCGTCGCCGCCGGCGTGAACGCCCTCGGCGAGGAGCTCGCGGCCTCCTACGACGAGATCGAGCAGCGCGTCGCCGACCGCACCGCCGAGCTCGCGGTCGCCACGCAGGAGCTGCGTCGCCGCGCGCTCCACGACGACCTGACCGGGCTCGCCAACCGCACCGCCTTCTGGGACCGGCTGGCCCACCGGCTCGACGTCGGGGACGGTCCTCGGACGCGGTGCGCGGTCCTCTTCCTCGACCTCGACGACTTCAAGACGGTGAACGACACCCTGGGTCACCGCGCCGGCGACCAGCTGCTGGTCGACGTGGCCCGACGGATCACGAGCCAGCTGAGGGCCGGCGACCTCGCGGCCCGCGTGGGCGGGGACGAGTTCGTCGTCCTGCTCGACGACGTCGCCACGGCCGACGCCGCCCTGACCGTGGCGCACCGCATCAGCGAGGCGCTGCGCGCGCCGCACGAGCTCGGGGGGCACCGGTACACCGCGGCCAGCAGCATCGGCGTGGCGGTGGGCCCGGACGGCCTGGACACCCCCGACGCGATCGTCGCCGCGGCCGACGCGGCGATGTACGACGCGAAGCGCCGCGGGAGCGACGCCTGCGTCGTGTACGACCGGGAGCGCCACGGCCAGGCCTCGACGGTCGACGTCGTGCCGGTCCGCTGACCGCGCCGGCACGACGCCCCTGCGCTCGCGGTCAGGTCCCGGCGGACGTCCCGACGCGGGCCGTCGCCCACGTGACACGATGGGCCCGACAACCCCACTGACCAGCAGGAGATTCCATGGCCATCGCCACCCCCGAGGTCTACGCCGAGATGATCGACCGCGCCAAGGCGGGCAAGTTCGCCTACCCGGCCGTCAACATCACGTCGTCCCAGACGGTCACGGCGGCCCTCCAGGGCTTCGCCGAGGCGGAGTCCGACGGCATCATCCAGGTGTCCGTCGGCGGCGCGGAGTACGCGTCCGGCTCGACGGTCAAGGACCGGGTCGCCGGCTCGCTCGCCCTCGCCGCGTACGCGACCGAGGTCGCCAAGGGCTACGGCGTCACGGTCGCGATCCACACGGACCACTGCACCAAGAAGAACCTGGACTCCTGGGTGCGTCCGCTCCTCGCCCTCGAGGCCGAGCAGGTCAAGAACGGGCAGCTGCCGACGTTCCAGTCGCACATGTTCGACGGCTCGGACATCCCGCTCGACGAGAACCTGGTGATCGCCGAGGAGCTGCTCGAGCTCTCGGCCGCCGCCCGGACGATCCTCGAGATCGAGGTCGGCGTCGTCGGCGGCGAGGAGGACGGCCACGAGGCCGCGATCAACGACAAGCTCTACACGACGGCCGAGGACGGCCTCGCGACGGTCCGCGCCCTCGGCGCCGGCGAGAAGGGCCGCTACCTCACGGCCCTGACGTTCGGCAACGTGCACGGCGTCTACAAGCCGGGAGCGGTCAAGCTGCGCCCGTCGATCCTCGCGGAGATCCAGAAGGCCGTCGGCGACGCCATCGGCAAGGAGAACCCGTTCGACCTCGTGTTCCACGGCGGCTCGGGCTCGACGGCTGCCGAGATCGCGGAGGCGGTCGACAACGGCGTCATCAAGATGAACATCGACACGGACACCCAGTACGCCTTCACGCGTCCCGTCGTCGGGCACATGTTCACGAACTACGACGGCGTCCTGAAGATCGACGGCGAGGTGGGCAACAAGAAGGCCTACGACCCGCGCGCCTGGGGCAAGCTCGCCGAGGCGGGCATGGCCCAGCGCATCGTCGAGGCGTGCCAGCAGCTGCGGTCGGCGGGCCAGAAGATCCGCTGACCCTCACCCGGTCCACGAAGGCCGCCGTCCCCGAGGGGGCGGCGGCCTTCGTCGTCGGTGCTGGGCGCGCGCTGCGCGGGCGTGGGACGTCAGGCGACGTCGTCGGGGCCCGGCGCGACCGCCTGGGGCGAGCGCCCGCCGGGGCCGATGGTCGGCAGCCCGTGCGCCGGATCCTCGGCCTGGGCCTCGTCGGGGTCGTCCACGAGCTCGAGCAGCTCGCCGATGCGGGTGACCTGGAGCAGGAAGCGCACCGTCTCGGGGGCGCGCAGGATGCGCACCTTCTGGTTCGAGCGGGTCGCGATCCGTGCGAGGAACGCGATGCCCGAGGAGTCCATGAACGTCACGTGCTGGGCGTCGATGTCGATCGGCAGGCCCGTCGCCTCGGCGTCGGAGGTCGCCTCGGCGAGATCCGCCGCGAGGTCGGCATCGACCTCGCCCGACAGGACGATGCGCGTGCGGTCGTCCTGGACGATGACGTGCACGGATGCGGGCTCGCCCCGGCCGTCGGTGGGGATCTCGCCCGTCGTGTCGGCGTCGTCCTCGCCCGCCCGGTTCGCGGCGGTCTGCGCGTCGTCGGGCTCGGCAGGCCCGTCCGGCGTCCGGCTGTTACCGTCTCGCACGTCGCTCCCTCCAGCAGCAGCCCGCACCCACGCCCCGGGTTCGGGGCGTCCGGCCGCGGAGCGTCTGTGCGAACGCTAGACGATCGGAGGCGGTGATGGTCAACCGGAGGCCCCCAGCGCCGCCGAACGACCTCCTCGCCGACGTCCGGGACCGCGCTCTGCGCGACACCGACGTGTCCTTCGTCATCACCGACGCCACCGCACCCGACACGCCCATCGTGTGGGTCAACGACGCCTTCACGCGCACCACCGGCTACGCGGTCGAGGAGGTCCTCGGGCGCAACCCCAACCTCCTGCACGGCCCGGGCACGGACCTCGAGCAGGCGGGTCGGATGGCGGACGCCGTCGCCGCCGGCCGCGCGTCGACCGTGACGGTGCTGAACTACCGGCGGGACGGCACGCCGTTCTGGAACCAGGTCTCGATCTCGCCGGTCCTGGACGACGCGGGCGCCGTGACGCACTGGGTCGGCGTCCAGGTGGACGTCACGCGCCAGGTGCGTGAGGCCGAGACGCAGCGACGGTCGATCGAGGTCGAGCGCCGGGCCCGCAGCGGGCTCGCGCTCGTCTCGCAGGTCTCCGACCTCCTCAACGACCTCGACGACCCGTACGTGCTCCGCGAGATCGCCTCGCTCCTGCGCGCCCAGGTGGTGGAGTGGGCGTCGTTCTTCGTCGCCGACGCCGACCTGCGCCCCGCCAACGGGATCGACCCGACGTTCCGCGAGAGCGGGACGACGCACCGTCACCGGCCGGTCGACACGGTCGACGGCCTGCCGCCGGCCGACCCGGTGCAGGCCCTCCTGGACGGCACGGACGCGGGCCCCATCGACCTGCGGCTCGACGTCGAGCCCTCGGGCCCGACGACGACCTGGCTGGTCGCGCACCTGCGGGTCGCCCTCGGGGGGCGGCCCGACGCACCGCGCGGCGTCGTCGTGCACACGGTGCCGGGGCGCCGGCGCAGCCAGGGCCTGCTCGTCACGGTGCCGCACGGCGGCGGAGGTCTCGCGACGCTCGACGAGAACGACCTCACCGTGCTGCACCTCGTGGTCCGGCGCGTGGGCATGGCGATCGACAACGTCCGGCTGTACGCGCGCGAGCACCGGCTCGCGGAGACGCTCCAGCGGGCGATGCTGCCCGAGCAGGCCGAGGTCAAGGGTCTCGACGTCTGGACGTACTACGCCCCGAGCTCCGGGCACGCCCAGGTGGGCGGCGACTGGTACGACGTCCTGCAGCTCTCCTCCGAGCAGGTCGCGCTGGTCATCGGCGACGTCGTGGGGCACGACGTCGAGGCGGCGGCCGCCATGGGTCAGCTGCGGTCGGTCGTGCGCTCGTACGCCTTCGACGCAGGCACGCCGGGCTCGGTCCTGGACCGCGTGGACCAGCTCGTGGCCGGCATGCGCATCGCGCGGTCCGCGTCGCTCGTCCTCGCGACGCTCGAGCGCAGGGCGCCCGACGACGACGGCGCGGGCGAGGAAGGGCGTTGGACGATGCGCTACTCGCGCGCCGGCCACCTGCCGCCGCTGCTGGCGCGCGACGGGGAGGTCGTGCAGCTCGCGGACGCCGCGGGCGCGATGGTGGGCTTCGGCGTCACGGCGCGCGCGACCGGCGAGGTCGAGCTGCGCCCGGGCGACGTCGTCGTGCTCTACACGGACGGGCTGATCGAGCGGCGCGACCGCACGCTGCGCGACGGGCTGGCCGCGCTCGTCGAGGCGACGTCGCGGGTCGGCGCGACCGACGCGGCCGGCGTGGGGGAGGAGCTCCTCGCACGCCTCGCCGACGGCCCGGAGGACGACGTCGCGGTGGTCGTCGTGCGCGTGCCCGAGCCGGCAGGCGCCGTCCCGGGCGGACCGGTGGGCGGCAGCGAGACGGCGCCGCGACGGCGCCGCTGGTCGATGCCGAGCGAGGCCGCGTCGATCGCGCGCGCACGGCACGCGGTGGCCCGGACGTGCGCCGCCTGGGGGCTGCCGGGCGTCAAGAGCGCCGAGCTCGTCGTGTCGGAGCTCGTGGCCAACGCGGTGCTGCACGGCTGGGGGCACGTCGTGCTGCGGCTCTTCGACACGGGCGAGGGGCTGCGGATCGAGGTCGAGGACTCCAACCCCGCGCCGCCCGTGGCGACCGACGGGCACCACGGGCGCGTCGGCGGCTACGGGATGCAGATCGTCGAGCGCCTCGCCGACTGGGGCTGGCGGCCGTCCGGGGCGGGCAAGCTCGTCTGGGCGCGCGTGCGGCCGTCGCCGTTCGGTGAGCCGCGCCCGACGGCCGGCCCGACCGACGCGGGCGCCGAGACGTCGGAGCAGCCCTCGGTGCGGACCGACGCCTAGGTCGGCCTCGACGGACCTGCGTCAGACGCGCGCGCTCCCGACGGGCGGGCACACGTGCTCGGTGTCGAGGCGGAACATCGGCAGCGCGCCGCACACCTCGAGGACGAAGAGCTCGCGCTCGTCGCAGCCGCGCAGCACGGTCGCGCCGCCGCGCTTGCGCCCGGAGTCCGCGAGCGAGATGAGGAAGGCCGCTCCCGTCGAGTCCATGAAGGTGACGCGGCACATGTCGATGACCAGCAGCTGACGGCGCAGACCCGTGACGCGCGCCGTGATCTCGGGGAACTGGTCCCGCTCGGCGAGGTCGAGGTCCCCCGAGATGGTGAGGGTCGTCGTCGCCGGTGACATGGCGATCTCGATCATGGGGAAGGCTCCGATGGTCGGGGGCGGACCGACGTCGACTGTATCCGCCCAGGTCAGCGGCTGCACCCTGGCAGGATGGACGGCATGTCCCACGAGAACCTGCTCGGCGGCCCGGCCCCGACGCTCCTGCCCGCCGACCACCCGGACACCGCGGCGCGCAGCGCGCTCGCCGGGGCCGGTCCGCGCGAGGTCGCCCGCGACCACCCGGCGTCGAGCCTCGTCTGGGCGCTGCTCGCGGAGGAGGCGCTGGGCGTCGACGACGTCGCGGCCTACGCGTACGCACGGACGGGGTACCACCGCGGCCTCGACGGGCTGCGGCGGGCCGGCTGGCGCGGGACCGGGCCCGTGCCGGCCGCGCACGAGCCGAACCAGGGCTTCCTGCGCGCGCTGCTCGCGCTCGCCGAGGCCGCAGGGGCGATCGGCGAGCGGGCGGAGGCCGAGCGGTGCACGGCGTTCCTCGCCGACTGCGGCACGTCGGCCGCGGAGGTCGCCGCCCTGCGCGCGGCACCGACCGCCTGAGCCGCTCCGGTAGCCTCGTGGGGGCGCGTGGCCGGTGAGGTGGCGCGCCGCCTCACCGCCGTCGAGAGAAGGACCGCCTCATGCCAGCCGTCGTCGTGCTCGGTGCCCAGTGGGGCGACGAGGGCAAGGGCAAGGCCACCGACCAGCTCGGCTCGCGCGTCGACCACGTCGTGAAGTTCAACGGCGGCAACAACGCAGGCCACACCGTCGTCATCGACGGCGAGAAGTACGCGCTGCACCTGCTGCCCTCGGGCATCCTGTCGCCCGGCGTCACGCCCGTCATCGGCAACGGCGTCGTCATCGACCTCGAGGTGCTGTTCCAGGAGATCGACGCGCTCGAGGCCCGCGGCGTCGACACCTCGCGCCTCCTGGTCTCGGCGAGCGCGCACATCATCGCGCCGTACAACCGGACCATCGACAAGGTGACGGAGCGCTTCCTCGGCAAGCGCCGCATCGGCACGACGGGCCGCGGCATCGGCCCGACGTACGCGGACAAGATCAGCCGCGTGGGCATCCGGGTCCAGGACCTGTTCGACGAGCACATCCTGGCGCAGAAGGTCGAGGGCGCCCTCGACCAGAAGAACCACCTGCTCGTGAAGGTCTACAACCGCCGCGCGATCACGGTCGAGGAGACGGTCGCCGAGCTCCTCACGTTCGCCGAGCGCCTGCGCCCGATGGTCACCGACACCGCGCTCGTGCTCAACCGTGCGCTCGACGAGGGCAAGACGGTCCTCTTCGAGGCCGGCCAGGCCACCATGCTCGACGTCGACCACGGCACCTACCCGTTCGTGACGTCGTCGTCGGCGACGGCGGGCGGCGCGTGCACCGGGTCGGGCGTCGGCCCGACCCGCATCGACCGCGTCGTCGGCGTCATCAAGGCGTACACGACGCGCGTCGGCGAGGGCCCCTTCCCGACCGAGCTCCTCGACGACATGGGCGAGCACCTGCGCAAGACGGGCGGCGAGTACGGCACGACGACGGGCCGTCCGCGCCGCTGCGGCTGGTACGACGCCGTGATCGCGCGGTACGCGGGCCGCGTCAACGGGCTGACCGACCTCGTGCTGACCAAGCTCGACGTGCTCACGGGCCTCGAGAAGGTCCCGGTCTGCGTCGCGTACGACGTCGACGGCGTCCGCCACGACGAGATGCCGGTGGACCAGAGCGACTTCCACCACGCGGTCCCCGTGTACGAGGAGCTCGACGGGTGGTGGGAGGACATCTCCGAGTGCCGCACGTTCGAGGACCTGCCGGTCAACGCGCAGCGGTACGTCCTCGCGCTCGAGGAGATGTCGGGCACGCGGATCTCGGGGATCGGCGTCGGGCCGGGCCGCGAGGCGACGATCGTCCGGCACGACCTGCTGTCCTGACACCGGTCGGACGGACGCCTCGGTCGCGGCCCGGGCGGCTCCCCTAGGCTGACCGCCCGTGAGGATCCTCGTCATCGGTTCAGGCGCGCGCGAGCACGCCATCGTCCTGGCCCTCGCCGGAGGGCCGGCTGGTGAGCCCACGGGTCACGAGCTGCATGCCGCACCGGGCAACCCGGGCATCGCGGCGCTCGCGCGCCTGCACGCGCTCGACCCGATGGACCCGGTCGCGGTCGGCGACCTCGCGGCGCGGCTCGAGGTGGACCTCGTCGTCGTCGGCCCCGAGGGCCCGCTCGTCGCCGGCGCCGCGGACGCCGTGCGCGCGGCCGGGATCCCGTGCTTCGGTCCGAGCGCCGAGGCGGCGGTGCTCGAGGGCTCCAAGGCCTTCGCCAAGGACGTCATGGCGGCCGCGGGCGTGCCGACCGCCATGGCGCACGTCTGCACGACGCCCGACGAGCTCGCCGATGCCCTGGACGCCTTCGGTGCGCCCTACGTCGTCAAGGACGACGGGCTGGCCGCCGGCAAGGGCGTCGTCGTGACCTCCGACCGGGACGAGGCCGTCGCTCACGGCGAGGCGTGCCTGCGCCAGGGCTCGCAGGTCGTGGTCGAGGAGTTCCTCGACGGGCCCGAGGTCTCGCTCTTCTGCCTGAGCGACGGCGCCACCGTCGTCCCGCTCGCCCCCGCCCAGGACTTCAAACGTGCGCTCGACGACGACCAGGGCCCGAACACCGGCGGCATGGGCGCCTACTCGCCCCTGCCCTGGGCGCCGTCCGGGCTCGTCGACGAGGTGGTCGCGCGCGTCGCGCAGCCGACGGTCGACGAGATGCGCCGCCGGGGCACGCCCTTCGTCGGCGTCCTCTACTGCGGCCTCGCGCTCACCGGGCGCGGCGTGCGCGTCGTCGAGTTCAACGCGCGGTTCGGCGACCCCGAGACCCAGGTGGTCCTCGCGCGGCTCGCTAGCCCGCTCGCGGAGGAGCTGCTCGCGGCGGCCACCGGCCGGCTCGAGGAGCGTCCCCGCCTGCGCTGGCACCCGGACGCGGCGGTGACCGTCGTCGTCGCGGCGCACGGGTACCCCGCCGGCGTGCGCTCGGGCGACCCGATCACCGGCGTCGACGAGGCCGCCGCGGTGCCGGGGGTGCACGTGCTGCACGCGGGCACCGCGTCGGTCGACGACGTCCTCGTCTCGTCGGGCGGCCGCGTGCTGTCCGTCGTCGGGCGCGGCGCGGACATCGAGGCGGCGCGCGCCGCGGCGTACGCGGGCGTCGAGCGCATCGCGCTCGAGGGCTCCCACCACCGCGGCGACATCGCGGCCCGGATGCCCGCGCTCTGAGCCGGCCGCCGGTCCGGGACCGGCACGCCGAAGGCCCCCACCGCTGGTGACGGCCTTCGACGACCAGGAGGGGTGACTCCGCGCGGTCAGCCGGCGAAGGTCGGTGCTGCCACGACGACGCGCGCCGGGGCTGCGGGCGCCACCGGAGCCGCGACGACGGGGGCCGCGACGACGGGAGCCGTGACGACGGGCGTCACGACCGGCGGCGTGACCACCGGTGCGGGGACGAGCGTGTACGAGAGGACCGTGCTCCCGGCCGTGTAGAACGCGCCGACCCCGGCCGCGCGCGTCCAGCTCAGGTGCACGCCGGTGCCGTCGACGACGGCGTCCAGCACCGTGTCCGTCGTCGTCGCAGGGTCGCGGTCGTCGCCGAGCGCGTCGGACACCACCGTGACGGTCGCGATCTCCGTGGTGAGCACGTCGAGGTCGACCGTGTAGAAGTCGCAGACCGCCTGGTCCGCGCTCACCGTGATCGTCTGGGCGTCGGGGTCGATGTCCACCAGGAGGTCCCCGCACCACCCGCTCGGGTTCTCGACCTCGTCGGCGCCGGTGAGCTCGGGGCCGGCGCCCACCACGATCCCGTCGACGGCGAAGACCTTCGGGCCGCTGCGCTGGTCGGGCAGGTCGAGCGAGCCGACGAGGCTCACCGGTCCGGCGAAGGGGGCGGCGGAGGCCGCGCCCGCGACGGCGAGGCAGAGGGCGGCGGCGCCGGCGAGCGCGGCGACGGGCGTGGAGAGGCGCATGGGGGTCCTGTCGGGTGGGCGGCCGCGCGGGGGAGCGGCCGGGGCTGCGGCGGGGGAGCCGCACGGGGGTCCTGGGGAGCCTAGGGCGCCCCAGCCGCCGGATGATCATGCCGCGCGACGATTCACCCGAACGGAACGATCCGGACGGGCGTCGGCGCGGCCCCGTCTCAGAGCCGAGGACGTGCGGCGCTGCCCGAGGCCCAGCGACTAGGTTGCAGCCCATGCGCCTCCCCCTGCGCCGAGCGTCCCGCCGCGCCGCGGCGCTGGCGGCCGCCGTGCTCGCCGGCGCGCTGCTCGGCGGGTGCGGTGC
>NZ_JACVQL010000092.1 GCF_019733465.1 Actinotalea ferrariae | reverse complement strand
ACGCCGGCGCGCGGGTCGTCGCCGACGGAGCGCCCGAGGACGACGACGTCCGCGACGCGCTTCTGTCCGGGGCGCACGTGCTGCGCGCCGACGCGGCGGAGGCCGCGCTCCTCCTCGGGCGCGAGCCGTCGGGCGTGGACGAGACGGTCGACGCGGCGCGCGAGCTGCAAGCACGCGGCCCCGACGTCGTCGCGCTGGCCGCGGGCACGGAGGCGAACGTCGTCGCGTGGGACGGCGGGCACGTCGTCGTGCCCCTGCTGGACGGCGGTCCCACGGTCGACCCGACGGGCGGTGGGGACGCGTTCGTCGCGGGCCTGACGGCCGCGCTGCTCCGCGGCGAGGACCGGGAGACGGCGGCGTGGTGGGCGTCCGCGGCCGCCGCGCTGACCGTGACGCACGCGGGCGGCCGGCCGGACTACGACCCGGCGGCGATCGAGCGGCTCGTGCGGCGGGAGCGCGGGCGCCGCGTCAGCGGCGGGAACGGCGAGGGGCGAGAGGAAGGGGACGGGCATGGCTGAGCACGAGACGCGCAGCGCGCCGCCGGGGAGCGTGGTCCGTGGGCTGCGCAGCACCGTCGGCCGGGAGAGCACGACGTTCGGGTTCTCGATCCTCGTCACCGTGACGTTCGGGCTGCTCCAGGCCATGGAGGGCAGTCCCGACGTCGGACGCGTCTTCCTGTACGCGATCGGTGCGGTTGCGTCCTTCACCCTGCTCGAGGGCGTGCTCTCGCGCGGGTTCCGTCGGCCGATGCCGCAGCACCGCACCGAGGTCCAGGCCGCGGGCACGAGTCTGAACCTCGTGTCCGTCCTCGGCGGGCTGGGTGCGGCGTGGCTGCTCGGCAGCGCGATGTCCGGACCGGGTGTGTGGGTCCTGGCGCCGTTCGTCTCCGCGACGGTCTACCTCGTGCTCGAGAGCCTCGAGACCGCGCTCGGAGAACGACTCCTGCACCGCGCGGGCGACGATCAGGCGACGGAGGTCAGCCCGTGACGCGACCCGCCCTCACCGGGTGAGGCGGACCGGTCCCGCGTCGATCCGCGTGCGGAAGAGCGCGTAGGGCTTGACCCGCTCGTCCCGGCCCGCGCGGTAGGTGGCCTGCCGGTGGAGCTGGTTGGCGGTGACGTACATCCACCCGTCGGCGACGGACATCGTGTCCGGCCACAGCAGCCGCGGGTCGTGCACCACGGTCTCGAACGACCCGTCCGGCAGGCGCCGCAGCACCGCGTCGTGCTCGTAGTCCGTGAGGTAGAGGCGGCCGTGGTCGTCGGTCTCCAGGCCGTCGGAGCCCGCGCCCTTGTCACCCTCGTCGCGGACCGTCGCTGCCACCGCGTCGTCGTCCAGGGAGCGGTCGACGAGCGCGTCGACGGACACGCTCCACCAGCGGCGCGACGCGAGCGGGCAGTAGACGAGGCGCTCGCCGTCGGCCGTGATCGCGATGCCGTCGGCCCCCATCGCGACGGGCTCGGCCGGCTCGTCGGTGCTCGGCTGCTGCACGAACGGCCGCCCCTCGACGACGGGCCGGAACTCCTGCCACGGGAGGGCCTTCGTCGACGGGTGCTCGTGCAGCCGCCGCCACGCGTCGCCCGTGGCGAGGTCGACGACGATGATCCCGTTCGGCCCGGAGTCCGAGGAGTCCGTGATGAACGCGACCCCGGCCTCGCCGCGGCGCAGGTCGAAGCGCACGTCGTTGAGGTACGTGCTCGGCAGGGCGACGTCGGACGCGAACGTGATGACCTGCGCGACCTCGTCGGTCTCGAGGTCGACGCGCACCAGCTTGGGGCCGCCCGGCGTCGTGGGCCGGAACTGCGGGCTGCCGGTGTCGAGCACCCAGAGCCGGTCCGCCGGGTCGACGACGACGCTCTGCACCGACACGAAGGCCGTCGCGTCGTCGTCGCCCGACGGCGTGTTCCACGCCTCGCTCGGGTAGGGCACCGCGGCGCCGTCGCGCAGCTCCGTGACGGTCGCGGGCACGTCGTCGCCCCACAGCGGGTAGTTGACGAAGACGCGGCCGGTCCGCGAGACCGTGACGCCCGTCGGCATCGGTCCCTCGAACGCGTGCACGAGCTCGAGCTCGCCCACGGGCTGCTCCTCCGGCGTGCTCATGCCGCCTGGCCCGGGCGGAGCAGCACCTTGGTCCAGCCGTCCTCGCGCTCGTCGAACCGCTCGTAGCCCTCGACGGCCTGGTCGAGGGACAGCTCGTGGGACACGATGAACGACGGCGTGGCGCGGCCCGCGACGATGAGGTCGCGCAGGTGGCGGTTGTAGCGCATGACGGGCGCCTGGCCGGTGCCCATGTGCTGGCCCTTGGTGAAGAAGGTGCCGTAGTCGAAGCCGACGCGCCCTTCCTTCGCGCCCTCGTCCGCGGCCTCCGGGTCCTGCGGCACGTAGACGCCGACGACGCCGATGCCGCCCGTCGTCCGGACGACCTGGACGAGGTTGTCGAGCACGAGCTCGGGGTGCTCCTCGCCCGACGGGTCGTGCGCCTGGTACCCGACGGCCTCGACGCCGCAGTCCGTCCCGCGGCCGTCGGTCGCGTCCATGATCTGCTCGACGGGGTCGCCGGCCGAGAGGTCGACGCCGAGCGCGCCGATGCTCTCCGCGAGGCGCAGGCGGTCGGCCTCCTTGTCGACCACGAAGACGCGGGACGCGCCACGGATCAGCGCGCTGTGCGCCGCCATGAGGCCGACCGGACCCGCGCCGAAGACGGCGACGTCGTCGCCCGGCTGCATGCGCGCGAGCTCGGTCCCGTGCCAGCCGGTCGGGAAGATGTCGCTGAGCATCGTGAAGTCGTTCTCGTGCTCGGTACCGGGCGGCAGCTCGAGCAGGTTGACGTCCGCGAAGGGCACGCGCAGGTACTCGGCCTGGCCGCCGTCGTACGGGCCCATGTTCGCGTAGCCGTAGGCGGCGCCGTCCATGCCCTCGGTCGGGTTGGTGCGCGTGCAGAACGACGTCCAGCCCTCGAGGCAGTTGCGGCACGTGCCGCACGCGATGTTGAACGGCACGCTGACCCGGTCGCCGACCTTGATCCGCGTGACCGCCGGCCCGACCTCCTCGACGACGCCCATGTTCTCGTGGCCGAGGACCTTGCCCTCCTCGACGGCGGTCCGGCCCTCGTACATGTGCAGGTCGGAGCCGCAGATGTTCGTGGTCGTGATCCGGACGATCGCGTCGGTGGGCTCCTGGAGCTTCGGGTCGGGGACCTCCACGACCTCGACCTGACGCGGACCGCGGTAGACGACTGCGCGCACGGGCTTCTCTCCTCGTTCGGGTGACGGGTGTGCCGGGCCCCACCCCGTGGTCTCGAGGCTCCTGTCCCGCGTCCGAGCATCCGTCGCGCCCGCCGGGGTCGCATCTCGAGCGGTCACGCCCGGTGCTCCGCCCAGAGGCCCGACGGGTCGTCCACCCAGAGTCGTCCGCGCGCGTCGGGCGGCGCGCACGCCGACCGTCCGACGCGCGACGGCGGCCGCGACGGTGTCCACTGGACTCGACCGTGGGAGGACGACGCGGAGGAGGAGGCATGGCGGCGCACGCCGGCGAGAAGGCGCAGAAGACGGGGGACTTCTACTGCGCGAAGTGCGACGAGAAGGTCCACGTGACCTCGGGGCACACGATCCCGAAGTGCCCCAACGGGCACAGCGAGTACGAGACGCGCCGCAACGAGCCCGGCAACAAGTAGCGCCATGTCGGACGGACCGCAGGTCCACGGCCCGCGGCGCGCGGCCCGCCGGGACCGGATCGCCGAGCCGTGGGGTGCACGCACCCCCTACGCGGCGGGTCAGCAGTGGCCGGTGCGCGTCGACACGTTCCTCGCGGACGACCTCACGCCCGACGACGTCGACCGCTGGGTGCAGACGGCGTCGATCCTGCACTCGAACGGGGACGCGATCGACATCGCCGTCAAGGACGGTCGCGTCGTCGGCGTGCGAGGCCGGGCCGTCGACCGCGTCAACCGCGGCCGGGTCGACGTGAAGGACCTGTACGGCTGGCAGGCGAACGGCTCGCGCGACCGGCTCACCCGGCCACTCGTCCGCGAGGGCGGCCGCCTCGTCGAGACGGACTGGGACACCGCGATGAACCGCGTCGTCGAGCGCGCCAAGGAGCTGCTCGCGACGCAGGGGCCGTCGGCGATCGGCTTCTACACGAGCGGCCAGCTCTTCGCGGAGGAGTACTACACGCTCGGCGTCATCGCGCACGGCGGCATCGGCACCAACCACGTCGACGGGAACACCCGCCTCTGCACGGCGACCGCCGCCGCCGCGCTCAAGGAGTCCTTCGGGTGCGACGGACAGCCCGGGACCTACGCCGACCTCGACCACGCCGACGTCATCGCGCTCTTCGGCAACAACATGGCCGAGACGCAGTCCGTCACGTGGATGCGCATCCTCGACCGGCTCGCCGGCGACGACCCGCCGGCGATCGTCTGCGTCGACCCGAGGCCGACGCCCGTCGCGCTCGCGGCGACCGTCCACCTCGCGCCCCGACCGGGGACGAACGTCGCCCTCATGAACGGGCTGCTGCACGAGCTGCTGCGCAACGACTGGGTGGACCGCGCGTACGTCGACGCGCACACCGTGGGTGTCGAGGAGCTCGAGGCCTGCGTCGCGGACTACCCGCCGGACGTCGTCGCCCGGATCTGCGACGTGCCCGAGGCGGACCTGCGCGAGGCCGCGCGCCTGCTCGGCACCGCGCAGCGGCTGACGTCGACCGTGCTCCAGGGCTTCTACCAGGCGCACCAGGCGACGGCGGCCGCGGTCCAGGTCAACAACGTGCACCTGCTGCGAGGCATGCTCGGCAGGCCCGGCTGCGGGGTCCTGCAGATGAACGGGCAGCCCAGCGCGGAGAACACGCGCGAGTGCGGCGCCGACGGGGACCTCCCGGGCTTCCGCAACTGGGCGAACCCCGAGCACATCGAGGAGCTCGCGCGGGTGTGGAACGTCGAGCCGAGCGACATCCCGCACTACTCGCCCCCGACGCACGCCATGCAGATGATGCGCTACGTCGAGAACGGGTCGATCCGGATGATGTGGGTCTCGGCGACCAACCCGGCGGTGTCCCTGCCGGAGCTCCGGCGGATCCGGTCGGTCCTCTCCCAGGAGAGCCTGTTCCTCGTGGTCCAGGACCTCTTCCTCACGGAGACCGCCCAGCTCGCCGACGTCGTGCTGCCGGCGGCCACCTGGGGCGAGAAGACCGGCACGTTCACGAACGCGGACCGCACCGTGCACCTGTCGGAGAAGGCGGTCGAGCCGCCCGGCGAGGCCCGGTCCGACCTGGACATCTTCATCGACTTCGCGGCGCGCATGGAGCTGCGCGGCAAGGACGGCACGCCGCTGGTGCACTGGCACGACGCCGAGTCCGCGTTCGAGGCGTGGAAGGAGTGCAGCCGCGGCCGGCCGTGCGACTACACGGGCCTGACCTACGAGCGGTTGCGTGGCGGCAGCGGGATCCAGTGGCCGTGCGACGACGAGCACCCGGACGGCACGGAGCGCCTGTACGCCGACGGGAGGTTCTGGGCGCACCCGGACGTCTGCGAGGACTACGGCCGCGACCTGGTCACCGGGGCGCCGTACGACGCCACGCACTACAGGGCGATGAACCCCGACGGCCGTGCCGTCATCCGCGCCGCGCGCTACCTGACGCCGCACGAGATCCCCAGCGAGGAGTACCCGCTCCAGCTGATCACGGGCCGGACCGTGTACCAGTTCCACACGCGCACGAAGACGGGCCGCTCGCGTCAGCTGCAGGACGCCGCGCCGGAGGTCTGGGTCGAGGTGTCGCAGCCGGACGCGGAGCGCTGGGGCCTCGCGGAGGGGGACCTCGCCGAGGTCAGCACGCCCCGTGGCGCGGTGCAGGCGCGCGTCCGCGTCAGCCGGATCCGCCGCGGGGTGCTCTTCCTGCCGTTCCACTACGGCTACTGGGACACCCCGGGCGGGCACGAGCCCGCTCCCGCGGGCCGCGCCGCGAACGAGCTGACGATCACGGAGTGGGACCCGGCGTCGAAGCAGCCGATCTTCAAGACGGCCGCGGCGGCGATCCGGCTCGTCGCCCGCGGCGACGGCACGCCGTCGGCCGCCCCGACGACGGCGGCGTCGGCGCCCGTCGGGACCCGGGTCGAGGCGACGCGCGGCGGTACCGCCGCGGAGGTGCTCGAGACGACGGGAGCGACGCCATGAAGATCGGCCTGGCACTGCGCGAGCTGCACCGCAGCGAGGCGGACCTGCACCACGAGCTGCTGCAGATCGCCGACCGCCACCGCGTCGACCACGAGATCTACCACGTGGCCCAGGACCTTGCCGCCTGGTCCCGCGACCACCTGCGACGCATCGCGGAGCAGGCCGAGCGCTACGGCGAGCACCTCGACCCGGACGCGCGGGGCGAGAACGGTCTGGTCGCGCGGCTGTGGGACAAGAGCAGCGAGCTCATGGGCCGCTCGTCGGAGGCGGAGCTGCTCATGCTGCGCGACCTGCGCGGCGTCTACCTCAAGGCTTCCGGCGTCTTCGTCGACTGGGAGCTGATCGCCCAGGCCGCGCAGGGCGTGCGGGACACCGAGCTCGTGGACGTGGCGCAGAGCTGCATGGGCGAGACCCAGCGCCAGACCGCGTGGGCCAACGGCAAGCTCAAGGAGTCGGCCACGCAGGCGCTGGTGTCCTGATGTCGGGAGCCGTGACCGCGGACGACGGCGCCCGCGTGGTGGTCCGCCCGATCGGGTCGCCCCTGCCCCTGGGCTTCCTGGCGCTCGTGGTGGCGACGGTCGGCTTCGCCGCCCTGCAGCTGCAGTGGGTGCCCGCGTCGCAGGGCTCGGCTGTCGCCCTCGGCGTCCTCGTCCTCACGGTGCCGCTGCAGCTCCTCGCTTCCGTGCTGGCCTTCCTGGCGCGCGACGTCGTCGCGGGGACGGGGATGGGTCTGCTGGCCGGGACGTGGGGCGCGACGGCGCTCGTCACGCTGACCGGTGCGCCGGGCGCCGCCAGCTCCGGCCTCGGCGTGCTGCTCGTCGCGGCGGGCGTCTCGATGCTGGTGCCGGCAGCGGCCGCCACGTCGAAGCCCGTCGCGGCCGCCGTCATGCTCCTCACCGCGGTCCGCTACACGGTCACCGGCGTCGCGGAGCTCACGGCCGACCGGGCGTGGTTCACCGCCGCGGGCGCCGTCGGCCTGGTGCTGGGCGCCGTCGCGCTCTACGCGGCGCTCGCCTTCGCGCTCGAGGACGCGCACCGCCGGACGGTGCTGCCGCTGGGCCGGCGCGGGTCGGGAGCGGACGTGCTGACCGCGTCCGCGCGGGAGGACCTGCGCGACGTCGCGCACGAGGCGGGGGTCCGACGCCAGCTGTGACCGGCACGGGCGCGTCGCCCCGCCGGCGCCGTCGGCCGGTGCCAGGCTCGGCCAGGTCCGCGCCCCTCGAGCACCCCGACGGAGCACCGTGCGCCCCGAACCCTCCGCGGCCGACGTCGGCCGCGCCGCGTCCTACTTCGTCCGGCGCTCCGAGCGCGTCCTGACCGCGACGCACCGCACCAGCGGCGCGTGGACGACGTCCGAGCAGCACATCAGCCCGCTGTGCGGGCTCGCGGTGCACGAGATCGAGCGGCACGTCGCGGCGTCGACCGGCCGGGCGGGCGACGGCCGGCGGATCGGACGCGTGTCCTTCGACATCCTCGGCCCGGTCGCGGTCGGGGACGTGGAGGTCGACGTCGTCGTCGTGCGGCCCGGCCGGACCGTGGAGCTCGTGGAGGCGGTCGTCTCCGCGCGCGGGCGCGAGGTGCTCCGGGCCCGCGCGTGGCGGATGGCGACCTTCGACACCGCCGAGGTCGCGGGCGGCGCGCCCGACCGCATCCCGGCGCCGGACGAGCTGCCCGAGTGGGACATGACGAGGGTGTGGCCGGGCGACTTCATCGGGTCGCTGCGGGTGCGTCGGTCACCCGCGAGCCGGCCCGGCCGCGGCACGGCGTGGGTCTCGACGGACCTGCCGCTGGTCGCCGACGAGCCCGTGAGCGCGCTCGCGGCCTACGTCGCGCTCGTCGACACCACGAACGGCGCGGCCGTGCGCGAGGCGCCGGACGAGTGGCTCTTCCCCAACCTCGACCTCACCGTCCACCTGCACCGCACGCCCGTCGCCGGGCCGGTCGGCATGGACGTCCACGTGACCTTCGGCGCGGACGGGCTGGGCGTGACGAGCGCCGTGCTGCACGACGCCGAGGGTCCGGTGGGCCGGGCGGCCCAGAGCCTCACGGTCCGACGTCGGCCGCGTCGGGAAGGCTGACCACCGTCAGGTCGCGCTGGATGCCGACGTGCCGCTCGAGGAACGCGCGCTCGTCGAGGCGCTTCCGGCGCAGCCAGGCGGTGACCTCCTCATTGCACTTGCTCGCGTTGCACGAGCGGCACGCGGGCGCGATGTTGGCGAGCGTGTAGCGGCCGCCGCGCGAGATCGGCAGCACGCAGTCGCGCTGGAGCGGCACGCCCGTGGCCCCGCAGTACGCGCAGCCGCCCCACGCCCCGACGAGCGCGGCCCACTGCGCGTCGGTGAGGTCGTGCTCGACGGCGGCCATCCGCCGGCCGCGTCGACGCGCGGCACGAGCGCGCCGGCTTCGGTCGAGGGCCATGGCGCGAGCGTAGCCACGCGGCCGCCCGCAGCCAGGACGGCCGGCCGTCGGGTCCCTCAGCCGGGGTCGGCGCCCGCGAGCCAGGCGAGTGCGCCGTGCGCCGCGGCGACGCCGCTGCTGAACGACGCCTGGAGCAGGTAGCCGCCGGTCGGCGCCTCCCAGTCGAGCATCTCCCCGGCCACGAACGAGCCGGGCAGGCGGCGGAGCATGAGGTGGTCGTCGACCTCGGACCACGCGACGCCGCCCGCGGTGGAGATGGCGCGCTCGAGCGGCATGGTGCCCGTCACGAGCACCGGCACGGCCTTGATCAGGGCGGCGGTTGCGGCGGCGTCGTCGGGGAGCGTGCCGCCGGTCGCCTCGCGCAGCAGGCCGGTCGCGACCGGGTCGAGCCCGGTCGAGCGGCGGAGCCAGGACGAGGCCGAGTCCTTCGGGCGGCGCTGCCGCAGCCGGTCGGCGAGCCGGCCGACGGCGACGTCGGGCCGCAGGTCCACCTCGAGGACGCAGCGGCCGTCGGCGTCGAGCGCCTCGCGGATCGCGACCCCGCTCGCGTAGACGGGGCCGCCCTCGAGGCCGCTCGTGGTGACCATCGCGTCGCCGCGCACGGGCGGCGCGTCGCGCCCGCGGACGCTCAGCGCCACGTGCTTGAGCGGGGTTCCGGCGAACCGTGCCGCGAACGTCTCCGTCCACCCGACGCGCACGCCGGTGTTGGCGGGCCGCAGCGGCGTCACGGCGACCCCGCGCTCGGTGAACGGACCCACCCAGCCGCCGTCGGACCCCAGCCGGGGCCACGACGCGCCGCCGAGCGCCAGGACCGCCACGTCGCACGCGACCTCCGTCCGGGTGCCGTCCGCCTCCACGAAGGCGAGCCCGACGGCGCCGTCGGCCGAGCCCGGCGGGTCGGTCCAGCCGGTCCAGCGCTGCCGCGTGCGCACGACGACGCCCAGCTCGGCGAGCCGTGCGCGCCACGCGCGCAGCAGCGGGGTCGCGCGGAACGCCTCGGGGAACACCCGCCCGCTCGTCCCGACGAACGTCAGCTCGCCGAGCCCGGCGCACCACGCGCGGAGGTCCTCGGGACCGAACGCGTCGATCATCGGCGCGAGGCGCCCGGCCGAGCCGCCGTACCGCGCGAGGAAGGGCTCGCGCGGCTCGGTGTGGGTGAGGTTGAGGCCGCCGTGCCCGGCCATGAGGAGCTTGCGACCCACGGAGGGCATGCGCTCGTGGACGGTCACCGCGACGCCCGCACGCGCGAGGACCTCCGCCGCGACGAGGCCGGACGGCCCTCCACCGACGACGCTCGCGGTGCTCACGCGCGGTCCGCGACGGCGTCGTGCCCGAGGTGGTCGACGTGCTCGGGCCGGGCGCTGGCCATGGCCGTCCTCCACTGCTCGGGTGTGCGCTGCACGTCAAGCACGGTACCGAGCGGTGACGCGAGTCGAGGTCGCGCCGTCAGCTCGCGCCCGACACCGTCCGCAGCCAGTCCTGGGCCCGCTCGAGCAACGCACGCGCGGCAGGGGTGTCCTTGGCCCAGTTCTCGAAGCCGTGCGGCGCTCCGCCCACCACGTCGACGGTGACCGGGACGTCGGCCGCAGCCAGCGCTTCGGCGTAGGCCTGGTCCTCCTCGGCGAAGAGCTCGATGTCGCCCCAGGTGATGAAGGTGGCCGGCAGGCCGCTGAGGTCGGCTCGACGCGCGGGGACCGCGTACGAGGGCACGGCGGCGCGGCCGGGTTCGTGGCCCAGGTAGCCGGACCAGCCGTCGCGGTTCGCCTCGTTGTCCCAGACGAAGTGCTTCACCGGGTCCAGTTCGCGACGGGCCGCAGTGCGGTCGTCGAGCATCGGTGCGAACAGCCACTGACCGCGCGGCTGGACCCCGCCGTCGTCGTGGATCCGCTGCACGAGGGCGGCCGCCAGGCCGGCGCCGGCGCTCTCGCCGCCGACGACGATGCGCTCCGGCGTCACTCCGAGCTCGGCGGCGTGGCCGAGCAACCAGTGCCACGCCGCCCCGACGTCGTCGTGTGCCGCAGGGAAGGGGTGCTCCGGGGCGAAGCGGTAGTTCGCGGAGACGATGACGATCCCGAGTCGTTCCGCGGTGGACAGGCAGAGCGCCTCGTCCTGCTTCGCGTCCCCGAAGAGCAGGCCGCCGCCGTGGACCCAGAGCAGGCCGGCGCCGCTGCGGGGGCCGGCGGGTTCGTAGATCCGGAGCCGGACCGACCCGGCGCGGGCCGACCGCACCCGCACGGCGGCTGAGCGGGGGACGCGCATGATGCGGACCATCGTCCGGACCAGCCAGCGCGGCGCCGAGAACTGCGCGCGCTTCATCGGCTGGCGCAGCTCGGGAAGCACGTGCTCGATCTCCACCCGCACCCCTCCCGGTCGGACCCGGCGATGCGCCGTCGGTCGCGCACGCTAGCTCGTCCGGGTCAGAGGTGGACGACCCCTGAGCGATCGGCGGCGTGTCCCGGCAGGAGCCCGGCCCGGAGGACCGGCGTCAGTAACGGGTCACGTAGTTGAACCGGTAGTACGGGTTGGGGTCGTAGATCCCGGGGGCGATCTCGTAGATGAACGAGTAGCAGGACTTCGAGATCCGGACGAACGACGAGGCGCCGTAGGCCCTCTGGGCGTCGCGGCACTGGCTCATCGTGGAGTACGCCGGGCTCTGGGCGGCCGAGGCCGGAGCCGCGAGCGCACCCCCCAGCGCCGTGGCGGTCAGCGTCGCGATCGCGAGGCTCCGGGCCATGCGTCGACGAGCCGTCGTCGTGCGTGCCATGTGACTCTCCTTCTCCGCGTCGGCGACCGACGCGTGGTGCAGATCAGGACGCCATGGAGGCTACGGGCGCGGGGCCGTGAGGGCGCGGCGGCGAGGTGCAGCCCTGACGGGGGTGCTGCGGAGAAGGCCTGGCGACGAGGAGCCGGAAGCCCGGGTCGACCCGCGGGCGGCGACGATGGGAGCGGGTGACGGGAATCGAACCCGCGCTATCAGCTTGGGAAGCTGAAGTTCTGCCACTGAACTACACCCGCGAGCACCCGCCTGGGCGGGTGCGCGGACCGATCATACCCACCCTCGGCGGCACACCCGCGACCCCCGCCCGGCGCCCTCGCCCCGGCGCGTGCCCGTGGGGAAGGGTTGCGGTCGCCATGCGTGCGCAAGCCTTCCCGAAGCGGCGGGGAGGGCCGCACCAGCACCCGCCGCGCCATCGTCAACAGCGCTTGTCCACAGGGCTGGGCACAGATTCCCGCACGAGCGCCGTCGCCTGTGGACAGCGCTGTGCATGGAGAAGCTGCGCGCCGCTGACCTCCTACGACGCGTCGACGAGGTCCGCGTACTCCTCGTGGCGACGCACGTACGCGGCCACGAACGGGCACTGCGCGACGACGCGCAGGTCGCGCGAGCGGACGTCGTCGAGCGCCCAGCGGACCAGCGCCGAGCCGACCCCGCGGCCCTCGACGGCGTCGTCCACCTCGGTGTGGGTGAAGACCACCCGTCCGTCCGTCTCGCGCGCGTACGCGACCCCGACGTCCTCGCCGTCGAGCGTCGCGACGTAGCGCGACCCGTCGCGACGGACCTGGACGTCGTCGGTGCCTGCCGTGCCGGTGCTGTCCTCGCTCATGCGGTCACGCTACGTCCGGAGCCCGGCAGCGGCTCGGGCTGGCGGCCCGTGCGGGTCGCGTACGCGCGCCGCATCTTGACGTAGTTGCCGCAGCCCGCCATCGAGCACCACCGCCGGGCCTGGTTGCGCGAGGCGTCGTAGAAGGCCCAGCGGCACGTGTCGCGCGCGCACACCTTGAGCCGTTCCCAGGTGCCGTCCTCGGCGCTGCGCCGCACGGCGTCGAGGAGCTCGGCGAGCGCGACGTCGAACCCGGCGGTGCCGGCGGCCACGAGCCGCTGCCCTCCGCCGACGAACGCGACGCGCACCGGTCGGGCCGCGAGGACGTCGTTGAGGGCGTCGACCGCTGCCGCGTCGGGCTCGTGCCCCGCGTGGTCGAGCAGCACGTTGCGCAGACCCTCGCGGACGGTCACGGCCGTCCGCAGGTCCTCGGGCGAGAGCACGACGTCGGCCGGCAGCAGCGAGCGCGCGGCGAACCAGTCGCGCACCGTCTCCGCGCTCGCGAGCGACTCCTCGTCGACCTGCGGCTCGTAGGTGTTGACGAAGTCCCGGACCAGGCGGGCGGCCGGCGGGACCAGTGCGTCGTCGTCCATGTCGCCTCCTCTCAGATCGAAGCGCTTCTACACCACAGCGCTTTCACACCACCGTACGCCCTTGACAGGTGTAGCGGGCGGTGAGAGCGTCGAAGTACACCACCAAACGGCATTAGCCGGTGTAGGAGGGCGCGACCATGGTCCAGACGACGACAGTCCGCAGCGTGCCGACCGCCGCACGCCGAGCGCCCGGCGCGGGAGCTCCGCCGCGACCGCCCGAGCTGCCCCGGCCCGCCGCGCCGGCGGCGTCACGACCTGGGACGCCGCGCCGCCGCCGGGGCGCGTGGGGCGCGCTCCGGCGTGCACTCGCCGAGCTGCTCGGCGTCCTCGAGCAGCACTGGTCGACGATGCTCATGTGGCGCCTGTGACCCACGGCGACGGTCCGCAGCCCCGCACACCCGGCCCCTCCGAGCTGAGGGGCGGTCGGGACCCGGTGTGGTCGGCACCCGGTGTGGCCCGCGTCACCCGCTAGCGTGTCGCCGTGCTGCTCTCCGACCGCGACATCCGCGCCGAGCTCGACTCCGGGCGCATCCTGCTCGACCCCTACGAGCCGACGATGCTCCAGCCGTCGAGCATCGACGTGCGGCTCGACAAGTTCTTCCGGTTGTTCGACAACCACAAGTACCCGTTCATCGACCCGTCGCAGGACCAGCCGGACCTGACCCGGCTGGTCGAGGTCGAGCCGGACGAGCCGTTCATCCTGCACCCCGGCGAGTTCGTGCTCGGCTCGACGTTCGAGGCGGTCACGCTGCCCGACGACGTCGCCGCCCGGCTCGAGGGCAAGTCCTCGCTCGGCCGTCTCGGGCTCCTCACGCACTCGACCGCGGGCTTCATCGACCCGGGCTTCACGGGCCACGTGACGCTCGAGCTCTCCAACGTCGCGACGCTGCCCATCAAGCTGTGGCCGGGCATGAAGATCGGCCAGATGTGCTTCTTCCGTCTGTCCTCGCCGGCCGAGGTGCCCTACGGCTCGGCCGCCTACGGCTCGCGCTACCAGGGCCAGCGCGGCCCGACGGCGTCGCGCTCGTTCCAGAACTTCCACCGCAGCCCGGTCTGACCGCGCTGTGCCGCCGGACCGCGTGACCGCCGGACCGCGTGACCGGCGGACCGCGTGACCGGCGGACCGCGTGACCGGCGGACCGTGTGACCGCCTGACTGCCGGGCAACCGGTGCGACTCACGCCCGCAACACACCGGACCTAGGCTGCCCCGCATGCCGTATCCCGCCCTGGAACCCGCCGACGTCGCCGACCACCACCTGCTGGTGCTCCCGGGCGACGTCGGGCCGGACGAGGTCGAGGTGCTCGCGGTGAGCCGCTTCCCGCGCGCGGCGTGGGAGCGGCAGCCGAGCGCGCAGGCCCCGCGCCCGACGGGCGGGGCACGCGGCCTGCGCACGGGCGCGGCGCCCCCCGGTGCCCTCCGGCTGTCGCGGCACAGCGTGCTCGTCGGGCCGTTCACGGTCGACCGGCTGACCGCCGTCACCCTCGGCGTCCCCGCCTCCGCCGGGGTCGCGTACGTCGTCGAGGCGCCGGTCGAGCGCGGCGATCGCCCGTTCCCGCACGGCGGCGACCGGGACGGGCTGCGTCGCGCGTTCCCCGAGGGGCTGCCGGTCCGGGACGAGGAGCGCACGGTCACCTGGCTCATCGCCGCCGCGCGTCGGCTGGGCGGCGCCGTGCGGACCGGCGCCCGCGGCGGGAGCCCGGCGACGCTCCTCGTGCCCGAGCCCGCGGCCGCCGTCGACCTCACCGTCTGGACGGACATCTGGCTCGAGCCCGACGCCGCGCTCGCCGTCGCGCGCCAGGCGCTGCCCCGCGCGTACCTCAACCTGCCGACGCCGCACTGGTCCGGCCCGCGCCGGCACGCCGAGCCCGTGCCGGGCACCGCGCCGCTCACGCCGGAGATGCGCCGCGGGCTGCACGCCGCGGCGGACGAGCACGACATCAGGGCCCTCGTCGAGCCGCCGCCCATGACCGGCTACGGGGCGCTGGCGGACCTCGACCTCGACGGGATGATCGCGCTCGAGGTGGCCGGCGAGACGCGCGTGCCGCCCGTCATCGCGCAGGTGCCGTGGGCCGCCGAGGGCGCCGTCGCCTACCGCGTGCGGTGGGAGCCGCCGGACCTCGCGGACCGCGAGCACGAGCGCCCGCCGCTCCAGCACAAGGTCGCGCGCGGCCGGGCGACGCCGTTGGTCGTGGCCCTCACGCGCGCCGTGCACAAGGCCGTCGGCGGCGAGATCACCGACGCGATGGAGTTCATCGTCGACCCGGCAGACCTCTGACGGCTCAGACGTCGGCCTCCCACGCGGCCCGCGGCTCGGTGACCCACCGCTCGACCTCGACCGCGGCGTCCGGCGGGAGCTGCGCGCGCACGTGATCGGCCGCGGCGACGTAGTCCTCGGCGGTCTCTGCCATGCCGGCCGTCGCGAAGAAGCCCGCCTCGCGGTCGAGGGTCGCGAGCAGCGCCCCGACCTCGGACGACGACGCGGCGACCTCGAGGTCCGTGCCCGGGCCGGCGTCGGCGGCGACCTCGCCCAGCCGGTCGAAGAGGTCCTCGGCACCGACCGTCCACGTGTGGTCGTCGAGCCCGCGCTCCCAGCCGCTCTCGAACTGCTCGATCAGGGACAGCACGACCGGCTCGACGTCGTCCGCGGCGATCACGAGGACGACCTCCTCGTCCGATCCGCTCGGCGTCGCCGGGACGGGGCCGGCGGTGGGGCCGCTGGCCGGGCCGGCCGCGGCGGACGACGGCGCCGCCTCACGCTCCTTCGGCCCGGCGGTGGCCTCCGGTCCCGCGCAGCCGCCGAGCGCGACCGCGACGAGCGCCGCGAGCGCCACCCGCGCCGACGTCGGCCTCCGTCTCGTCGCGCTCATCCGGCGCCCCCTTCGCTCGGGGACGAACGCTACGTGCGTCGGGCCGGGCGCGGACGCGCCTCGGGGCAGCGTCACCTGGTCGGACCAGCGCCCGACGGTCCAGGGATGCTCGAGCCGGCGGTGCCCAGCCGTGCTCAGGCCTGGGGCGGGCGGACGGCGTCGAGCAGCAACCGGGCGACGTCGAGCACCTCGGGCTTCGCCGTCGGGGTACCGGCGGCTTCGGCCGCCGACGACGCCGCGGCGACGCCGTCGGTCAGCATGATCGTGCAGAAGGGGCAGGCGGTCGCGATCGCCGACGCACCCGTCCCGAGCGCCTCGGCGGCGCGGTCGGTCGAGATGCGGGTGCCGGTCGTCTCCTCCATCCACACGCGCGCGCCGCCGCCGCCGCAGCAGAACGACCGCTCCTTCGTGCGCGGCATCTCGGCCAGCCGCACCCCGGGGAGCGCACCGAGCAGGTCCCGCGGGGGCGTGTAGACCTGGTTGTGCCGGCCCAGGAAGCAGGGGTCGTGGTAGGTCACGACGTCAGGGCTCGCCCCGGCACCCGCACCGTCGGCACCCGCGCCGTCTGCCCCTGCGGTCGGCGCGGCGAGGCCCGCACCCTCCCCGCCGTCGGCCGGCCGCGGCACAGGCGTCAGCCTGCCCTCGCGGACCAGGCGGTCGAGCAGCTCGGTGTGGTGGACGACGTCGTACCGGCCGCCGAGCTGCGGGAACTCGCGCGCGATGGTGTTGAAGCAGTGCGCGCACGTGACGACGATGCGCTGCGCCCTCGCCTCCGTGAGCGCCTCGACGTTGGCCTGCGCGAGCATCTGGAAGAGGAACTCGTTGCCGGCCCGCCGCGCCGGGTCACCGCTGCAGGACTCGCCGTCGCCCAGCACCGCGAAGCTGACGCCCGCGATGTCGAGCAGCTCCGCGACCGCACGCGTCGTCTTCTTCGCGCGGTCCTCGTACGCACCCGCGCAGCCCACCCAGAACAGGTAGTCGACCTCGGACGCGTCCTCGACGTCGCGCCCGACGACGGGCACCGCGAACGGCAGGCCCTTCGCCCAGTCGAGGCGCTGACGGGCCGGCAGGCCCCACGGGTTCGACTGCCGCTCGAGCTTGGTGAACATCGGCCCGAGCTCGTCGGGGAACGCGGACTCCATGAGCACCTGGTTGCGGCGCAGGTCGACGACGTGGTCGACGTGCTCGATGTCCACCGGGCACTGCTGCACGCACGCGCCGCACATCGTGCAGTCCCACAGCGCCTGCGGGTCGACGACGTCGCCCACGAGCGTGAGCACGTCGAGCGACGCGTGCGCGTCCTCCGGTGCCGCACCGCCGTCGGCGGCCCCCCGCCCCAGGCCGGCCCACGGGACCGGCACGTGCCCGGTCGTCGCGGTGTGCCCTGCGGGCTCCGTGGACGCGTTCGCGGCCGCCCGGAGGTACGGCGCCGTCGCGTACGCGTGGTCGCGCAGCGCGGTGACGACGAGCTTGGGGGACAGGGGCTTGCCCGTGTTCCACGCGGGGCACTGCTCCTGGCAGCGCCCGCACTCGGTGCAGGTCGAGAAGTCGAGCAGGCCCTTCCACGTGAAGTCCTCGATGCGGCCGACGCCGAGCCGCGCGTCCTCGGGCAGCTCGTCGACCTTGTCGAAGTCGACCGCCTCACCGCCGATGCGCACGGGCGGCACCGGCCCGAGCGCGGGGCGCCCGTCGACCTCGCGCCGGGCCCACACGTTGACCACCGCGAGGAACCGGTGCCACGAGACGCCCATCGCCGGCCTCCGCCCGACGACGACCATCCACGCCATCGAGATCAGGATCTTCACCAGCGCGACGCCGACGACCCAGGCCTCCACCTGCTCGACGGGCCAGTCGGCGAACAGCAGGTCGCCCAGCCACGCCGTGAGCGGGAACCGCGCGGCGTGGGGGTTGACGAGGTAGAACTCGCCGTCGACGACCGTGTACGCGAACCAGAACTGGTCGTCGAGCACCAGCCGGTACTCGAGGGCACGCAGCAGGAGCACGCACGTCACGACGCCCAGGACGATCGCCTCGACGACGTACGCCTGGCCCCAGTTCGAGCCGAAGAAACGCGAGGCGCGCATCCCGGGCGGGGCCATGTCGCCCGCCGGCGGGGTCACGGCGGCCGACGGTCTGCCGGCGGCGCCCCGCCCGTTGCGCGGGTGCTCGCGCTGCCGCACGAGCACGAGGAGCACGATCCCGACGAGGGACGACCAGGCGATCGCCTCGGTCGCCCACTCGAACGGGAGCAGCACGCCCCAGGCCGGCGGCGCGAACCGGGGGGCCAGGAGCTGCACGTAGGCCGTGAGAAGCGTGAGGAAGAGGAGCGGGAAGCTCATCATGACGACCCAGTGCGCGACCCGCACGAGCGGCCGGTGCTGGAAGCGCCCGTGGCCCAGGACCTCCTTGACCACGAGCCAGGTCCGCCGCCACGGCTCGTCGGTGCGCCCTGCCGCCGGGCCCCCGCGGCGCACGGTCCGGACGATGGCGCGCACGCCGAGGGCGAAGGTCCACACGCCCACGACGGTCGCGACCAGCGCGACGGCCAGGGCGGTCAGCTGCAGGGCGGCCACGGCGTCACGCTAGCCGCTCGGCCGTCGTGCGCCCTGGGCCCTCGCCGGAGCCGCGCGGCGGCTGCCGCGGCCCCTGGTCCGGCCGCCGACCTCGAGGCCGACGCCCGGCCATCGCTTGACCTTGGATTGACCTGCCCGCGACGCCCCGCTGACGCGTCCCGGTAGACTGCTCGCATCCTGGGGCGCCGTGGCGCACGCACGTGACGAGTCCTGGGGACCGGCGGGGTTCCTCGCCACCCATCGACCACACGACGCCCTGCGCCGCCGTACCCACGGCCGCATCGGGCCGACCGACCGACCGACCACCCGCCCTCACAGGACGGAGCGGACGTGCTGCTGCTGCTCGCGGTTCACCTCCTCGTGGCCGTCGGCGCGCCCGCACTCGCCCGCCTCCTCGGTCGCCGTGTCTTCCTGGTGCTGGCGCTCGCGCCGGCGTCGGCCGCGGTCTGGGCGCTCGCGCACACCGAGGCGGTCATGGCCGGCGACGGGCCGGTCGAGGTGGTCGAGTGGGTGCCCGCGCTCCAGATGGAGCTCGCGTTCACGCTCGACACGCTCTCCTGGCTCATGGTGCTGCTCGTGGGCGGCGTCGGGGCCCTCGTGCTCGTCTACTCGTCGGCGTACTTCTCGTCGTCGGCGTCGGGCCTCGGCCGCTTCGGCGGGGTGCTCGTCGCGTTCGCCGGCTCGATGCTCGGCCTGGTCACGACCGACGACATGCTCCTCCTGTACGTGTTCTGGGAGGCCACGACCGTCTTCTCGTACCTGCTGATCGGCCACTACGCGGACCGGAAGGCGTCCCGTCGTGCTGCCATGCAGGCCATCATCATCACGACCGCGGGCGGGCTCGCGATGCTCGTGGGCGTCGTCATGCTCGGCGAGACGGCGGGCACCTACCGGATCTCGGAGGTCGTCGCGTCGCCGCCCGCGGGCACGGCCGTGACGGTCGCGGTGGTGCTGCTCCTCGTCGGCGCGGTGAGCAAGTCCGCCCTCGTGCCCCTGCACTTCTGGCTCCCGTCCGCGATGGCGGCGCCGACGCCGGTCTCCGCGTACCTGCACGCGGCCGCGATGGTCAAGGCCGGCGTCTACCTCGTCGCCCGGTTCGCCCCCGGCTTCGCCGAGCTGACGGCGTGGCAGGTGGTCGTCCTCACGCTGGGCAGCTGGACGCTCGTCCACGGGGGCTACCGCGCGCTGCGCCAGTACGACCTCAAGCTCGTCCTCGCGTTCGGCACGGTCAGCCAGCTGGGCCTGCTCGTGCTGCTCGTCGGGTCCGGGTCGCGGGCCGCGGCCCTCGCCGGCATCGCGATGCTGGGCGCGCACGCGATGTTCAAGGCGTCCCTGTTCCTCACGGTCGGCGTCGTCGACGCCGCGACCGGCACGCGTGACCTGCGCCGCCTGTCCGGCGTCGGCCGCGAGCTGCCCATCACGGCCGCGACGGGTGCGCTCGCGACGGCGTCGATGATCGGGCTGCCGCCGTTCGCCGGCTACGTCGCCAAGGAGGCAGCGCTCGAGGCCCTCCTGCACGACGCCGGCACCCTCGGCGGCACGCTCGTCGTCGGCGCCATGGTCCTCGGCTCCGCCCTGACCGTGGCCTACGGGCTCCGGTTCTGGTGGGGGGCGTTCGGGCGCAAGTCCGACGTGGAGCGGTCGTCGTCGTCCCGCCCGACGCCCGCCGTCACGCCCGCGGGCCACGAGCCCGCCCCCGCGGGCGAGCTGAAGCTCGACGAGCCGGCCACCGTGAGCCGCCCCTCGCTCGTGCTCGTGCTGCCCGCGGCGATCCTCGCGGTGCTGGGGCTCGCCGCCGCGCTCGTGCCGTCGTTCGGCGAGGAGCTCCTGAGCCCCTACGCGAACACCCTGCCGGGCGACCCGGGCCACCTCGCCCTGTGGGCCGGCGTGACGCCCGCCCTGGCCCTCACGGCCGTGATCCTCACGCTGGGCGGGGCGATGTTCTGGTGGCGCGCCGCCGTCGAGCGCGCCCAGGCCCGCGCGAGCGTCCGGCTCGAGGCGGACACGGTCTACCGCCGCACGATGCGCCGGCTCGACGACTTCGCGGCCGACGTCACGGCCGTCACGCAGCGTGGCTCGCTGCCCCTGTACGTCGGCACGATCCTCGTCGTCTTCGTGGCGCTCGGGAGCAGCGCGCTGCTCACGGGTCCCGTGCTCGAGGACCCCGCGGTGCGGGCCTGGGACACGCCCGTCCAGGTGCTCGCGGGCGGGCTCAGCGCCGTCGCGGCCATCCTCGCCGCGCGGGCACGCCGCCGCCTCAAGGCGGTCATCCTCGCCGGTGCGAGCGGGTACGGCGTCGGTGCGATGTTCCTGCTGCACGGTGCACCCGACCTCGCGCTCACGCAGGTGCTGGTGGAGACGATCACGCTCGTCGTGTTCGTGCTGGTCCTCCGCAGGCTGCCCGCCTACTTCTCCGTGCGGCCCCTCGCCGCGAGCCGGTGGGTGCGCCTCGCCGTCGGTGCCGCCGTCGGGCTCACCGTCGGCGCGCTCGCCCTCGTCATCCCGAACGCGCGCGTGCACGCGCCCGTGTCCGTGGACTTCCCCGAGGAGGCCTACGTCTTCGGTGGCGGCAAGAACATCGTCAACGTGACCCTGGTCGACATCCGGGCGTGGGACACGATGGGCGAGATCTCGGTGCTGCTCGTCGCCGCGACCGGCGTCGCCTCGTTGATCTTCCTGAGCCGCCGCAGCGGCGACGTGCTGCGGAGCCGCGACGTGGACGAGGACCGGCTGGTCTGGGGCCACGCCCACGACCCCATGGCCGCACTGCGTCGTCGTGGTCAGCGCGAGACGCCGGCCGCCCCGGCACCGGACGACGACGCGCGCGCGGTCGGGGCACTCCCGGCGCGCGGCGCGGACGCGGCGCGCGTGACCGAGGACGCGGACGGCACGGCCGGCCTCACGTCGGACGACGCCGCGACCGACGACGTGGCGCACGACGACGCTCCGCCTGCCGACGCGGCGCCCGACGACGCGACGCCCGAGGCCGGGCCCGAGGACGCCACG
>NZ_JACVQL010000091.1 GCF_019733465.1 Actinotalea ferrariae | reverse complement strand
GGGGAGCGTCGGGCGCGTCGCCCGTCGGCCGGTCGCTGCGAGCGGTGGCCGGACGCGCGTCGTCCTCACCCGTCCGCGCCGGCGAGCGGCGGGCCTGGGCAGGCAGCTCGAGCACGGTCGCGTCGACCGCGAGGTCGGGGCGTGAGGCGGGCGGGTGGGCCGCAGGCACGGGACCGGGCGTGGTCGCGCCGGGCCGGTCGAAGTCGAACGCGTGCTGGGGGCCGAAGCCCTCGAACTCCTCGGCGTCCTCGGGCTCGTCGTCGCCCTCGTCGACCGGCTGACGGACGCCACGGCGTCCGCTGAGGTCGTCGAGCAGCGCGTGCGTCGGGTCGGGCTCCGGCTCGGCGGGCGGGGTCTCGGGCGGCAGGTCGACCGAGGCCAGCAGGGGACGCAGGGCCGCGTCGACCTCGACGTCGAAGACGCCGCCCGGCACGGCCGCGAGGTGGCGGCGGGGGATCGGACCCTCGGCGAGCTCGGTCTCGGACAACCAGCGGGCCTCGTCGTCCACGGCCCGGAGCGTGCGCGTCGAGGGCTCGAACGTCCAGCGCGCCGACCGCGTCGAGCCCGCCGCGTCGAACGCGACCTCGACGGTCCACGGGCCTGCTCCCGCGCGGTAGGCGTCCCACCGCAGCGAGGCGTCGTCGACGCCGCGCGTCGCGAGCCGGTCGGTCACGAGGTCGCCCAGCACCGGCGCGCCCGGGTCGTGGCCGATCCGGGTGCCCTGCGCCTGGCCGGCGACGTGCTCGCGCTCGGCGAGCACCGGACCCTCGTAGCGGCGGACCATCCCGACGGGCATGCCCGACTGCTCGGCGACGTCCTCCGCCGTCGAGCCCGCACGGATCCGCGCCTGGATCTCGCGCGGCGGGATGACCCCCCGCTGCTCGGCCCGGACCTGCTCGAGCTGGGGCCGGTCCCTGCGCACGGCGGCGCGCAGCGCGTCGTCGATGGGCAGGGAGAAGCGCTGGCCGTCCGGCCCCTCCAGGACGACGTGCTCGCCGTCGTCGTGCAGTCCCACCAGTCGCAGCTCGCTCATGGCACCTCCGGGTCCGAGCCTGCCACCTGCTGCGTGCCGTGGTCGGGAGGTCGGCCGGTGTGCCGTCGTCCCGCACGGTGCTGGGGCAGGATGGCCCGGTGACCAGCGTGCCGCAGGACCCGTCCCCCGTCACCACCCGCCCGCTCGACGACAGCGCGGCGCTCGGGGCGCTCGCCGAGCGGCTCGCCCGCGAGGCCGGCGCGCTCGTGCGCGACGGACGTCCGCGCCGGGTCGACGTCGCCTCGACCAAGACGAGCCCGATCGACGTCGTGACCGCGATGGACCTGGCGTCGGAGGCGCTCCTGCGACGGGTGCTCGCCGAGGAGCGGCCGGACGACGCGATCCTCGGCGAGGAGGAGGGGCACGTCGCCGGCACCAGCGGGATCACGTGGGTGCTCGACCCGATCGACGGCACGGTCAACTACCTGTACGGCATCCCGGCCTACGCGGTGAGCGTCGCGGCCGTGACCGGTCCGCCCGCACCGGAGGAGTGGACGGTGCAGGCGGCGTGCGTGCACGCCGTCGCCGACGGCCGCACGTGGACCGCGGTGCGCGGCGGCGGCGCCTTCCTCGACGGCGAGCGGCTCGCGGTGAACCCGCCGGCGCCGCTCGCCGAGAGCCTCGTCGGCACCGGGTTCGGCTACACCGTCGAGCGACGGCGGGCACAGGCGAGGGTGGTCGCCGAGGTCCTGCCCCGCGTGCGGGACATCCGGCGGATCGGCTCGGCCGCGATGGACCTGTGCACGCTCGCAGGGGGCGGCCTGGACGCCTACTTCGAGCGCGGCCTCGCGCCGTGGGACCTGGCCGCCGCGTCGCTCGTCGCGGAGGAGGCCGGTGCCGTCGTCACGGGCCTGCGCGGTGCGCCGGCGAGCACGCGGATGACCGTCGCCGGCCCGGCCGAGACGGTCGCGGGCCTCGTCGCGCTGCTCGAGGAGCTCGACGCCGACACCGACCGCCCATGATCGTCCGTCGGCGCCCCGGGACCGACCCGGTCGACCACCTCGTCCGGGTCGTGCATCGGCGGCCGGGATAGGGCACAATCCCCTCGCCGAGCGGGGTCGGGAACAACCGGCGTGCGTCGTGCATTGAGTACGTACCGACGCCAGCGCGACCGCGCGGCGTGAGAACGACACGGAGTGTGGATCGCCTGATGGCAACCGATTACGACGCCCCTCGCAAGACCGAGGAAGACCTCTCCGAGGACTCGCTCCAGGAGCTGCAGGCCCGCCGCTCCGACAAGAACTCCGGCGTCGTCGACGAGGACGAGACGGAGGCGGCCGAAGGGTTCGAGCTCCCGGGCGCGGACCTCTCGGGCGAGGAGCTCTCGGTCCGGGTGCTGCCGCGCCAGGCCGACGAGTTCACCTGCTCGAGCTGCTTCCTGGTGCACCACCGCAGCCAGCTGGCCAGCGAGAAGAACGGTCAGCTGATCTGCTCGGAGTGCGCCGCCTGACCTGAACGACGCGCCGACTCGATCGCGGCGCGCAGGGCGGCCGGACGCCGCGTGGACACGAGCCACGCAGGCGTCGGGTCCTGCGCGTCCTCGACGACGACGACCACGGCCCCGGGGACCCAGGACCGCAGGCACACGAACGTGCGTGCGTCCGACCCAGGGCCGAGGTGCGTCCGGACACCCTCGCGGTCGAGCTCCGTGACGGCGCCCAGCAACGTCGCGGGGATGTGCGCGCGCCCGGCGCGCAGCTCGCCGCCCGCCACCTCGACGACCGCGCTCGTCCGGACCGCGACGACGACGCCCGCCACCAGCGAGACCACCGCGGTGGCCGCGGCGACGTCGGGCCGGACGGGCAGGAGCGCGATGAGCACGAGCACGGCGAAGCCGACGACGAAGCACCAGCCGAGCGGGCCGGGCCACAGCCGCTCGCGGTGCAGCGCGGGGGAGGAGGCCATGCCTCCAGCATCCCAGGTCGCACTAGAGTCGGGCGCCGTGGACCCCCAGCCGGGCACCGTCGAGGTGCTGCTCGTCATGCTCGACCCCGACCTCCCCGAGCCGGCCTACGCCCATCCGGGTGATGCGGGCGCGGACCTCGTGTCCCGGGTCGACGTCGAGCTGCCGCCGTCGGGGCGCGTGACGGTGCCCACCGGCGTGAGCATCGCGCTGCCGGACGGGTGGGCCGCGTTCGTCCACCCGCGGTCCGGCCTCGCGCGCGACCACGGCGTGACGATCGTCAACGCGCCGGGCACCGTCGACGCGGGCTACCGCGGGGAGATCCAGGTGACGCTGCTCAACACGGACCCGACGACGCCGGTCCGGCTGCGCCGCGGCGACCGGATCGCGCAGCTCGTGGTGCAGCGCGTCGCGCGGGCCCGGTTCGTGCGCGCCGAGCGCCTCCCGGGGTCCCACCGCGGGGGCGCGGGCTTCGGCTCGACGGGCGGCTGGGGCGCCCCGGCCGAGTAGGTCCACCCGCGAGCGGCGTCTAGTGTCGTACGTGACAGCAACGGTCAGTCCAGGAGGCAGTCGGCGTGGGTGTGTTCCGGCGAGGCAAGCGGTCCGGCGAGGACCCGGAGGTCGCCGACGACCTCGGCACGTCGACCGAGGCGGACGTGACGACGACGCGCGAGCGCGGTCCCTGGGACGTCAGCGAGGTGCCCGAGCGCGGGCGCCGGATCGACCTCGGGGCGCTCTGGCTGCCCGGGCGTGACGGCATGGAGCTCCGGATGGAGATCGAGAAGACCTCCAAGATCGTGAGCGCGGCCGCCGTGTCCCTGCGCGGCTCGGCGCTCCAGCTCCAGGTGTTCGCCGCCCCGCGCACCGAGGGCGTGTGGGACGACATCCGTGCCGAGATCGCCGAGTCGGTCGTCAAGCAGGGCGGGTCGGTCGACGACGTCCCCGGTCCCTTCGGTCGCGAGCTGCTCGCGCGCCTGCCCGTGCGCACCGCCGAGGGCCGCACGGGTCACCGGCCGGCCCGGTTCATCGGGCACGACGGGCCCCGGTGGTTCCTGCGCGGTGTCGTCACCGGCCGCGCCGCCGTCGAGCCGCAGGAGGCGGGCGACCTCGAGGACGTCTTCGCCGACGTCGTCGTCGTGCGCGGCTCCGAGCCGCGGGTCCCGCGGGACCTGCTGCCGCTGACGATGCCCGGGCGGCGCGCGCCGGCCGTGCCCGCGGTGCCGGGTGCGGTGACCGCGCCGCCGCTGGACCCGTTGACGCGCGGTCCCGAGATCACCGAGGTGCACTGATGGTCCTCGAGCGTCCCCGCGCCGGCGAGGGCCGGCTGGCGACCGCGCTCAAGGGCATGGTCGCGTCGCAGGCCGAGGTCGAGGCCGCCGAGGAGCGGCGCGAGACGCTGCGCCGCGGCTGCTCGGCGCTCGCCGACCTGGGGGACCGGCACCGCGCCCAGGTGTCGGGCGTGCTGCGCAGCGTGACGCTGCGCCCCCGGACGACCGTCCCCGCGCTCGAGGCCGAGCTCTACGACGGCAGCGGCAGCCTCCAGCTCGTCTGGCTCGGCCGGCGGCAGATCCGCGGCATCGAGCCCGGCCGCCGTCTGCGCGCCGAGGGCCTCGTGTGCGTCCAGGACGGGCGCCGCACGATGTACAACCCGCGCTACGAGCTCGTCCCGCGTCCCGGTGAGTGACGCCGGGCGCGCGGGCGCGCGCGACGAGCGCACGGACGCTCCGGCCGTACCCGCCGCGGAGGTGCGCGCCACCGATGCGCCCGCTTCCGAGGTGCCCACCACGGGTGCGCCCGCCACGGGCGTGCGGGTGCTCGCCGACGAGGAGTTCTCCTTCAGCGCCGCGGTGGGCGGCGTGCGCGGGCTGGTCGAGTCCGCCCTGCCGGCGCTCGTGTTCGTCGTCGTCTTCGTGGCGACGCGCGAGCTCGTGCCCGCGCTCGTCGCCGCGGTCGCGCTGACGGTCGTCGCGGTCGTCGTGCGCCTCGTCCAGCGCACGCCCGCGACGCAGGCGTTCTCGGGCGCGATCGGCGTGGCGATCGGCGTCTTCTGGGCCTGGCGCACCGGCGACGCCGAGGACTACTTCGCGTGGGGCCTGTGGGTCAACGTCGCGTGGTGCCTGGGTGCGCTGGTGTCGATCCTCGCGCGGTGGCCTGCGGTCGGCGTCGTCGTCAGCCTCGTGCGCGGCCAGGACATGAGCTGGCGGCACGACCCGGACGCCGCCCCGCTGCGCCGTCGGTACGTGTGGGCCACGTGGCTGTGGGTCGCCCTCTTCGCTGCCCGTCTCGCCGTGCAGGTGCCGCTCTACCTGCAGGGCACCGACGCGGTCGGCTGGCTCGGCACCGCGAAGCTCGTCATGGGCGTCCCGCTGTTCGCGGTCGGCCTGTGGGTCACGTGGCTTCTCGTGGGCTCACCAGGAGCTCGTGGAGCGCGTCCAGATCGGCGTCCGACCCCGCCACGATGAGCAGCTCGTCGCGCGCCTCGAGCGTGTCGTCGGCGCTCGGCGCGATCGGCGTCGTGCCGCGCACCACGGCCGCGAGCACCGTGTCCGGCGGCCACACGACCTGACCCACGCGCGTCCCCACGAGGGGCGAGCCCTCCGGGAGCGTCACCTCGAGGATGTCCGCGCCGGACTGGTGGAACGTGAAGATCTTGACGAGGTCGCCGACCGCGACGGCCTCCTCGACCATCGCGGTCATGATCCGCGGCGTCGAGACCGCGACGTCCACGCCCCACGCCTCGTCGAACATCCACTCGTTCTTCGGGTTGTTCACGCGCGCGACGGTGCGCGGCACGCCGTACTCCGTCTTCGCGAGCAGCGAGACCACGAGGTTCACCTTGTCGTCACCCGTCGCGGCCACGATGACGTCGCACTCGTCGGCCTTGGCCTGCGTGAGCGTGGACAGCTCGCACGCGTCGGCGAGCAGCCACTCGGCGTCCGCGACCGACACGATGCGCATCGCGGACGGCTGCTTGTCGATGAGCGTGACCTCGTGGTCCGCCGCGATGAGCTCGGTGGCGATCGAGCGGCCGACCGAGCCGGCGCCGGCGATGACGACCCGCATCACTCCACCTCCGGGGGCACGTGCGTGAGGGTCCGTTCGACCTTCGCGAGGTCCGTGGCCATGACGAGCACGTGCACGACGTCGTTCTCCTGCAGCACGGTCGTCGGCCCGGGCAGGACCCCGTCGCCGTACCGGGTGAGGTAGGCGACGCGGGCGCCGGTCGCCGCCTCGAGCGCGGTGAGCGGGCGGCCCACCCACGCCGGGTGCACGTCCATCTGCGCCATCAGCACCTGCCCGGACGCGTCGCGGTACTCGTCCGTGGCGCCCATCGGGAGCATGCGGCGCAGCACCTGGTCCGCGGTCCAGCGCACGGTCGCGACCGTCGGGATGCCGAGCCGCTGGTAGATCTCGGCCCGGTGCGGGTCGTAGATGCGGGCGACCACGTTGCCGACCCCGTACGTCTCGCGCACCACGCGTGCGGCCAGGATGTTCGAGTTGTCGCCGTCCGAGACGGCCGCGAAGGCGTAGGCGTCCTCGACGCCCGCCTGGACCAGCGTCTGCCGGTCGAACCCGAGGCCCGTCACGCGCTTGCCCGAGAAGTCCTGGTCGAGGCGCCGGAACGCGTCCGGGTTCTGGTCGATCACGGCGACGGAGTGTCCGCGGCCCTCGAGCGACTGGGCGAGGGTCGCACCGACCCGGCCGCAGCCCATGATGACGAAGTGCACAGACGCTGACGCTACAGCCCGCGGGCCCGGTCGGCGGCACGTCGGACCCGCCTCGCGGACGGCCCGGTCAGCGGCGGTCGAGTTGTGCGCGCGGGCCTAGCATGGTGCCTCGTGTCGGACGTCGCGGATGCCGCAAAACGACTGTTGCTCGGGCGCCCCGTCCGCAGCGACCGGCTCGGCCACACCCTCCTGCCGAAGCGCGTCGCGCTCCCGGTGTTCGCCTCGGACGCGCTGTCCTCCGTCGCGTACGCCCCGGACGAGATCCTGCTGACGCTCGCGATCGCCGGCCTCGGCGCCACGGTCTTCTCCCCGTGGGTGGGCCTGGCGGTCGTCGTCGTGCTCGTCGTCGTCGTGGCGTCGTACCGGCAGAACGTCCACGCCTACCCGTCGGGCGGCGGCGACTACGAGGTCGCGACCGTCAACCTCGGCCCCCGCGCGGGCGTCTCGGTCGCGAGCGCGCTGCTCGTCGACTACGTCCTGACGGTCGCGGTCTCCATCTCCTCGGGTGCGCAGTACGCGGCCTCCGCGATCCCCGCGCTGCGCGGGTACGAGGTGCCGCTCGCGGTCGGCGTCGTGCTGCTGCTCGCCCTCGTCAACCTCCGGGGCGTCAAGGAGTCGGGCTCGGCCTTCGCGATCCCCACGTACCTGTTCATGGCGGCGCTCGGCACGCTCGCGGTGGTCGGGACGGTGCGGTACTGGAGCGGGACGCTCGCGCTCGCGGAGACGTCGCAGCTCGAGGTGCTGCCCGAGTCGGGGTACGAGGCCGGGCTGGTCGGCCTGGGCGGCGCGCTCCTCGTGCTGCGCGCGTTCGCGTCCGGCAGCGCCGCGCTCACCGGGGTCGAGGCGATCAGCAACGGCGTGCCGGCGTTCCGCAAGCCCAAGAGCCGCAACGCCGCGACGACGCTCCTGCTGCTCGGCTGCCTCTCGACGACCTTCATCATGTCGATCCTGCTGCTCGCGCGGGCGACGCAGGTCCACTACGTGGAGTTCCCGGCGGAGCAGCTGCTGCGCGACGGCGTCCCGGTCGGCGAGGACTACGTCCAGCACCCGGTGATCATCCAGCTCTCGGAGACGGTCTTCCACGGGCTCACGCCGGTGATCGTGCTCGTGGCCGCGGTGACCGGCCTCATCCTCGTGCTGGCCGCCAACACCGCGTTCAACGGCTTCCCGGTGCTCGGCTCGATCCTCGCCCGCGACGGCTTCCTGCCGCGTCAGCTGCACACGCGCGGGGACCGTCTCGCGTTCTCGAACGGGATCCTCACCCTCGCCGCCGGCGCGATCGTCCTCATCTGGGCGTTCGACGCCCAGGTCACGCGGCTCATCCAGCTCTACATCGTGGGGGTGTTCGTCTCCTTCACCCTGAGCCAGCTCGGCATGGTCCGGCACTGGAACCGGGCCCTGCGCACCGAGCCCGAGGCGCGCGCGCGGGCCCGGATGCGCCGCTCGCGCACGATCAACGCCATCGGCCTGGGTCTGACGGGGACCGTGCTCGTCGTCGTGCTGGTCACCAAGTTCACGCGCGGTGCGTGGATCGCCATCCTCGCGATGGGGGTCGTGTACGCGCTCATGCAGGGGATCCGCCGGCACTACGACGCGGTGCAGCGCGAGCTCGCGCTCGGGGACGACCCGGCGGCCTCGCGGGCGCTGCCGAGCCGGGTGCACGCCATCGTGCTCGTGTCGAGGCTGCACAAGCCGACGATGCGAGCGATCGCCTATGCTCGCGCCTCCCGGCCCTCCGTCCTGGAGGCCGTGACCGTCAGCGTGGAGCCGGACGACGTCGAGGCCCTGCGCGAGCAGTGGGACCGGCTCGAGCTGCCGGTCGCGCTCAAGGTCCTCGACTCGCCGTTCCGCGAGATCACCCGGCCGATCCTCGGCTACGTGAAGTCCATCCGACGTGAGAGCCCCCGGGACCTCGTCGTCGTCTACATCCCCGAGTACGTCGTCGGGCACTGGTGGGAGCACCTCTTGCACAACCAGAGCGCACTGCGCCTCAAGGGCCGTCTCCTGTTCACGCCGGGCGTGGTCGTCGCCTCCGTGCCGTGGCAGCTCGAGTCCTCGGTCGCCGCGGCGCAGCAGGGCCTGCGGCCGTGAGCCCCGCGCGCGAGGGCGGCGACCGTCCGCGTCCGGACCGCCGCAACCGCCCCGGCGGGCGACGACCGGGCGGCCCC
>NZ_JACVQL010000090.1 GCF_019733465.1 Actinotalea ferrariae | reverse complement strand
GGCGACGCGGACGCCGCCCCGAGCTCGGCCGCCGTGGCGCGCAGCTCCGCGAGCTCGGCCGCGGCCTCCGGGTCCCGCGCGACGAGACGCTCGACGGCGCGGCGCTCGAGGTCGTCGACGGCGTCCAGCGCGTACGCGCCGAGGAGGTCGCGGACCTCGCCGTCCTCCCGGGGACCGGTGCTCATGCCGCCACCCCCAGGCAGTCGCGCAGCCGCAGCAGGCCGTCGCGGATGCGGCTCTTGACCGTCGGGAGAGCCGCCCCGAGCTCCTCGGCGACCTCGCGGTAGGTGCGCCCGCCGTAGTAGGCGAGCACGACGGCGTCGCGCTGGGTCTCGGTGAGGGTGCCCAGGCACCCCCGGACGCGCGTGCGCTCCATGGCGTCCTCCACCTCCTCCGAGACGACGTCGAACGGTCGGCCGTGCTCCCCGTCCAGCACGCGCTGGTCGCGGTCACGCTGGGCCTGGACGGCCCGGACGCGGTCCACGGCTCGGCGGTGGGCCAGCGTGAGCACCCAGGTCCGGACGCTGCCCTGGGCGCGGTCGTAGCGGGCCGCCGTACGCCACACCTCGAGCATGACCTCCTGGGTCACCTCGGCCGCGTGGTCGGGGTCCCGCAGCACGGCGCGGGCCACCCCGTGGACTGCACCCGAGACGACGTCGTACAGGGCGGCGAAGGCCTGCTGGTCCCCGCGCGCGACGGCCGGCATCAGCGCCTCGGCGTCGAGACCGGTGGCCGCATCAGCGCCCGGGGGAGTGGCCACGGCGGCCAGTCTGCCAGCCGGGGACCCCACCTTCGCGTCGGGGGCCGGGCCGCCGCCCGCGTCGAGGACGCCGGCGTCGGGGGTACCGGTCGGGACCTCCCGACCGGTACCCCCGCCACGTCGCCGGCTGGTCAGGTCAGCCGACGAGCGCGGCCTTCAGCGAGTCGATCGCACCGGCGAGCGTCTCGACGTGGTGCCCGAGCTCCTCGGCGACGGCGTCGGCCGGGAGCTCCCCGCCGCTCACCTCGTCGAAGAACGCGCCGGCCGCCGGGCGGTAGCCGTCGAGCGCCTCGAGGGCCGACGTCGTGCCCTCGGTGTCCTCGCCGGCAGCGGCGACCGCGTAGTCGACGAAGAACCCGATGTGCTCGCGCCACAGCGCCAGGAAGTCGTCGGCCTTCTCGGGCCCGGCGAGCGACCCGACGGCCTCGGACAGCGCCACGGAGTTCGCGTCGAGCTCACCCGCGGCGGCCGCGAATGCCGGGGACTCCACGCCGGCCTCGGCCGTGTAGGCCGTGAACACGCTGATGCCAGCGAGGTAGACGTGCTCCTGGAGCAGCTGCGTCAGGCCTGCACGCAGGGTCGACGCCGGGTCGGCCGGGTCGCCCTCGAGGTCGAGCGCGGCGTCGAAGCCGCCCGCGATCGTGCTCGCCGCCATGGCGACGTGCTCGGACGCGTCCTGGAGCTTCGCGTAGGCCGTCGTGTCACCCGCGGCGAGCGCGTCGATCGCGGCGCTGAGCGTGGTGATGTGCATCCCGAGCGACTCGCTGATCGCGGCGGCGGGGAGGTTGCCCGCGCTGACCTGCTCGAAGAAGGCGCCCGCGTCGACCGTGTAGCCCTGCAGGTTCGCGAGCGCCGCGTCCTTGCCGGCCTGGTCGCCGGTCTTGACCGCGACGGCGTAGTCGACGAACCAGCCGACGTGCGCGCGCCACAGCTCGAGGAAGGCCTCCTCGTTCTCGGCTCCGGCGAGCGAGCCGATGGCCTTGCTGAGGTCGACCGAGTTGGCGTCGAGCGTCGCGGCGGCGGCCTCGACCTCGGGCGAGTCCACGCCGGCCGTGTAGGCCGTGGCGACCGTCATGCCCGCGAGGTACACGTGCTCCTGGAGCAGGGCGGTGAGGTCCGAGCGCAGGTCGGCGGCCGCGGACGCGACGTCGCCCTCGGTGCCGGTCGCGGCGGCGAGCCCGGTCGCGAGGGTCAGCGCCGTCTCCGGCATGTGCTGCGCGGCCGTGCGCGCGTCGGCGAACGGGTCGCCCGTGCTCATGGGCATCAGCCCGGCGGCGTCCATGTCCATGTCCATCTCGTCGCCGCCGCTCTCGGGCGCCTGCGTCGTCGTCTCCTCGGCGGGCGCCTCGGGCGAGCACGCCGTGAGGGCGAGGGTCGCAGCGACTGCTGCGACGACGGCGGCCTTGCGGGTGGTGGTGCGTGTGCGCATGGTCTGCTCCTGGTCGTTCGAGGGGTTCGTCCTGATCGGCTGTCGGGGGTGGTTCGGAGCGGCGGCCCCGGTGGATGGGTCCGGGCTCGTCCGGTGTTGCACCCGTGCGACGTCCGCCCGTCGACCCGGCACCCGGGCACGCGGGCGTCGGACGGCGGACGTACGCTCGACGACGTCCGCGCGAGGAGGAGGTCAGCGATGGGGTACGAGGTCACGAGGTCCGAGGACGAGTGGCGCCGGGAGCTGTCGCCCGAGGAGTACGCCGTGCTGCGTCAGGCAGGCACGGAGCGTCCGTGGACGGGCGAGCTGCTCGACGAGAAGCGCGTGGGGACCTACGCCTGCCGGGCGTGCGGCCAGGTGCTGTTCACCGCCGAGACGAAGTTCGACTCGCACTGCGGGTGGCCGAGCTTCTACGAGCCCAAGGCGGAGGACGCCGTCGAGCTCATCGAGGACCGCAGCCTGGGCATGGTCCGCACCGAGGTCCGCTGCGCACGCTGCGGCTCGCACCTCGGGCACGTGTTCGACGACGCCCCGCAGACGCCGACGGGGGACCGGTACTGCATGAACTCGGTCTCGCTGACCTTCGCCGCCCAGGACGGCCCGGCCTGATGTCGGAGCACCGGCGCCCGCGCCGCCCGGCGATGCTCGACCCGCGGGCCGCCGATGCGCTCCCGGGCGACATCGACCCCGCTCTGCGGGCCGAGGTCGCCCACACGACGGCGAACGCGATCGTGCACCAGGGGCGGGCGGCCGAGGACCCGGAGATCGTCGCGCGGCTCGTCAGCCTCGTCGAGGCGGAGGGGCTGGACACCGTCGCGGGGATGTGGGCGGACAGCCCGCCCAACACGCTGCCGGGTGCGCTGTGGCGCCTGTACGTGCTGCGCGAGTGGGTGCGCCGGGACCCGCGCACGGTCTCCGAGCGCTACCGCATGGGCGTCGCCCGGGCCGAGGTGCACGACGTCGTCGCGGGCGTCGCCAGCCCGCCGGGCCCGGACGAGGTGTCCGACGTCGTCGACGCCGTGCTCTCGGGGGTGTTCGCGGCGGACCTCGCCGTCGCGCTCGAGCGTGGCGCGGCCTTCTGCCGCGTCCTCGCGACGGGCTCGGCGCTCGACGCCGACTTCCTGCACGACCGGGACCACGACCTCGCGCACCGCATGACGCGCGGGGCGTCCGGTCTCGTGCGCACCGCCGAGGAGCTCGAGCACGCCGCGGCCCTGTGGCGCACGGGCGTCCTCGACTGATCCCTGCGGGCGGGGTCGGGTGACGAACGCGCGGGCACCGGGTCACGAGGCCGACGGCCGCACCACCCGCGCGGCGGGTCCGGGCACCGAGGACGGCGAGTAAAATAGGGAGCGACGTCGGGCCGCGGTAGCCCCGGGCTCCACTTTGAGCCGCTCCGAGCGGCCTTCGCGCCGACAGGCGCTCTGCGGTCCGGCGTCATCACTCCTCCGGTACTCCTCCGGGGCGGCGCCGGCCGCTCGACGACGAGCGGTGTTCAGGCCCCGTTCACCTGCTGTTCACCATCGCCACCGGTACGTCACCCCGCTGTGTCCGGGGCGACACCCTGCGGGTTGTACGTTCACCTTCCGGCTGCCCTAGCCTGGGCGCGACCGACCCCCTCCTCCGACGGAGATCTCCGTGCGCCTGACTCCGCGCAACACCACCTTCTTCGACCTCCTCGCCGAGTCCGCGCGCCACCTCGTGACGGGTGCGGACCTGCTGAGCCAGCTGCTCGGGGCCGAGCGCCCGCAGCGCAAGGCGATCGCGGACCAGCTCCGTGACGCCGAGCACGCGGCCGACGAGTCGACGCACTCGATCATGCGACGCCTGAACCAGACGTTCGTGACGCCGTTCGACCGCGACGACATCTACCGCCTCGCGTCGGGCCTCGACGACTGCATGGACTCCATGGAGGAGGCCGGCGACCTCATCGTGCTCTACAAGCTCGACGCGCTCCCGGCGCTGGTCAACGACCAGGTCGACGTGCTGCGCCGGTGCGCGGAGCTCACGGCGGACGCCATGCCGCGCCTGCGCTCGATGAAGGACCTCGCCGAGTACTGGGTCGAGGTCAACCGGCTCGAGAACCAGGCGGACCGCACGTACCGCAAGCTCCTCGCCGAGATGTTCAACGACGGCACGGACGCGATCGAGCTCATGAAGCTCAAGGAGGTCGTCGACGCGCTCGAGGCCGCCGCCGACTCGTTCGAGAAGGTCGCGAACCACGTCGAGACCATCGCGCTCAAGGAGTCCTGAGCCCCGGTGGAGATCGCGCTCGTCGTCGTCGTCGTCGCCTTCGCGCTCGGCTTCGACTACACCAACGGATTCCACGACGCCGCCAACGCGATCGCGACCTCGGTCTCGACGCGCGCCCTGACGCCGCGTGCGGCGCTGATCATGGCGGCCGTGTTCAACATGATCGGCGCCCTGCTCGGCACCGGCATCGCCGAGACCATCGGCAGCGGCATCATCGACATCGGCGAACGCCCGCCGCACACCGGCCTGATCATGGTCCTCGCGGCCGTGATCGGCGCGATCGTGTGGAACCTCATCACGTGGTGGTTCGGCATGCCGTCGTCGTCCTCGCACGCGCTCATCGGCGCGCTGACGGGCGTCGGCCTGGCGTCGGGCATCACCGTGCACTGGGAGGTCATCCTCAACAAGGTGGTCATCCCGATGCTGCTCTCGCCGCTCGTCGGGTTCGGCCTCGCGTTCCTCCTCATGGTCGGGCTGCTCTGGCTGTTCCGGAACGCGAACCCGCACAAGGTCACGCGCCGGTTCCGCATCGCGCAGACGGCGTCGGCCGCGGCCATGGCGCTCGGTCACGGGCTCCAGGACGCGCAGAAGACGATGGGCGTCATCGTCCTCGCCCTCGTCGCGGGCGGCTTCCAGCAGACCCACGAGATCCCGCTGTGGGTCAAGATCTCCGCGGCGCTCGCGATCAGCGCGGGCACGTACGCGGGCGGCTGGCGCATCATGCGCACGCTCGGCCGCAAGGTCATCGAGCTTGACCCGGCCCGTGGCTTCGTGGCCGAGTCCGTCGCCGCGTCGGTGCTCTACACGACGGCGTTCGTCTTCCAGGCACCCATCTCGACCACGCAGACGATCACCTCGGCGATCATGGGCGTCGGCGCGACGAAGCGGCTCTCGGCCGTGCGCTGGGGTGTCGCGGGCAACATCGCGATCGCCTGGGTGCTCACGATCCCGGCCGCCGCCACCGTCGCCGCCCTCATGTTCTTCGTGCTCAACGCCGTCATCGGCTGACGTCCTGCCCCCACCGGCCCGCGCGCCGGGCGGGGGCGGCCGCGGGGTTCGTGCGGGTCAGCCGATCGGCGGCCGGTGCTGCTCGACGGCGACCACGCGGCCCTCGCGCGTCAGGTGGGTGACAACCAGCTCGCCCGGCCGCAGCCACGGGTCGCGCTGCGGCAGCTCCCCGGCCGTCCACCGCCGGGTCGCGTCCTGCAGGACGCCCAGCACCGTGCGCAGCACGGGGCGGTGCGTGCACAGGGCCGTGGCCTCGGGCTGGGCGAGCAGCTCGCGCACGACGGCGGCGGCGCCCGCCGGGTCCTCGTCGTGCGCGGCCTGGGTGAGCGCGTCGACCTGCTCGAGCCGCGGCCCCGCCGCCTCGACGTACGGGGCGGCCGTCTTGAGGCAGCGCGCCCACGGGCTCGTCACGACGTGCCGCACTCCGAACGCCGCGAGCACGGGGACCAGCGCCTCCGACTGCGCCGAGCCCGCGGACGTCAGCGGCCGTGACGGGTCGGTGCCCGACCAGTCGGAGCGCTTGACCGCCTGGCCGTGGCGCACGACCGCGAGCGGACGCGTCGCGAGGCGGCCACGCCCGTGCAGGGCGACGAGGGTCGCGAGCGGCCGGCGGTCGGTGCGCCGCGTGAGCAGGTCGGCCGCGGTCGGAGTGCTGACCCAGACGACGTCGTCGATCTCGGTCGGGTCCACCGGTCGCACCGCGGGCCGCGCCGCGAGGGCCGGGCGGTCGCCGTCGTCCGCGAGCCGGGCCGCCCAGTAGCGCACGTGCTTCGTGCGGCCCTCGGTGCGGTACGTCAGGGCCGGCAGCGGGGCGCCGAGGACGACCTGCTCGCCGATCTCCTCGGCGACCTCGCGCACCCCGGCCGCGGTCACGGCCTCGCCCGGGTCGAGCTTCCCCTTGGGCCAGGACCAGTCGCGGTAGCGGGGCCGGTGCACGAGCGCGACCTCGAGCCGGCCCGCCCGCTCGCGCCACACGAGCGCACCCGCGGCATGGACGGTCCGGGCGTCCTCGCTCCGCGCGTCGTCGCCTCGCGGCCGGGACGCCGGCGTCACCGGTCGCGGGCCGGGCGGCGGCGCTGACGGGCGATGAGCCCCTCCTGCAGGTCGCGCAGCGGCTCGCCGCCCGGACCGCGGTGGTGCCGCTCCCAGGTGCCGTCCGCGCCGAGGTGCCAGGTCGCCGTCGTGTCCGCCATCGAGACGTCGACCAGGTCGAGCAGCTCGGTGACGTGCGCCGGGTCGGACAGCCTGACGAGCGTCTCGACGCGGCGGTCGAGGTTGCGGTGCATGAGGTCGGCCGAGCCGATGAAGACCTCCGGGTCCTCACCGCCGTTCGCGAACGCGAACACGCGAGCGTGCTCGAGGAAGCGGCCCAGCACCGACCGGACGCGGATGGTCTCGCTGAGGCCGGGCACGCCCGGCCGCACCGCGCAGATGCCGCGCACGACGAGGTCGACCGGCACGCCCGCCTGGGACGCACGGTAGAGCGCGTCGATGATCGCCTCGTCGACGACGGAGTTGACCTTGAACCGGATCCACGCCGGGCGCCCCTCGAGGTGGGCCTCGCGTTCGCGGTCGATCCGCTCGATCAGCCCGGCGCGCACCGAGCGCGGGGCGACGAGGAGCCGCTGGAACTTCGCCTTGGGCGCGTAGCCCGAGAGCTGGTTGAACAGGCGCGTGAGGTCCTGACCGACCTCGGGGTCCGCCGTGAGCAGCCCGAGGTCCTCGTAGAGGCGCGCCGTCTTGGGGTTGTAGTTGCCCGTCCCGACGTGGCAGTAGCGGCGCAGGCCGTCGCTCTCCTGGCGCACCACGAGCGAGAGCTTGCAGTGGGTCTTGAGCCCGACGATGCCGTAGACGACGTGGACGCCCGCCTGCTCGAGCTTGCGCGCCCACGAGATGTTGGCCTGCTCGTCGAACCGCGCCTTGATCTCGACGAGCGCGAGCACCTGCTTGCCCGCCTCGGCCGCGTCGATGAGGGCGTCGACGATCGGGGAGTCGCCCGAGGTCCGGTAGAGCGTCTGCTTGATCGCGAGGACCTTCGGGTCGGCGGCGGCCTGCGCGAGGAAGGCCTGCACCGACGTCGCGAACGAGTCGTAGGGGTGGTGCAGCAGGATGTCGCGCGCGCGGATGGCCGCGAAGATGTCCGTCGGCTTGGAGCTCTCGACCTCCGCCAGGTGGCGGTGCGTGCCGCCCACGAACCGCGGGTAGTGCAGGTCGGCCCGGTCGAGGTCGGCGATGAGGTTGAGCCCCGTGAGGTCGAGCGGCGCGGGCAGCTCGTACACCTCGGACGGGTCGACGCCGAGCTCGCGGACGAGCAGCTGGCGTACGCGCGGACCGATGTCCTCGGCGAGCTCGAGCCGCACCGGCGGGCCGAACCGGCGCCGCAGCAGCTCCTTCTCCATGGCCTGGAGGATGTTCTCGGCGTCGTCCTCCTCGACCTCGACGTCCTCGTTGCGCGTGACGCGGAACGTGTGGTGCTCGACGATCTCCATGCCGGGGAACAGCGACTCGAGGTGCTGGGCGATGACGTCCTCGAGCGGCACGAACGACGTCGGGCCCTTCTCGGGCGCCGCGGCCTGCGTGCTCGGCGCGCTCGGCCGGCCGCGGGCGTCGACCGCGATGAAGCGCGGCAGCAGCGGCGGCACCTTGACGCGCGCGAAGTGCTCCTTGCCGGTGGTGGGGTTGACGACGACCACCGCGAGGTTGAGCGAGAGCCCCGAGATGTACGGGAACGGGTGCGCCGGGTCCACGGCGAGCGGCGTCAGCACGGGGAAGATCTGCTTGCGGAAGAACTTGTGCAGGCGCTCCTGCTCGGCCTCGCCGAGCTCGTCCCAGTGCACGAGCGCGATGCCCTCCGCGTCGAGCGCGGGCTGCACGGAGCGGGCGAACACCTCGGAGTGCCGCTCCATGAGCTCCTGGGCGCGCGCGTCGATGGCCTCGAGCACCTGCCGCGGGGCCAGCCCCGAGGCCGCCGTGACCGCCATGCCGGTCGCGATGCGGCGCTTGAGCCCCGCCACGCGGACCATGAAGAACTCGTCGAGGTTCGAGGCGAAGATGGCGAGGTAGCGCACGCGCTCGAGCAGGGGGAGGGACTCGTCCTCGGCGAGCTCGAGGACGCGCTGGTTGAAGGCGAGCCACGAGATCTCGCGGTCGAGGAAGCGGTCCTCGGGCAGGGGCGCCACGGCGCCTGTCGCGGAGCCCGTCGCCGCCTCGGTGCCGACCTGCTGGGGCGCTCCGTCGGCGTCCCCGTCGGCCTCTGCCGGCCCGGCCTCGGGCTCGGGCGGCGCGATGCTGGGCGGCGGTTCGATGGGCGACTCGACGAGCGCGTCCGCCTCCCGGTCGAGCCGCTCCTCCTCCTGGTCCACCGTCTCGACGGCCGCCTCCGGGGCGGCGTCGGCGTCGGTGCGTGCGTCCGTCGTCATGCACGTCATCGTCGCACCCCGAGGTGAACCGTGGGTGGCTGGCGGCGTCAGGTTCGCCCGTCCGGTTCGCCCGTCAGCGGTACTGCACGTCCGAGCGCACGGTCTCGAAGCCCGCGCGGCGGTAGGTCCGGACGGCCGCCTCGTCGGCGGCCGAGACGTACAGCACCGCGCGGCGCAGGCCCCGCGCCGAGAGGTCCGTGAGCGTCCGCGCGGTGAGCAGGCGGCCGAGGCCCTGACCCTGCGCGTCGGGGTCCACGCCGAGCACGTAGAGCTCGCCCGTGTCGCCGCCCGGCTCGACCTTCATCCAGACGGACGCCACCACGGCGCCCTCGCGCTCGGCGAGGAGCAGCGCGTCGGGGTCGAACCAGGGCTCGGCCTCGCGCGCCTCGAGGTCGGCGCGGGTCATCCGTCCCTGCTCGGGGTGGTGCGCGAAGGCGCGCGCGTTGACGCGCAGCCACGCGTCCTCGTCCTGCCCGACGACGAACGGGCGCACGACGACGCCCGCGGGCGGGAGCACCTCGTCCCCCGCCGGGAGCGCGACGGCCATCTGCCACAGCTCCCGCACGACGCCCATGCCGGCGCGGGCGGCGAGCGCCTGCGCGCCCGGAAGGTCGCCGTGGGCCCAGACCGCCGGGCCGCCGTCCTCGCGCACGGCGGCGAGGAGCGCCGTGC
>NZ_JACVQL010000009.1 GCF_019733465.1 Actinotalea ferrariae | reverse complement strand
GCTCGGCGTGCCCGGCCTGCTCGGCGCGTGCTCGGCGTGCCCGGCTGCCCGGCGTGCCTGCGTGCCCGGCGTGCCGTGGGGCTCAGGCGTCCAGCGTCGTGGAGGCCGTGAGGACGGCGCCCGCGGCGGCGAGCTCGGCGCGCGCCGCGGCCCCCTGCTCGGGCGTGACCGGGACGGTGAGGTCGGTGAGCACGCGCGTGTGCAGCCCGAGCCGGATCGCGTCGAGCGCCGTCGCCCGCACGCAGTGGGACTCCGCGATGCCGACGACGTCGACCTCGGCGACCTCGGCCTCGCGCAGGATGTCGGCCAGCTCGCGACCCTTGTCGTCGACGCCCTCGAAGCCCGAGTAGGCCGCCGCGTAGGCGCCCTTGCGGACGCTCGCGTCGGGCCGCAGGTCGGCGAGCGCGGGGTGGAGCTCCGCCTCGGCGGTCCCCGCGACGCCGTGCGGCGGCCAGGTGTCGACGTAGTCGGGCTCCTCGGGCGGGACGGCGAAGTGCCGCCCGGGCTCGACGTGCCAGTCCTGCGTGGTGACCACGAGGTCGTACGACGCGCGGTGCTCGCGCGCGTAGTCCGCGATCGCGTGCGCCACGTCGTTCCCGCCCGCGACGGGCAGCGCGCCGCCCTCGCAGAACGTCGGCTGCACGTCGACGACGAGCAGCGCCCGCCGCGCACCCCCGGCCCCACCGCTCCCGAGACTCATCCCCCCACCCTAGAAGCCCCCGCACAGCCGAGCGTCCCGCCGTCCCTCCGCGGGCTTGGGCCTCCTCCATCGGGCTGCTTCACCCCGAGACGTGCGGCGCATGTGGCCGGTGGTGCCCGTGGGTCCCCTGGGACATCCCTCCTGCCACGTCGGGCTCAGGGGTCCCGTGCGCCGCACACCCTGGTGCGGTGCCACGGACGGCCGTTGCCTCAGAGCGGCGGCGGGCTCAACGCCGAGCGGAGCTGCGGCCGGCAGCGCCCCGTACGTGCCGGACCCGTGCATGCTCCGAGATGTGCGGCGCAGGGGGCGGGTGGTGCCTGTGGAGCGCCTGAGGCGTCACTCCTGCCACGCCCACCTCGTGGGCACCGCGCGCCGCACGTCTCGGGGTGACCGACAACAGGTGTCCACAGTCTCGACGATGGCGTCGGGCGTCCACAGGCCCTGTGGTCCCGCGCCGTGGCGACCCGCCGCGCTCGCCACGGTGTGCCCATGGACCTCCAGGACCGACTGCGACGCAGCGACGGCTGTCTGCGCCGCTCCGCGCTCGTCCACTCGGAGCGCGACGCGTGGCAGCTCCGCGCTCTCGTCGCCGCCGGGGCGGTCGAGCGCCGCGGCCCCGGCATGTACGCGTTGCCCGGGACGCCGGACGCCGTGGTCGCCGCACGCCGGGTGGGCGGCGCGGTCACGTGCGTCTCGGTGCTACGGGCGGCCGGCCTGCCACTCCTCAGGAGGGACGACCCGCCACACGTGTGTCTCCCGCGCACCCGAGGGACACCGCGATCCCGGCTCCTGCCGCCGGGGACGGTGCTGCACTGGGACGCGAGCGTGCGTCACGACGCCGCACTGGTCGCTCCCTTGCCTCTCGCGCTGGCTCACGCGATGAAGTGCCTTCCTCGACGCGAAGCCGTGGCAGCTGTCGACGCGGCCCTCAACCGGCGCCTGCTGCCGGACCTGGTCGACCTCGCCGCCCGTCGGCCCCGCGCGGGCAAGGTGGAGTTCGATCGGGCGCTGCGGCTCGTCGACGGACGCAGCGAGTCCTTCCCCGAGACCTGCATGCGCCTGGGACTCCGGGCGGCTGGGCTCGAGGTCGAGCCGCAGGCCTTCGTCGAGGGGATCGGTCGCGTCGACCTGCTCGTCGAGGGCTTCCTCGTCGTGGAGGTGGACGGGTTCCGGTACCACGCCGACCGCCGGGCGTTCAGCGAGGACCGACGGCGCGACCGGACCGCCCAGCTGCTCGGCCACCCGTTCCTGCGCTTCACCTACGACGACGCCGTCTGGGCCACCGGGCGTTCGGCCCATGAGGTCCGCCTCGCCGTCGACGCCTACGTGCGCCGCCGACGCATCGGCGTCTGACACAAGGCCGCGTCCGCGTCCGCGTCCGCGTCGGCCAGAGCGACAGCCACAACGACAGCCAGAGCGACAGCCACAACGACAGCCGCTGCGACAGCCGCTGCGGCAGCCGCTGCGACAGCCAGAGCGACAGCCTGAGCGACAGCCGCTGCGACAGCCACAGCGACAGCCGCAACGACAGCCGCAGCCCGCACTCACAGCCGGACGCGAGGTGGGCGCCCGGAGGGGGCGATCCCCTGACACGAGGAGGTGCGGCGCTCCTGACGGGTGCGTCGGATGCGGTCCGTGAGACGCGACGCTGCCGCTCGCAGCTCCTCGGCACCGTGCGCTGCACGTCGTGGGGAAGCGACGTCGCGGAGGTGTCACGTTCGACGGTGCTGGCCTTACCCCGGGATGTGCGGCGCGGGTGACGGATGAGGCTCGTGGGGTTCGTGAGACCACGCACGAGCCTCATCCGCCCCGTCAGGCACCTGCGCCGCACATCCTGGTGCGCTCGGTATCCGGGACCCGCGCGACACACTCGCCGTCGCCCACGCCGTGCGCGGCCCGTCGTGCGCGGCGCGTCGCGCTCGCGGCACCCCGGGATGTGCGGCGCGGGTGACGTGTGGGGCTTCCGGGGTTGCTGAGACCGGGCACGAGCCTCACGCGCCTCGTCAGCATCGTGCGCCGCGCGTCCTGGAGTCCTCGTCCTGGAGTCCGCGCGGCCCTCGGCGCGGGGGCTTCGCGACGCCCCACGTCGTCGGCGCGGGTTGGCAGGGGTCCGCCCGTGGGCGAGGGTGGGGCGATGAGGGTCGTGGGGCTACGCCGGGGACGGGCCTTGGGGCTTCCCTCGGCGCCGGGCGTCGGGCTGCGCCTGAGCACCGGAGGGCGTCGTCGCCGGGCTGCGGGGCGACGCCTGCGTGGCCTCGCGGTCGTCGGGCTGCTCGCGCTCACCGCGGCGGGGTGCACCGCGCCGGCGCCGGAGCCCACGCTCCACCTGCGCACCGACGGGCCAGGGACCGCGGCGCCCACCGCGACGGCCGCCGCACCGGCGCCGGCGTTCCCGCCCGGACCGGCGCTGGCCGACGCGACCGGGACCCCGACCGACGTGCTGACCGGCCTCACGACGCCGTGGAGCATCGCGTTCCTGCCCGGTGGGTCGTTCCTCGTCACGCTGCGCGACCCCGCGCAGGTGCTGCTCGTCACCGGCGAGGGCGCCGCGGCGCTCACCGGTCCGGGCGCCGAGGACCTCGCCGCGACCACGCTCGCTCAGGGCGAGGGCGGGCTGCTGGGTGTCGCGGTGTCGCCCGACGTCGCCACGGACCGGCTCGTCCTCCTCTACCGCACCACGGCGTCCGGCAACGAGGTGGTGCGGGCGCGCCTCGAGGACGACCTCACGCTCGGCGCCCTGGAACCGGTGCTGACGGGCATCCCCGCGGAGTCGAACCACAACGGCGGACGCATCGCGTTCGGCCCGGACGGCAACCTCTACGTCGGCACCGGCGACGCGGGCGAGCCCGACGCCGCCCAGGACCCGACCTCGCTCGCCGGGAAGATCCTGCGCGTCACGGCCGACGGCGACCCGGCCCCGGGCAACCCCGACCCGGGCAGCCCGGTGTGGAGCCTCGGCCACCGCAACGTCCAGGGCCTCGCGTGGCACCCGGACGGCCGCCTGCTCGCGAGCGAGTTCGGCCAGAACACGTTCGACGAGCTCAACGTCGTCGAGCCCGGCGGCAACTACGGCTGGCCCGTCGTCGAGGGACGCGCCGACGACCCCGACGGGGACTTCGTCGACCCCGTCACCACGTGGAGCACCGACGTCGCGTCGCCGAGCGGCATCGCCACGACCGACGACGGCGTCCACCTCGCCGCGCTGCGCGGCGAGCGCCTGTGGAGCATCGGCTTCCTCGGCGACGGCTTCGCCGACGCCGGCGACAGCCTCGAGGGCGTGCTCGGCCGCCTGCGCGACGTCGTGCGCGGACCCGACGGCGCCCTGTGGCTGCTGACGCAGAACACCGACGGCCGCGGCGAGCCGCGCGCGGGGGACGACCGCGTCGTGCGCGTCCTGCCGTGAGGACGGCCGACGGCGGCAGACGTCGGGACGGCGGCACCACGGCCCGTCACTAGGATCGTGCCCCATGGCCCACATCCTCTCGGCGGTCGCCTGGCCCTACGCCAACGGCCCCCGCCACATCGGACACGTCGCCGGCTTCGGCGTCCCCTCCGACGTCTTCAGCCGGTACATGCGCATGGCGGGCCACGACGTGCTGATGGTCTCGGGCACTGACGAGCACGGGACCCCGATCCTCGTCCAGGCCGACAAGGAGGGCGTGCCCGCGCAGGAGCTCGCGGACCGCTACAACCGGGTCATCGTCGAGGACCTCGTGAACCTCGGCCTGTCCTACGACCTCTTCACGCGCACGACGACGCGCAACCACCACGCCGTCGCGCAGGAGATGTTCCGCACGGTCCACGCGAACGGCTACATGGTCGAGAAGTCGACGATGAGCGCCATCTCGCCGTCGACCGGCCGCACGCTGCCGGACCGCTACATCGAGGGCACGTGCCCCATCTGCGGCTACGACGGCGCGCGCGGCGACCAGTGCGACAACTGCGGCAACCAGCTCGACCCGATCGACCTCAAGGACCCGCGCAGCCGGATCAACGGCGAGACGCCGGAGTTCGTCGAGTCGAACCAGTTCTTCCTCGACCTGCCGGCGCTCGTCGACGCGCTCGAGGCGTGGCTGCGCTCGCGGGAGGCGTGGCGCCCCAACGTCCTGAAGTTCTCGCTCAACCTGCTCGCGGACGTCCGCCCGCGCGCGATGACGCGCGACATCGACTGGGGCATCCCCGTCCCGATCGACGGCTGGAGCGACAACCCGAGCAAGCGCCTGTACGTCTGGTTCGACGCCGTCATCGGCTACCTCTCGGCGTCGATCGAGTGGGCCCGCCGCACGGGCGACGTCGACGCCTGGCGCGCCTGGTGGAACGACCAGGAGGCCCGTGGGTACTACTTCATGGGCAAGGACAACATCACGTTCCACTCGCAGATCTGGCCGGCCGAGATCCTCGCCTACGACGGGCGCGGAACCAGGGGCGGCGAGCCCGGGGAGTACGGCACGCTCAACCTGCCCACCGAGGTCGTCTCGAGCGAGTTCCTCACGATGGAGGGCAAGCAGTTCTCCTCGTCGCGCGGCGTCGTCATCTACGTGCGGGACATGCTGGCGCGCTACCAGGCCGACGCCCTGCGCTACTTCATCTCGGTCGCGGGTCCCGAGAACCAGGACACCGACTTCACGTGGGCGGAGTTCCAGCGCCGCACCAACGACGAGCTCGTCGCGGGCTGGGGCAACCTGGTCAACCGCACCGTCAACCTCATCCACAAGAACTTCGGCGAGATCCCGCAGCCCGGCGAGCTCGAGCCCGTCGACACGGCGCTCCTCGACGCGACGCGGGCCGGGTTCGCGACGGTCGGCGACCTCATCGCCGGCCACCGGCAACGTGCCGCGATCGGCGAGGCCATGCGGCTCGTCGCCGAGGCGAACCGCTACCTGTCGGAGACGGAGCCCTGGAAGCTCAAGGCTCCCGAGCAGCGGGAGCGCCTCGCGACCGTCCTGCACACCGCGGCGCAGGCCGTCAGCGACTGCCGGACGCTCCTGGCGCCGTTCCTGCCGCACTCCGCGCAGGCGGTGCACGAGGCGCTCGGCGGCACGGGAACGATCTCGCCGCTCCCGCGCATCGAGGAGGTCACCGACCTCGACGACGCATCGCGCACCTACCCGATCATCACGGGCGACTACCGCCTCGGCGAGACGCTCGCGGCGTGGGAGAGCGTCCCGCTCGTGCCCGGCACGCCGGTGGGTCCGGCGAAGCCCGTCTTCCGCAAGCTCGACGACTCGATCGTCGAGGAGGAGCTCGACCGGCTCCGCGCGGAGGGCTGACGTGGGCCGCTCGGGCCGCGAGCGGGACCGCAGCTGGCCGCCGGACCCCGAGCCGCTCCCGCACCCGCTCGTCGACGACCACACGCACCTCGACCACCCGGCGCCGGGCGCGACGGGCTTCGACGGGGGCCCGACGCCGCCCACGCTCGCCGAGCAGGTCGAGCGCGCCGCGCGCGCGGGCGTGACGCGCATGGTCCAGGTGGGCTGCGACCTGCCCGCCGCCCGGTGGACGGCCGACGTCGTTCGCGTGGACGACGGCGTCCCGGTGCACCCCGCGCTGCTGGGCGCGGTCGCGCTGCACCCCAACGAGGCGCCGCTGCACGCCGGCGTGCGCGAGGTCGGGCCGGACGGCCTCGAGCCCGCGCCGCAGGAGCACCACGCGGTCGACCTCGACGCGGCGCTCGCCGAGATCGAGCGCCTCGCGCGCACCACGGAGCGGATCCGGGCGATCGGCGAGACGGGCCTGGACTTCTTCCGCTCCGGCGAGCGGGGCCGCGAGGTCCAGCGCGAGTCCTTCCGGGCACACATCGCGCTCGCCAAGGAGCTCGGCCTCGCGCTGCAGATCCACGACCGCGACGCGCACGACGACGTCCTCGACGTCCTCGAGCGCGACGGCGCCCCCGAGCGCACGGTGTTCCACTGTTTCTCGGGCGACGCGGCGATGGCGCGACGGTGCGCCGACAGCGGCTGGTACCTGTCGTTCGCGGGGACGGTCACGTTCTCGGCGTCGCACGAGCTCCGCGCGGCGCTGCGTGCCGTGCCGCTCACGCAGGTGCTGCTCGAGACCGACGCGCCCTACCTGACCCCGCACCCGTACCGCGGGCGCCCCAACGCCCCGTACACGGTCGCCCACACCGCACGGACGGTCGCCGAGACGCTCGACGTCGACCTCGAGACCCTCTGCCGGACGGTCTGGCGGACCGCGGAGCAGGTCTACGGTCCCTGGTGACCACGGACGACGCGCACGGAGCTCCGCGACACGCCGTCGGCGGCGGGTGAACAGCGTCCGCTCGGCTACCCCGGACCGTGTCCTTTCCGTTACCGTCGTCCGTCGGACCGGTTCCGGGCACCTCGTGCCCGGGACACCGTGAGCGCCACCTCCCCGGGTGCGCGGCGCACGGCACGTCCGCTCCGTGCCCCCGACGTCAGGACTCCCACGTGCGCCTCGCCTCGCTCGCGAACCGGCCGACCGGCCGGTGGACCGGACGAGGGCGCGTCGCGGCGCAGGCCGTGGTGCTCGCGCTGGTGGTCGGCGGGACCAGCGCCTTCTCGGTGCTGCACAAGACCGTGACCCTCGACGTCGACGGCGAGGTCTCCACGGTCGCGGCCTACGGGCGCACGGTCGAGGACGTGCTCGCCGGTCACGGCGTCGACATCGCCGAGGGCGACCTCGTCGCACCGGCGCCCGGGAGCCTCGTCGCCGACGACGCGGAGATCGTCGTGCGGCACGCCCGCGAGCTCGTGGTCGAGGTCGACGGCGAGCGCAGCACCATCGTCACGACGGCCCTGACCGTGGACGAGGTGCTCACCGACCTGGGCCTGCGCGCCGGCGTGCGCGCGTCCGCGTCGCGCTCCGCACCGCTCGGCCGCGACGTGCTGCGGCTCTCGACGCCCAAGGACCTCACGGTCGTCGCCGACGGGGTCGCCACCGAGCTCAGCACGACGGCGTCGACCGTGCGCGAGGCGCTCGTCGAGGCGGGTGTCGTCCTCGGTGAGCACGACCAGGTCTCGGTGCCGCTCGACGCCGCCGCGGTCGACGGCCTCGCGGTGCTGGTCACGCGCGTCGCGAGCGTCACGCGCACCGAGACGTCCGTGCAGCCGTTCGAGACGGTCCGTCAGGAGGACCCCTCGCTGCTCGTCGGCAAGGAGGTCGTCGGCGTCCAGGGTGCCGACGGCACGCGCGTGGTCACCTTCGTGGCGTACGAGGTGAACGGCGTGGAGATCGGGCGCACGGTGCTCGCGGCGGCCGAGCTGACGGCCCCCGTGAACCAGGTGGTGCGCGTCGGCACCAAGCCTGTCGAGGAGGCCGCGACGGCTCCCGGCGCCCCGCCGGTCGAGCCGGGCACGGCCCGCGCGATCGGCCTCGAGCTCACGCTCGCGCGCGGCTGGGGCGAGGACCAGTTCGCGTGCCTCGACGCGCTCTGGACCAAGGAGAGCGGCTGGCGCGCCGACGCCCACAACCGCTCGAGCGGCGCGCACGGCATCCCGCAGGCCCTGCCGGGGTCGAAGATGGCGAGCGTCGGCGCCGACTGGGCGACGAACCCGGCCACGCAGATCACCTGGGGCCTCGGCTACATCGAGGCCCGCTACGGCACCCCGTGCGACGCCTGGGCCCACTCCAAGGCGAAGAACTGGTACTGACCCACCGCGTGCCGTCCCGCGTGAACCGTTCCTGAAGCGGTCCGACGCAGGGCAGCGCCCGACTGTGACCGGCATCTCTTGGCCATAGGTCACGGATCGGTTACGGTCGCATGTCGCTCCGGGAGAACCGAGGCGCCGTGTGCTCGTCCCGGCCGGTCCGGGTCGCGCCGCGGCCCGTCGTCCGGAGCGACCGGCGGGCCGTCCGGCCCTCCGCGACGGCCGGATCAGGGACTCCGGGCCGGTCGGCCCCCGCACCGCCCTCCAGGGTGCGGACGCAGCCGCCGGGTGCCGCGTGCGACTCGCGGCGCACCACGACCCCTGTGCCCGGGCAGCACGACGTCTGGAACCCCGTGACCCGTTTCGACCTCCGCCGCGCCCTCCGACCCGCTGGAGCCCACCCCGGCTCCGCCCCCGCCTCGACCGAGGCCCCCGCCCCGTCCGCCGCCGACGCGGCCGTCACCGCCGACATCGCCGGTGACCAGCTCAGCGACACGCAGAGCCACCCCGAGACCGAGGTGCAGGCCCCTCGCAGCAGGCGCCGCCTCCTCGTGGTCGCCACGACCGCGGCCGCGCTCGTCCTCACCGGCGGCTCGCTCGCCGTCGCGGACGCCCGCAAGACCGTGACGCTCGACGTCGACGGGCAGGTGCTCGAGGTCACGACCTATGCCGGCACCGTCGACGCCGTCCTGGACGCCCACGGCGTCGAGGTCGGCGAGCGCGACCGGGTCGCGCCGGCACCGGACGAGGAGCCGCGCGACGGCGGCGAGATCGTGGTCCGCCACGCACGCCAGGTCGCCATGCTCGCCGACGGCACCGAGAGCACGGTGTGGACGACGGCGCTCAGCGCCGACGAGGCGCTCAGCACGCTCGAGGCTCGCGGCCAGGACGTCCGCCTCGTGGCGTCGCGGTCCGCCGCGACCGGACGCGCCGCGCTCCCCGTGCGGCTCGACGGCCCGGTGACCGTCGTCGCCGACGGCGCCGCGCACGAGGTCCCCGACGCCGCCGACCTCGAGACCGTGCTCGCCGACCTCGAGATCGTCGTGGGCGACCTCGACCGCGTCCACGTGACGCAGCCGGCCGACGGCGCCCTCACGGTCCTCGTGCAGCGCGTCGTCGCGCAGGAGCAGGTGACGCTCACCGAGGTCCCGTTCGAGCGCGTCGTCGAGCAGTCCGGCGAGCTCTTCACGGGCGAGACGCGCACCGCCGTCGCGGGCGCCCTGGGCGAGCGGACGACCGTGCACCGCGTCATCCTGGTCGACGGCGCCGAGGAGTCCCGTGTGCTGCTCAGCGACGGCGTGACGCGCCTCCCGGTCACCGAGGTGGTCCACGAGGGCACCAAGGAGCGGCCCGTCGTCCGGCGGACCCCCGCCCCGGCCGCCGCGGGCGGCTCGACCCCTGCCGCGGGCGGCGCAGCCCCTGCCGGCGACGTCTGGGCGGCCCTCGCGCAGTGCGAGTCGGGCGGCAACCCGACGATCGTGTCGCGGAACGGCAAGTACCACGGCCTGTACCAGTTCTCCGTCGCCACGTGGCAGTCGGTCGGCGGCAGCGGTGTGCCCTCGCAGGCCTCGGCCGCCGAGCAGACCGAGCGCGCGATCGCCCTCCAGGCACGGTCGGGCTGGGGCCAGTGGCCGCACTGCTCGTCCAAGCTGGGCCTGCGCTGACCCTAGGCTCGTCCGCATGACCACCGACGCCCTGCTGGGCCCCGCGCAGATCCGGGACCTGGCAGGGCGTCTCGGCATCCGCCCGACCAAGTCCTGGGGCCAGAACTTCGTCGTCGACGCCGGGACCGTGCGCAAGATCGTCCGGACCGCCCGGGTGACGGCGGGTGAGCGCGTGGTCGAGATCGGTCCGGGCCTCGGCTCGCTGACGCTCGGCCTGCTCGAGGCCGGTGCCGACGTGGTCGCGGTCGAGATCGACCCGGTGCTCGCGACCCAGCTGCCGCTCACGGTCGCGGAGCGCGCACCCGGCTCGGCCGAGCGCCTCACCGTGCTGCAGCGCGACGCGCTGACCGTGACCGAGCTGCCCGGCCCGCCGCCGACGGCGCTCGTGGCGAACCTGCCCTACAACGTCGCGGTGCCGGTGCTGCTGTCGTTCCTGGCTCGCTTCGGGTCGCTCGAGCGCGTCCTCGTCATGGTCCAGACGGAGGTCGCCGAGCGGCTCGCCGCCCCGCCCGGCTCGCGCACGTACGGGATCCCGTCCGCGAAGGCCGCCTGGTACGCGTCGGCCCGGCCCGCGGGCGCGATCGGCCGAGCCGTCTTCTGGCCGGTGCCACGCGTCGACTCCTCGCTCGTCGCGCTCGAGCGCAGGCAGCCGCCCACGACGACGGCGTCACGCGAGCAGGTCTTCGCGGTGGTCGACGCCGCCTTCGCGCAGCGACGCAAGATGCTCCGCTCGGCGCTCTCGGAGCTGACCGGCTCCTCGGCGTCCGCCGAGGCCGCCCTCGTCGCCGCCGCGGTGGACCCGACGGCGCGCGGCGAGCGCCTCGAGATCACCGACTTCGCCCGCATCGCCGAGCAGCTCGTGGCGGCGGGCCACCTGGGTGGGCCCGGCGGCGCACCCGGCGCCCGCGGCTCGGCGTCGCAGGCGTGAGCGCGGCGGCTCTGGGAGAGTGGGAGGCGTGAGCGAGCAGGACGGTGCACCCGTGCGGGTGCGTGCGCCCGGCAAGGTCAACCTCGGCCTGACCGTCGGGCGACGCCGCTCGGACGGCTTCCACCCGCTCGCGACGGTGTTCCAGGCGCTGTCGGTGCACGAGGAGGTCTCGGCGTGGCACGCCGACCACCTCAGCCTCACCGTGAGCGGCCTGCACGCCGAGCGGGTCCCGACCGACGACTCGAACCTCGCCTGGCGCGCCGCCATGGCGCTCGCCGCCGCGACCGGCGCCGAGCCCGCCGCGCGGCTGCACATCCACAAGGGCGTGCCGGTCGCGGGCGGCATGGCGGGCGGCTCCGCCGACGCC
>NZ_JACVQL010000089.1 GCF_019733465.1 Actinotalea ferrariae | reverse complement strand
GGCCCGCCCAGCGCAGCAGCCACCAGGCGCGCGCAGCCCCGGCGCCCGAGCCGCCGTCGTAGGCGACGACGTGCCGGTCCGGCGCGACGCCCAGGCGGCGCAGCGTCGCCTCGAGGTCGGCGACGTCCGGCAGCGGGTGGCGACCGCCCGCGCCGGGCGGGGCGGCGAGGTCGCGGTCCAGGTCGCAGAACACGGCGCCGGGCAGGTGGCCGGCCTCATAGCCCGCGCGGTCGGCGCCGGCGAGGGACCAGCGCACGTCCAGCAGCACGGGCGCATCCTCGGGCGGGCCGTCGAGGAGACGGCGCAGCGTGCTCACGTCCACGAGCGATGTGGTGTCCACCGCCCCACCCTGCCACCGTAGGCGCCATGGCTGCCGACCCCGCCTCGCTCTTCCCGGGCAAGCACTTCATCAGCACCGCGCTCGAGGCGCTCGACACCAAGACGACGATGTCCGGCGAGCTCGCGCGGCGCTACCTCCAGCGCGCGGCCATGGCGGGCTTCCTCATCGGGATCCTCTACCTGACCAACTTCGCGATCATCGGCGCGTTCGACGCGGTCGACGTCGGCGACTCGACCCTGCGCCCGCTCGGCCGGATCGCGGGTGCCCTCGCGTTCGGCTGGGCGCTCGTCTTCATCTACTACACGAAGTCCGAGCTGCTGACGTCGAACATGATGATCGTCTCGATCGGTGCGTACCACCGGCGCACGACGTGGGGGAAGGCGCTGCGCGTGCTCGGCCTCTGCTACGTCGGCAACCTGCTCGGCGGGCTCGTCGTCGCGGCGCTCCTGCGGTTCTCCACCCTGCTCACCGGGCCGGCCCAGCCCGAGATGATCGCCGCGGTCGAGGTCAAGCTCGAGTACATCAGCGCCGGTGCGACGGGCTGGGTCGACCTGCTCGTGCGCGCGATCCTGTGCAACTTCCTCATCAACATCGCGATGCTGCTCGTCTACAACGGCATCATCAAGGACGACCTCACGCGCAGCCTGGCCATGATCATGTCGGTCTTCATGTTCGCGTTCCTGGGCCTCGAGCACTCGGTCGCGAACACCGTGCTGTTCGCCGTGGTCGGGTTCCGCGAGGGGATCGACGTCGGGCTCGCGGCCGCGAACGTCGGCATCGCGCTGGTCGGGAACTTCCTCGGTGGCGGGCTGCTCATCGGCCTGTACTACGCGTACGTCAACGACGACACGACCTACCGGCGGCGCCGCGCGGGCACGTCCGACGGGACGTCCACGGGCACCGCCGACGACGCCGCCTGAACCGGCCCCGGGCACGGACGAACCGCCTGCGGCGCCCGCCGCTCACTCGGTCGCGTGGGCCGCGCGGCCCGACGCCCACGCGACGAGCTCGTCGATCGGGCGCGCCGGGCTCCACAGGTAGCCCTGCGCCGTGCTGCAGCCCATGCGCTCGAGCTCCTCGCGCTGCTCCTCCGTCTCGACCCCCTCGGCGACGGTGGCGAGGTTCAGCGCGCTCGCGAGCTGCACGACGGACGTGACGACCGCGCGGTCCTCGGCGGAGCCGACCATGCCGCTCGTGAACGACCGGTCGATCTTGAGCAGGCGCGCCGGGAACCGGCGCAGGTAGGTGAGCGACGAGTAGCCGGTGCCGAAGTCGTCGATCGCGATGGTCACGCCCAGCTCCTGCAGGGCGTTCAGGACGTCCGTGGAGCGCTCGACGTCGATCATCACGACCGACTCGGTGACCTCGACCACGAGGTTCGTGAAGGCGAAGCCGCCGTCGGTCGCCTCGACCGCGGACCGCACGGTCTCCACGAGCCCGGGTGCGCTCACGTCGTGACCCGAGAGGTTCACGCCGACGTGGCCGGTGGCCGGCAGCACCCCGTCGCGCAGCGCGCGGGCGCCGTCGGTGCACGCGCGGTGCAGCGCCCACGCCGTGAGGTCGGTGATCATGCCGTTCGCCTCGGCGAGGGGGACGAACTCGTCCGGCGGGACCCACCCGTACCCCGGTCGGTGCCACCGCGCGAGCGCCTCGAGCCCGATGAGCCGTCCGGACCCGAGGTCCACGACCGGCTGGTAGTGCAGCGCGAGCCGGTCGTGCTCGAGCGCGTCGCGCAGGTCGCCGGCCATCGACAGCCGGCCCTCGACGAGGGTGGACATGCTGTGGTCGAACAGCTGGACGTGGCCGCGCCCCCGCGCCTTCGCGGCGTACATCGCGGCGTCGGCCTGCCGCAGCAGCGTCTGCGGGTCCCCGGGCGCGACGGCGATGCCGATCGAGACCGTCACGTACACGCGCTGGCCGGCGAGCCGGAACGGCCGGCGCAGCTCCTGCAGCAGCCGGTCGCCCACGGCCGTCGCCCCGTCGGCGTCCAGGCCCGGGCACAGCACGACGAACTCGTCGCCGCCGAACCGCGCGACGGTGTCACCGGGTCGCACCGCGCCCGCCAGCCGCTCGGCGACGAGGAGCAGCAGCTCGTCCCCCACGTGGTGGCCCGAGCTGTCGTTGATCATCTTGAACTGGTCGAGGTCGAGGAACAGGACGGCGGTCGAGGTGCCCGCCCGCTCGCCGGCGGCGAGCGCCTGGTCGAGCCGGTCGACGAGCAGGCTGCGGTTCGGCAGGCCCGTCAACGTGTCGTGCAGCGCCTGGTGCGCGAGCTCCTCCTGCATCCGGTGCCGCTCGGTCGTGTCCCTCCCGAAGAACGCGATGCCGACGACCTCGCCGCCGTCGTGCACGGGCGAGAGGGTGACGGACACGTGGGTGCGGCTGCCGTCGGGCGCGTCGAGCTCGATCTCGAGGTCGCTCACCTTGGTGCCCGCGAGCACCGTGCGCAGGAGCGCGTCGGCCTCCTCGCGCGGCACGCGGGGCAGCAGCAGGGGCGCCCAGGGACGGCCGAGGGCCTGCTCCTCCGTCGCCCGGTACAGGCGCCCGGCCGCCGCGTTCCAGCTCGACACGTGACCCGTGCGCGTGACGCCGACGACGGCGTCCCCGGTCGACTCGACCAGGCGCTGGTACTTGCGCGCGCTCGCCTCGAGGGCCCGGTGCTGACGGGCGACCTCGTCGAGCAGGTCGTTGCGCGGCGTGAAGAACAGCTCCGAGAAGCGCAGCGGGGCGACCTCCTCCTCGGGCCGGCGCAGGCCGAAGGCGGCCACGAAGGTCGCGAGGGGCACCGCGTAGGCGAGGGCGAGCACGAGCTTGGCCTGGACACCCGCGGCGACGAGCGCGCCGAGGTCGGGGCTCGACGGCGCGACCAGCACGGGGAAGGCGACCCCGTCCAGGACCAGCACCCCGACGAAGAGGGCGACCTGGAGGACGGCCAGGGCGGCGCGACCGTGCACCCTGACCTTGAGCGCCTCGAGCACGACGGTGATCACCATGAGCTCGCCGATGATCAGCAGGCCGCCCATGAGCACCACGGGCATGGACACGCTGAAGACCTCGGGCGGGACCCCGAACGGGTTGCGTGCCGCGTCGCTCCGCAGCGCCTCGGCGGTCAGGAGCAGCAGCCCGATCTTGAAGAGGTTGACGACGACGACGATCTTGACGACGTTCCGGATCACCCGGGGGTCGTGGCCGCCGGCGACGAGCATGAAGGCCGTGAGGACGAGGGCGCCGTACAGGACGCTGCCCGCGCTGAGCTCGACGCCCGGCGCGACCGGGACCGTGTACACCGAGCCGAAGAAGCCGCCGACGAGCAGCACCATCGCGATGTAGACGTAGCAGAGCACGAGCCGCACCCGGCGACGGAAGAACGCGAAGCAGAACGGGAAGGCGGCGTACAGGAGCACCTGCCCCGCCACGAGGCCCCACGCGCTCATCCGCACCTCCTGCGGTCCTCGATCAGGGTCCCACCGGCGGCCCGCCCCGTCAGTAGGGGGTGCGGCCCGAGGCGGCGAGCCACGCGTCCATCGGTGCGGTCGCGCCGTCGATCCGGTGCGCCACCACGGGCAGGGGCCACGTCGCCGGGTCGCTGCGGAAGAGCTCGTGGAAGGCGCGGTCGTCGAACCCGGCGCGCGCCGCGTCGTCCCGGTCCGCCGCGAACACCAGCCGGTCGACGCGGGACCACAGCGCCGCCGCGAGGCAGAGCGGGCACGGCTCGCACGAGCTGTAGAGCGTCGTGCCGGCGAGCGAGAACCTCCCGAGCTCCCGGCACGCCGCGCGGATCGCCACGACCTCGGCATGGGCGGTCGGGTCGAGGTCGGGGACGACGCGGTTCCGCCCCGACGCCACGGGCGAACCCGCACGGACGACGACGGCCCCGAACGGCCCGCCCCCCTCCGACACGCTGTCGGTGGCGTGCGCGACCGACAGCGCGAGCCAGCGCTCGTCGTCGTCGGCGGTCGTGGTGGTCGGGTGGTGCAGGCGTCGCGTCGGACCCATCCGCCCAGGGTTCGTCCGGCGGGGCGCACGGCGCAACCCCCTCCGGGGCGCCGGTCAGCAGCAGCGGCCCTCGGGCGCGTGGTCCTGGCGGTCCGTCCGGTCGCGCCAGAACTCCCGCTCGGTCAGGACGCCCGGGTCGGTCGGGCGGCGTCCGTGGCTCGCCTCGTGCTCGAGGTAGCGCTCGTACGCGTCCTCGCGCAGCACGCCGCGCACGAACCACGCGACCCCGCGCACCCCGCGCCCGACGAGGCTCCCCGCCGCGGTCACCGGTGCCCCGTGCGGACGCGCGGACGGGCCGCCTGGTGCTCGAGCCACTGCGCCTCGAGCGCCTTCTCGGCAGGGGTCGTGACGAGCCCGGCGGGCGCGTAGAGACGCGACGGCGCCGGCGGGTCCTCCGCGCTCGTCGCCGCCCGACGCCGGAACGACCTCCACACCGCGGCCACGGCCGTGAGGATCACGACGACGGTCAGCGTGACGAACACGATCGACAGGACGCCCTGGATCATCGTGTTGCGCACGACCGCGCGCATCGCCTCGACGCTGGTGGCGGTCCCGAAGCTGGTCTCGCCGGCGTCGAGCGCGTCGCGGAACGCCCGGTGCTGCGCGAAGTACCCGATCGCCGGGACCGGCGAGAAGATCTTCTCCAGCGACGCGGTGACGGTCACCGCCGTCGCGAACGCGAGCGGCAGCACCACGACCCACAGGTACCGGAACGTGCCCTGCTTCGCGACGATCGCCATGCAGACGGCGAGCGCGATGGCGGCCAGCAGCTGGTTCGCGATGCCGAAGAGCGGGAAGAGCGTGTTGATGCCGCCGAGCGGGTCGGTGACGCCCATGAGGAGGACGGCGCCCCACGCGCCGACCATCACGGCGGTCGCGAGCCAGGCGCCCGGGCGCCACGACGTGTCCTTGAACCGCGGGACGACGTTGCCGATCGAGTCCTGGAGCATGAACCGCGCGACGCGCGTGCCGGCGTCGACGGCCGTGAGGATGAACAGCGCCTCGAACATGATCGCGAAGTGGTACCAGAACGCCATCATCCCGCTGCCGCCGACGACCTGCTGCATGATGTGCGCGAGCCCGACCGACAGGGTCGGCGCGCCCCCGGTGCGCGAGACGATCGACTCCTCGCCCACGTCCTCGGCCGTCTGCGTGAGCATCTCCGGCGTGAGGTCGACGCCCGCGAGCCCGAGGCCGTTGACGAACGCGACCGCCCCCTCGACCGTGCCGCCCGTCGCGGCGCCCGAGGCGTTCATGGCGAAGTAGATGCCGCGGTCGATCGAGAGCGCCGCGACCAGCGCCATGATCGCGACGAAGGACTCCATGAGCATGCCGCCGTAGCCGATCAGGCGCGTCTGGCGCTCCTTCTCGACGAGCTTCGGCGTGGTGCCCGACGCGATGAGCGCGTGGAAGCCCGAGAGCGCGCCGCACGCGATCGTCACGAAGAGGAACGGGAACAGCGAGCCGGCCACGACAGGCCCCTGGCCGTTGGCGGCGAACTCGCTCAGCGCGGGCACCTCGAGGACCGGCCGCACCAGCACGATGGCCACGGCGAGCATGACGATCGTGCCGATCTTCATGAAGGTCGAGAGGTAGTCGCGCGGTGCGAGCAGCAGCCACACCGGCAGCACGGCCGCCACGAAGCCGTAGACGACGATGCCCCACGCGATCGTCACCTTGTCGAGCGTGAACAGGTCCGCACCCCACGCCGTCTCGGCGATGACGCCGCCGCCCACGATCGCCGCGAGCAGCAGCACGAAGCCGATGACGGAGACCTCGGCGACCTTGCCGGGTCGGAAGAAGCGCAGGTAGCAGCCCATGAAGAGCGCGATCGGGATGGTCATCGACACGGAGAACACGCCCCACGGGCTCTCGGCGAGCGCGTTCACGACGACGAGCGCGAGGATCGCGACGATGATGATCATGATGACGAGCGTCGCGAGCAGCGCCGCCGTGCCGCCGATCACGCCGAGCTCGTCACGCGCCATCTGGCCGAGCGACCGGCCACCGCGACGCATCGAGAAGAACAGCACCATGTAGTCCTGGACGGCGCCCGCGAGCACGACGCCGACGATGATCCAGATGGTTCCCGGCAGGTAACCCATCTGCGCGGCGAGCACGGGGCCGACCAGCGGCCCGGCACCCGCGATGGCCGCGAAGTGGTGGCCGAAGAGCACGCGCCGGTCCGTGGCGACGTAGTCCTTGCCGTCCGCCTTGTACTCCGCGGGCGTCGCGCGCCGGTCGTCGGGCCGCAGCAGGTGCCGCTCGATGTACCGGGAGTAGAACCGGTACGCGATGAGGTACGTGCACACGGCCGCGAACACGAACCAGATCGCGTTGACGGTCTCGCCGCGCACGATCGCGATGACCACCCACGCGACGCCACCGAGCAGCGCGATCGCGGTCCACACCGCGATCCGCACGGGCGTCCACCGTCGATGCTCCGCCTCGAGGACGTCCGGGTCGACGGCGACCGGGGGCAGGTCCGGGTCCTGCTCCAGCACCCCGCCGCCCCCGCTGCGGTCGGCACCTGCCCATGAGCGATCCGCCATGACATCTCCCCCTCGAGACGGCCCCCTGCTCCGCTCTGCACACTAACCAGCCGGGGCCGCTCCACAACCCGGAGCGCGACCCCGGTCAGACGAGGGCGAGCGTGCGGGCCGCGAGGGAGACGGTGACGGTCTGGCCCCACGTCGCCGTCAGCCGGTCCGCCTCGAGGCCGTCGCCGAACACCACGAGCGCGTCCGACTCCACCGTGACGCCCAGCCGCTCGCCGTCGGCGAGGCCGCCGCACGTGAGCGTCGTCCCGGTCGCGGGCGACGGCCACGCCTCGCGGACGAACCAGGCGAGGCCGCGGTCGACGGGACCGGGCAGCCGCGGCAGGCCGGACGGGCCGGTGTCCGGCCGCCGCTCGCGGTGCACCGAGGCGGCCCACCCCGTCGCGCCGGTGCCCGTCGCGACGATGAGGCCCGACGACGACTGGCGCTCGCCGTCGCCGTCGCCGTCCCGGTCCGGACCCCGGCGGGCGGGAGCCGTGAGCCGGTAGCGCGCCGACTGGTGGCTCACGTGCCCGACGAACACCTCGTTGAGCGCCTCGAGCGCCTGCCCGTCGTCGAGCTCGGCCCGGACCATCGCACGACGCTCGAGCGGCGCCCGGCCGTCGACGACGTCGGGCAGGAGGCGCGCGACCGCGGCGGCGCGGTGCCGCACGAGGACGCCGGGGTTGCGCCCCGGCTCCGGGTCGACGCCGACGACCGGCTGCCCGCCCAGGTACTTCGCGAGGTTGGCGACCAGCCCGTCCTGCCCGACGACGACGCAGACGTCGCCGGGCTCGAACGCGAACCGGTGCAGGTCGGCGCGCTCCGCGTCACCGCGCCGCCAGGCGGCGGGCACGGCCGCCCGGACGGCGGCAAGTGCCTCGGCCTGCGCGTCGTGGCGGGCCTGCACCTCGGCGAGCGTCCGTCCGCGGGTGCGCAGGAAGAACTCGGCCTGCCCGCGGGTCCCGTGCTGGTCGACCAGCCCGTCGAGCTCGGTGCGCCGGTGGACGACGACGACGCGTGGGGCGACGGTCACCTCACGCCGCCTTCCGTGCGGTCAGGCCGGCGAGGGCGCCCGTGAGCAGGTCGGGCGTCACGGTGAGCTGGCCGATGCTCGGCAGGTTGTCGGCGAGCGTGCGCAGCGCGAGCATCGTCAGCACGGCCTGGTCGACGCCGGCGTACGCACCCACGCGCGCCGCCTCGGCCGCACCCTCCGCCTCGCCGAGCAGGCGCGTGGTCCGCGCCTTGGTCTCCGCGAGCAGGGCCTGGCGCTCGGCCGTGGCGCCGGCCTCGATGAGCGCGGCGGCAGCGGCCTCGTCGGCCCGCGTGCGTGCGTTGGCACCCTCCTGCGCGACGAGCTGCTGCTCGCGCTCGGCGAGGCCGATCCGGTTGGCCAGCTCGTTCTCCGCGATGGCCCGCTCCCGCTCGACCGCGAGCGCCCGGCGCTCGAAGGTCGACTTGTCGGCGTCGGCCTGCGCCTGCTCGCGTGCGGGCGTCTGGAGGAAGCGCTCCATGTCGGCGTCGGCCCGGACCGAGCCGATCCGCGCCCCGAGGACCGCGATGCCGGTCGCGGCGAGCCGCTCGTCGGCGCGCAGGCCCTCGGTCACCGCGAGCCGCAGCGCGCCCGGGCCCGCCGCCACCGCGGCGAGGAGCGGCATGCGGGCCACGGCGTCCATGACGTGGGCGGTCGCGAGCTCCCCCACGAGGTGGGCGACCTGCTCGAGCGGGGTGCCCGTCCAGTGCCCCCGCTGGGGGTCGATCGCGAAGTCGAGGCGGCCGGCCACGAGCGTCGGGTCCGCGAACCGGAAGCTCACCGTCACCTGGACCGTCACCTCCTGCAGGTCCGCCGTGCGCGCGCGGGCCACGAGCGGCAGCTCGCGGTCGTCCAGGGGGACCTCGCTGATCACCGCGGCGAGCGGCCGGAACCAGAACGCGGCGCCCTGACCCTGGTGGCGGACCCGGCCGTTGTGCAGGTGGAGCACGAACGACGTCGGCGCCGTCCGCAGGTGCCGGACGAACGGGTAGCGCGTGATGGTGGCCATGGTGGGCTCCTCGGGCTCGGTGGTGACGGGTTCTCGTCACTACGACGCTAAACCTCCTGATGGATTTTCGTCAAGGTGACCGTTACTCTCGCGCCATGTCCTACGACGCCGCCGGCTACCCGCCCTTCGCGGTCACCGTCGACCTCGTGGCGCTCACCGTGCGCGACGAGGCGCTGCAGGTGCTGCTCGTGACGCGCGGCGAGGAGCCGTTCGCGGGCGTCCGCGCGCTTCCCGGCGGCTTCGTCCGGGAGGGCGAGGGGCTGCTCGCCGCGGCCGAGCGCGAGCTGGCCGAGGAGACGGGGCTGCACGCCGGCACGGGAGCGGGGCGCGCACACCTCGAGCAGCTCGCGACCTACGGCGAGCCGGACCGCGACCCCCGCATGCGCGTCGTCTCGGTCGCGCACCTCGCGCTCGCGCCGTCCCTGCCCGAGCCCCGTCCCGGCGGGGACGCGGCCGCGGCGGCGTGGCTCGTCGTCGACGAGGCGCTCGCAGGACCCCTCGCCTTCGACCACGCGGCGATCCTGCGCGACGGCGTCGAGCGGGCTCGTGCGAAGCTCGAGTACACCTCGCTCGCGACGGCGTTCTGCACACCCGAGTTCACGGTGTCCCGGCTGCGGCGGGTCTACGAGATCGTCTGGGGCACGCCGCTCGACCCGCGCAACTTCCACCGCAAGGTCACGAGCACCCCGGGGTTCCTCGAGGACACCGGGCGCACGGTCGCCGACGGCCCCGGACGCCCCGCCGCGCTCTTCCGCGCGGGCGCGACGACGACCCTGCACCCGCCGTTCCTGCGCGAGGGCTGAGCGCACGGCCCTCGCCCGAGGGCTGAGATTGACCGGTAAAGACGGTGACTCGTGTCACGCCCCGGTGCAAGACTCCCGCGCGTGCCGCTCATCGAAGCCAGCCAGCTGACCAAGGTCTTCCGCCGCGCCGACAAGGACCCCGGGCTCGCCGGCTCGCTCAAGCACCTCGTGCAGCGCCGGTTCACCGAGCACGTCGCCGTCGACCGCGTGGACCTGTCCATCGGGGCCGGCGAGGCGGTCGCGTACGTCGGGCCCAACGGCGCCGGCAAGTCGACCACGATCAAGATGCTCACCGGCATCCTCGTGCCGACGTCCGGGCAGGTGCGCGTGGGCGGCCTCGTGCCGCACGAGCGGCGGATCGAGAACGCGCGGCAGATCGGCGTCGTCTTCGGCCAGCGCACGCAGCTGTGGTGGGACCTGCCCGTGCGCGAGTCGCTGGGGCTGCTGCGCGACATGTACGGGATCGGCGAGCGCACCTACCAGCAGCAGCTCGAGCGGTTCGACGCGATCCTCGGCATCGGCGAGTTCCTGCCGCAGATGGCGCGCAAGCTGTCCCTCGGCCAGCGCATGCGCGCCGACCTCGCGGCCGCGCTGCTCCACGAGCCGCGCATCGTCTACCTCGACGAGCCGACGATCGGCCTCGACATCTCCGTCAAGGACCGCGTGCGCGCGTTCGTCAAGGAGCTCGTCGACGGCGGCACCACCGTCATGCTGACCACGCACGACCTCGGCGACATCCAGGACATCTGCCGCCGCATCGTCATCATCGACGGCGGACGGACCATCTACGACGGCTCGCTCGCGGCCGTCGCCGACCGCTACGCACGCGACCGCGGCATGACGTTCCAGCTGCGGGAGCCGCTCGGCTCGCTGGCTGCCCTGACCGCGGCCCTCCCCGCAGCGACGGTCGCGGCGGGCGGGCACGACCGCGAGGTGTCGGTGCGTTTCGACCGCTTCACGCTCGACGCCGGACGCGTGCTCACGGGCGTGCTCGGCGTCGCCGAGGTGGTCGACGTCGCGATCGAGGAGCCCGCCATCGAGGACGTGATCCGCAAGGTCTACCTCGGGGAGCTCGCGCTCGACGCGACCGCGCGGCCGGGAACCGCGGACGACGTCGTCCCGGGCGGCACGGCGTGAGCGCGGCGCCCGCGGCGGTCGGGCTCGCGGACCCGCCGGCCG
>NZ_JACVQL010000088.1 GCF_019733465.1 Actinotalea ferrariae | reverse complement strand
GCGCGAGGTGGCCGCCGAGTGCGAGCGGCGGGGCCCGGACGGCGACGGGGCGGCCGGTGCGGTCGCGACGCGAGCGCTCGCGGTGCCCACCGACGTGTCGGACGAGGCACAGGTCGAGGCGCTCGCCGCGACGGCCGTCGAGCGCTTCGGGCGCGTCGACGTCTGGGTCGGTGCTGCCGCCTCGTGGAGCCAGGGCCGCTTCGAGGACACCCCGGCGCACGTCTTCGACCAGGTCGTCCGCACGACCCTCCTGGGCCAGACCTACGGCGCCCGGGCCGTCCTGCCCGTCTTCCGGCGCCAGGGGAGCGGCGTGCTCGTCGTCGTGTCCTCGTTGTACGGCGAGCTCAGCGCGCCCTACGTCGCGCCGTACGTCGCGGCGAAGTGGGGCCTGACGGGCTTCGCCGAGGTGCTCCGGCACGAGCTGCGCGGCGTGGCCGGCATCCACGTCTGCACGGTGCTGCCCGGCACGGTCGACACCCCGATCTACCGCCACGCCGCCGTCTACCTCGGGCGGGAGATCCGGCCGCTGCCACCCGTCACGTCGCCCGAGCGGGTCGCGCGCGCGGTGCTGGCCGCGGCCGACCGGCCGCGCCGACGCGTGGTCGTCGGGCAGACCCAGCGGGCCGCCGTCTGGGTGCACCACCTGCTGCCGGCCGTGTTCGACCGTGTCGTCGGGCCCGCTGTCCACCGGTTCGGCCTGCGTCGCGAGCCGACGCCCCCGCGCGACGGCAACGTCCTCGAGCCCGCGGGCGCGGGTGCCGGCCCGGTCTCCGACGGCTGGCGCCGGCACGACCACCGGAGGGTGGCGGCCGTCGCGCTGCCCGCCGTGGCCGTCGCGGCCGGCACCGCGGCCGGGCTGAGGCGCCTGCGTGGGGCCCTCCGGTTGCGGACCTGATCACGGAGCGGTCGAATCGGCAGCGAGGGGGTCGCCGAGCGGCCGGACGTCGCACGTCGGAGCGCTGAAGCCCAGCAGCGCAGCAGCGCAGCACCACCAGGCGCGGGCCGCCGGCAGGCAGAGGTGCCGGCGGGACCGCCGAGACCGAGGAGACGCACATGGACGACAGCACGCTGACCTGGATCATCGTCGCCGTGGCGGTGGTCGTCCTGCTCGTCCTGCTGTGGCTGGTGCTGCGCGGGCGCAAGGGCAAGGTCGAGGCCGCGAAGCGCGACGAGGCGCGCGAGATGCGCGAGAAGGCCGAGGCCGACCGCATCGACGTCCAGCGCCGCGAGGCCGATGCGGCCCGGACCGACGCCGAGGCACGCCTCGCCCAGGCCGACGCCGACGCGCGAGCCGCGGAGGCCGACGCGCGTGCCGCCGAGGCCGCACGCCTCCAGGCCGAGGCGCACGAGCGGGCCCAGAAGGTCGACGCGGCGCGCGCGGACGTCGACGAGCGCCTGCGTCGCGCGGACGAGCTCGACCCGGACGTCCCGAGCGGTCGGCGTAACGGCCAGGCCACCGCGCAGGGATCCACCGGCACCCCGTCCGGCACGGCCTCCGGGGCCGGCGGCGACACGACGCCGACGTCGCACGGCGACCACGTCGCGCGGGACCGTCCGCTCGACGCGCCCGACGACGGCCGCGCCTGACGCCGCACGCCTCGCGTGAGCGCCGCACCGCGCTCCGCCGCGACGAGCGCAGGTCTGCTGCTGCACCGCGGGGGCGCGGCGGGGACCGAGGTGCTGCTCGGTCACATGGGCGGACCGTTCTGGGCGCGCAAGGAGGCGGGCGCGTGGACGGTACCCAAGGGGGAGCCGCTGCCCGGTGAGGACCTGCATGCGACCGCGCTGCGCGAGTTCGCCGAGGAGCTGGGCGTGCCGGCCCCCGACGGCCCCGAGCTCTCCCTCGGCGCCGTCACCCAGAAGGCCGGCAAGACGGTGCACGCGTGGGCGCGCCGGGCGGACCTCGACGTCACGCGGCTCGGCGACGTGCGCAGCACCGTGGAGGTCGAGTGGCCGCCCCGGTCGGGTCGCCGCGTGACCTTCCCGGAGCTCGACCGCGTCGCGTGGTGGCCGGTCGACGAGGCGCGTGGCGTCGTCGTCGCGGCGCAGGCCGAGCTGCTCGACCGGCTCGTCGCGGCGCTGCGGGAGCGGCCGTGACGCAGGCCGACGGCGACGTCGTGGTGGAGCCGTTCCGCGTGCGCGTGCCCGACGCCGACCTGGACGACCTGCGAGAGCGGCTCCGGCGCACGCGGTGGCCCGCACCCGCGCTCGAGCCGCGGTGGGCCGAGGGCCCACCGCTCGAGTACCTGCGCGAGCTGTGCAGGACCTGGGCGGAGGACTACGACTGGCGTGCGGCGGAGGAGCGCCTCGAGGCGCTCGGCCAGGTCCGGGTGCGCCTCACCCGCATGCGCTGCCCTGATCCTGACGCCATGCGCTCCCCCTGATCCTGACGCACGGCTGGCCGGGGTCCGTGATGGAGCTCCTCGACGTCGTCGCGCCGCTGGCCGACCCCCAGCCGCACGGGGGCGACCCCGCCGACGCGTTCCACGTCGTGGGTCCCCTCGCTGCCGGGGTACGGCTTCAGCGACGCGCCGCCCGCACCCGGCTGGGGCGTCGACGCGATCGCGGCGGCATGGGTCCGGCTCATGGCGGCGCTCGGGTACGAGCGCTTCGCGGCGCACGGCACCGACTCCCCGGTGGCCCTCGCCGCGTGGGTGGTGGACAAGGTGTGGGCCTGGACCGATCACGACGGCGACCTCGACGCCGCGATCCCGAGGCACCGGCTGCTCGACGACCTCACGCTCTACTGGCTGACCCGCAGCGGCGGCTCGTCGGCGCGCCTCTACCGGGAGGGCATCGACGACGTCGGACGCCTCCTGGCGGAGCCCGGTGGGGATCCCGTCCACGTCCCGGTCGGCGGGACGGTGTTCCCGCGGGAGAACCAGCGTCCGTCGCTGCGCTGGGCGCAGCGCCGCTTCAGCGACATCCGCTACTGGAGCGAGCCGTCCCGGGCGGGCACTTCCCTGCGCTCGAGCAGCCCGACGTGCTGGTCGAGGAGATCAGGGCATGCTTCCGGGCAGTCCGGCGGGCGACCGGCCCGGTGTAGGGCGCGGCGGTCGGAGCCCCGCGGTCGGCCCTCCGCCCGCGGCCGTGTCACCGCGCCCGCCCTCGCGCCGCCACGAGCAGTGCACGGTCGGCGTCCGTGCGCGCGGTGCGCAGCGCGTCGGCGTGGGCGACCTCGGCCTCGGCGCTGCGGCCGAGACGGCGGAGCAGGTCGGCGCGGACGGCGTGGCGAGCGGGGTGGTCGCCGAGATCGATCGCGTCGACGAGCTCGAGCGCGCGCGCCGGTCCGGCCACCTCGGCGACGGCCACGGCACGGTTGAGCGCGACGACGGGCGTGGGTGTGAGTGCGAGCAGGTCGTCGTAGACGCGCAGGATTTGCTGCCAGTCCGTCTCGGACCACGCGCGCGCGTCCGCGTGCACGGCGGCGATCGTCGCCTGGAGCTGGTACGGACCGGGCCGGCCGCGGCGCAGGCAGGTGCGCAGCAGCGCGCGGCCCTCGTCGAGGAGCGCGCCGTCCCACAGCGAGCGGTCCTGCTGGTCCAGGGGGACGGGCGTCCCGTCCGGCGCCGTGCGCGCGGGGCGGCGCGCGTCCGTCAGGAGCATGAGCGCGAGGAGGCCGAGCACCTCGGGCTCGTCCGGCATGAGCTCGGCGAGCAGCCGGCCGAGCCGGATCGCCTCGGCGCTGAGGTCGGCCCGCGGCCCGCCCGCGCCCGTCGAGCCGTGGTGCCCCTCGGTGAGCACGAGGTGGACGACGGCGAGCACCGCGGGCAGGCGGTCCGGCAGGTCGGCGTCGGACGGCACCCGGTACGGGATGCGCGCGTCGCGGATCTTCGCCTTGGCGCGGACGATCCGCTGGGCCACGGTCGCCTCCGGGACCAGGAACGCGTGCGCGATCTCGGGCGTCGTCAGGCCGCCGAGGAGCCGCAGCGTGAGCGCGACCTGCGCCTCGGGCGCGAGGGCCGGGTGGCAGCACGTGAAGACGAGCCGGAGCCGGTCGTCGGTCACGGGTCCCACCTCCTCGGGCTCGGACGGGGAGTGCAGCAGCGCCGCCTCGGCGTGCCGCCGGTCGCGCGTGGCCTCGCGGCGCAGGCGGTCGACGGCGCGGTTGCGCGCGGTCGTGATGATCCAGCCCGCAGGGCTCGGCGGCGTCCCCTCGCGCGGCCAGCGCTCGAGGGCCACCGTGAACGCGTCCTGAACGGCCTCCTCGGCGAGACCGATGTCGCCGAGGACGCGCACCAGCACGGCGACCGCGCGGCCGTACTCGCGCCGGAACGCGTCCTCGACGTCCGTGCGGCTCACCGGGAGGTCACCCCTGGAACGGACGGACCTCGACGGGCAGCGTGGTCGCCGCCGCGAGCCGGCCGCCCCAGGTCAGCGCCTCGTCGAGGTCGGCGACGTCGACGATCGTGAGCCCGCCGAGCTGCTCCTTGACCTCGGCGAACGGGCCGTCCGTCACGACGACCCCGCCGTCGCGCGCCCGCAGGACGGTCGCCGTGCTCGGGTCGTGCAGGCCGCCCGAGAACACCCACACGCCGGCGTCGCGCATGGCCTGGTCGACGGCGCCCACCTCGCGCATGATCGGCTCGAGCATCTCGGGCGGGGCAGCGGGACCGGACGGCTGGATGATCCCCAGCAGGTACGTGGGCATGGTGTCCTCCTCGGTGGGCCGGCCGGGTGCCCGCCCTCACCCTCTGGACGAACGGCGGAGCCCCGGATCGACACCTCGGCCGGGGAGTGCGCCGACGTGCCCCTGCGACTCGTCGGCCGCCGCGCCCAGGTAGCGCGGCGCCTCGTCCGCAGGCGGGTCGCCCTCGGCGACGTCGCACACGGCGACGCTCACGTTGTCGTGCGCGTCGGCCTCGAGCGCGGCGCGCTCGAGGGACTCGGCCGCCACGTCGGGGGACGGGGCCGAGGAGAGGAGGCCGAGCAGCTCGTGCTCGGGCACGTAGTCGCTCAGGCCGTCGCTCGTGAGGAGCCAGCGGTCGCCGGGACGGGCCTCGACGTGCAGCAGGGTCAGGCCCGCGGCATCCGCGGCGTCACCCGAGAGGGAGCGCAGGATGACGTTGCGCTGCGGGTGGTGCTGCGCGTCCTGGGGGTCGACCGCACCCTGGTCGACGAGGGCCTGCACCAGGGAGTCGTCGCGGGTCACGCGCCGCCCGTGCCCGTCGCGGACGAGGTAGGCGCGCGAGTCCCCGATGTGCGCGACGCGCACCTCGTCGTCCGCGCAGAACAGCCCCGTGAACGTGGTCGCCATGCCCCGCAGGCGGGGCTCGCGGCCCACGCGCAGGGCGAGGTCGGCGTTCGCCTGCCCGACCATCTCGCGCAGCTCGTCGGGCGTGACCCGGCTCAGGTCGCGCGTCGCGAGCATCGCCATGAGCCGGTGGGTCACGGTCCACGAGGCGACGTCCCCGCCCGCGTGCCCGCCGACGCCGTCGGCCACGAACGCGAACCGCGGTCCGCAGCCGACGGAGTCCTGGTTGTCGGCACGGTGCGGTCCGGTGACCGACCGCGCCGCGGTCACGAGCCTGATGGCCATTCCGGCCCCCCTCCGGTCGGTGGCTGCGGCCATGCTCGCCGACGGAGGCCCAGCGCGCCACGTCAGGCGGCGCTCCCGGCGTCCGCAGCGGCGCTCGGCGGACCGCGTGGCGGACCAGGGCGGGGGACCGGACCGAGAATCCGGTCGACCCGTGTCGGTGGTGACCGCGAGACTGACGCGTCGCTCCGATGAGTTCCGCCGCGTGAGCCGGTCGGACCAGGGTGACCACGTCGTACGACGAGCGCGTACCACGACCAGCGCGTACCACGACGAGCACGCACCACGACGAGCACGCACCACGACGAGCACGCACCACGACCCGACGTACCTCGAGGGGGCACACCCGTGACCGGACCCGACCTGCCGACCACCGGGGGAGCCGGACGGCCCGAGCCCGAGACCATGACGGCCCGTGACCGCCGCACGGTGGTCCTCCTCCTCGTCTCGACGTTCGTCGTGATCCTCAACGAGACGGTCATGGGGGTCGCGCTGCCGCACCTCATGAGCGACCTCTCCATCACCGCGAGCACCGCGCAGTGGGTCACGACCGCATTCATGCTCACCATGGCCGTGGTCATCCCGATCACAGGATTCGTCATCCAGCGCATCACCACGCGCGCCACGTTCCTCGCCGCGATGTCCCTGTTCAGCCTCGGCACCCTCGTGTGCGCGCTCGCACCGGGCTTCGCCGTCCTGCTCCTCGGTCGCGTCGTGCAGGCGAGCGGGACCGCGATCATGCTGCCGCTCCTCATGACCACGGTCATGACGGTGACACCCCCGGCGTCGCGTGGCCGGACCATGGGCAACATCAGCGTGGTCATCTCGGTCGCGCCGGCGCTCGGGCCGACGCTCTCGGGCCTCGTGCTCAGCGTGCTCGACTGGCGCTGGCTCTTCGGGCTCGTGCTGCCGGTCGCGCTCGGCGCGCTCGCCCTCGGCGCGGCGCGACTGCAGAACCTCACGGAGCCGCGGCACGCGCGCGTCGACGTGGTGTCCGTCGTGCTCTCGGCGATCGCCTTCGGCGGGCTGGTCTACGGACTCAGCCGGTTCGGCGAGGCGTCGGGCGAGGCGGGCGGTCTCGTGGGTGCCTGGACGCCCGTCGTGGTCGGCGTCGTGGGTCTCGCCCTGTTCGTCGCCCGGCAGCGCCGGCTCCAGCGGTCGGACGCGGCGCTCCTCGACCTGCGGACCTTCGCCTCGCCGACCTTCTCGGTCGCCGTCGGCCTCATGGCGGTCAGCATGATGGCGCTGTTCGGCACGATCATCCTGCTGCCCATCTACACCCAGGGAGTGCTCGGTCTCGACGCGCTCGGGACCGGTCTGCTGCTGCTCCCCGGTGGGCTGCTCATGGGCCTCGTCGCGCCCACCGTGGGGCGAATCTACGACCGCTCCGGGCCGCGCGTGCTGCTGGTCCCGGGCACCGTCGTCGTCAGCGCGGCCGCGTGGACGCTGACGACGTTCGACGCGGCGACCTCGTCGTGGCTCGTCCTCGGGACGCACGTGCTGCTCAGCGCGGGCCTCGCGCTGATGTTCACGCCGCTCTTCACCGCGTCGCTCGGCTCGCTGCGCCCGCAGCTGTACTCGCACGGCAGCGCCGTCGTCGGCACGGTGCAGCAGGTCGCCGGCGCGGCGGGCACGGCGCTCTTCGTGACCGTGATGACCGCGCAGGGGGCGGTCCTCACGGAGCAGGGCGCCGACGTACTCGAGGCCACGGCGGGCGGCGTGCACGCCGCGTTCGTCGTGGGCGCCGTCATCTCGCTGCTCGCGATCCCGGCGGCCTTCGCGGTGCGCGCCACGCCCGCAGCGAACACCGTCGACGACCACCCGAGGGACATGGTCGACTCGGTCGCATGAGCGCCGAGGGGGAGCAGCCGACCGTCCCGCTCCGGTGGGAGAACCTGCGGGTCCTGTGGGACTTCGTCCGGCCGCACCGCCGGGTGGTCGGCGTGGGCATCGTCCTCGGCCTCGGGGCGACGGCGGCCGCGCTCGCGATGCCGCTCGCCGTCAAGCGTGTCCTCGACACGATCGGCACGGGCGCCTCGATGACCGGGCCGGTGACGCTGCTGCTGGGCCTGGTCGTGCTGGGGATGATCACCGGGCTGGCCCAGTGGGTGCTGCTCGGGCGGCTCGCGGAGCACATCGTGCTCGACGCCCGGACGTCGCTCGTCCGCCGGTTCCTGCACGGGACGCTGGGGGACGTGCAGCGCCGGACCCCCGGCGAGCTGGTCACGCGCGTCACGTCGGACACCGTGCTCCTGCGGGAGGCGGCGTCGTCGAGCGCGGTGCAGCTGGTCAACGGCACGGTGTCCCTCGTCGGGACCGTCGTGCTCATGGCGGTCCTCGACGTGCAGCTGCTGCTCAGCACGCTGGTCGCCATCGTCGTGGTCGGCGTTCTCATGGCGGTGCTGCTGCCACGGATCGGGGTGGCGCAGCGGCGGGCGCAGGAGGCCGTCGGCGAGCTCGGCTCGACGCTCGAGGGCGGGCTGCGGGCGCTGCGGACGGTGAAGGCCAGCCGGGCGGAGGAGCGGCAGACGGCTCAGGTCGTCGACCGTGCGCGCGAGTCGGCGCGGCACAGCATCCGGGCCGTCTGGGTCACCGCCGCCGCATGGGCCGTCGCGGGCGGCGGCATCCAGCTCGCGATCATCGCGATCCTCGGCATCGGTGCCTGGCGGGTGGAGCAGGGCGGTCTCGCCGTCTCGACCCTCGTCGCGTTCCTGCTCTACGCGTTCAACATCGTGGACCCGATCACGACCCTCACCCAGACGTTCACCCAGCTGCAGTCCGGGGTCGCCGCGGCCGCGCGGATCCGCGAGACGGAGGACATCCGGATCGAGGACGTGCACGCGGGCCGTGCCCTGGCCGCGACGGCGTCGGACCGCCCGGTGCTCGAGCTCCGCGGGGTGCGGCTCACGTACGACGGCGCCGCGGCGCCGGCCGTCGACGACCTCGACCTCGTGGTGCCGCGGCGGGGTCACGTCGCCCTCGTCGGGCCGTCGGGGGCGGGCAAGACGTCGACGTTCTCCCTGGTCCTGCGGTTCCTGCCGCCCGACGCGGGCACGCTGCTGCTCGACGGCGTCCCGTACGACGAGCTGAGCATCGACACCGTGCGCAGCCGCATCGGCTACGTCGAGCAGGAGACGCCGCTGCTCGCCGGCACGGTGCGGGACAACCTGCTCTTCCGGCACCCGGAGGCCGACGAGGCGGAGCTCTGGGCGGCCCTCGCCGCCGTGCGGCTCGACGCGACGGTCCGTGCGCTGCCGCAGGGGCTCGACACGCCGGTCACGGCGACCAGCCTGTCCGGTGGCGAGCGGCAGCGGGTCGCGCTCGCGCGTGCCGTCGTCCGGACGCCCCAGGTCCTGCTGCTCGACGAGGCGACCGCCCAGCTCGACGGCCTCACGGAGGTCGCGATCCAGGAGGTGATCGCGCGCGTCGCGGCCCAGGGCGTCGTCGTGACCATCGCCCACCGTCTCTCGACGGTGGTGGACGCCGACGCGATCGTCGTCATGGACGGCGGCCGTGTGCGGGCGACCGGCACCCACGCCGAGCTGCTCGAGGCCGACGAGATGTACGCCGAGCTCGTCGCTGCCCTGCGCATCTCGACGACCGTGGCCGCCGACGCGGGACCCGTCGGCCTCTGACCGGAGCGGGACGGGCGCGGCCCGGGGTCGCGCGCGGGCGAGGTCGTGCGACCGCGGTCAGGCCGACGGCGCTCGCCGCGCCGGCGGTCAGGCCGTCGGAGGAGGACCGTCGACGGGCCGTCCGCCGACCACCGGCAGCCGGGAGCCCGCCACGACGAGCGCCGCGACCGCGGCGATGCACGCCGCGATCGCCGCCACGTAGCCCGCCACCGTGGCGTAGCCCTGGGCCGGGTCGAGGAACGGGTAGGGCACCCAGCCGTCGGTGGCGCCCCGTACCAAGACGACGCCGCACCACACCAGCGGGTAGACGAGCGCGAGTCCGACGACGCGCCCGGTCAGCCGTCGCCGGTCGGGCGCCGCGAGCCAGTCCACGGCACCCGCGAGCGGCGTCACGACGTGCAGGACGACGTTCGCCCACGGCACGGGGACGCCGCCCGCAGCTCCGAGCGGCGCGAGCAGCACCACGTAGACGAGGCCGACGACGACGACGTACGTGACCACGCACGCCCGCGCCGGGACGGCCCACGTCGGCGCGCGACCGGTCCGTGCCGCCCCGGCGACCACGCCGTAGCAGAGCGCCAGGAGCAGGTTGGACTGGACCGTGAAGTAGCCGAACAGGTTGAAGGGGTTCACCGTGGTGCGCCCGGCGGCCTCGAGGAACGTGGCGACGACGGCTGCGACGACGAGTGCGCAGGCGCCGAGGCGCAGCCAGGTGACCGCGGTCGGCGGCACGCGGGTGGTCGGTGGGTCCGTGGCGAGCGTCGTGCCCATGGCGTCGTCCTCCGGTCGCCGCCGGACGCGTCGGTGCGACGGTCGGCGTGCGCGCAGCGTCCCACCTGGCACGGAGGGCTGTCGACGTCCCGGTCCGGGCGCCGCGTGCACCCCGGTGGGCGACCCGGCGTCGGCTGTCAGGCGGTGACGAGCTCAGTCCTCGTGCAGGGCCGACGGCTTGTGGACCGCGTCCTTGCCGCTCTTGTCGCTGCGGACGGCGTACTGCGGGTCGTCCTTCGAGGCGCGGACCGTCCGCCCGGCCGCCTCGGTGTCCTTCGTGATCTTCTCCTCGACGGTCCCCTCGACCGTCGAGCCGTGGCTCTTCCAGGTGACGTGGTCACCCTTCGTGAGGTCGTCGCCCATCGTTCGCTCCTGACGTCGTCGGACGTCCAGCCTCACGTCCCGTCGCAGGACGCGCCACCGGTGCGGTCGGCGGGGACCCGAGCCGGAGCACCGCGCGCAGGCCGCCACCCGGTGCGTCGGTCAGCGTGACGTCGCCCCCGTGCTCACGCGCGACCTCCCGGGCGATGGCGAGGCCGAGGCCGCTGCCGCCCGAGTCCCGCTCGCGTGCGGCGCCGAGGCGCACGAAGCGCTCGAACACCCGCTCGCGGTCCTCGACCGGGACGCCCGTGCCGTCGTCGTCCACGACGACCTCGCCGGCGCCGACCGTCACGCGCACCTCCGACGCGGCGTGACGCAGAGCGTTGTCGAGCAGGTTGCGCACGACCCGCACCACGGCCGCCGGGTCACCCAGGACCGACGCCGCCCGGGGTCCGGGAGCCGTCGGTGCCGAGCCGGACGAGGTCTCCGAGGTCGCGGGCCCGGACGCAGCCGTCACGACGACGGCGACCCGGTCGGGGTCCGGGGACGCGCCCCGGGCGACCGCCAGCGCCTCGTCGACGGCCGTCCGGAGGTCGAACGCGGTGCGCACGGGCGGGACCGAGCCCACGCGCGCCAGGAGGAGCAGGTCGTCGACGAGGTGCTGCATGCGGAGCACCTCGGCGCCCAGCTCCTCCGCAAGCTCCGCGCTGCGGTACGCGTCGGGGTGGGCGCGGGCCACGTCCGTCGCGGCGCGCAGCGCGGCGAGCGGCGACCGGAGCTCGTGCGCCGCGTCGGCGACGAACGTCCGCTGCCGCGCCGCGGCGAGCTCGAGGCGGTCGAGCATCTCGTTGAGGGTCCGCGCGAGGGCCCCGATCTCGTCGTCCGCGCGGACCACGGGCAGCGACCCGGGCCCGCCCGTGCGCGCCACCTGCTCGGCCGCCCGCCGGAGCGCCTCGACCGGGGCGAGCACCCGCCCGAGGACGACCCACACGACGGCCCCGAGCAGCGCCGTCAGCACGGGGACCACCCCGACGAGCGCGACCGCGAGCGCGCGCAGCAGCCCGCGGACCTCGCCGAGCGGCACGGTGACGACGACGGTCGTCGGCTCGCCGCCGAGCGTCGTGCGCACGACGGCGGCGCGGGCGGCGTCGTCGTACGCGCTCGCCTCGGTCGCCGTGACCGTGACGGCGCTCGCGTCCGGGGTTGCTCCCGTGGCCGCGGAGCTGCCCGCGAGGCGGTCGACCTCGTCGGGCGGCAGGACGGGCAGCGTGCGGCTCGCGGTCGCGGAGGACGCGAGGACGCGGCCGTCGGCGTCGAGCACCTGGGCGATCTCGCCCGGCTCGGCGACCGGCAGCGCGGGCGGCAGGCGGTCGTCGGTGACGAGCGTGAGGACCGTCGCGACGCGCGCACGGACCGCGTCGTCGAGCTCGGCGACCCGGCTGCGGGACAGCACGGTGGTCAGCGCGACCGCGCCGACCGCGAGCGTCACGCACAGGAGCCCCGACGTCAGGACCGTGAGCCGTGCCCGCACGGAGAGCCGGCGGCGCGGTGCGCCCGTGCTCATCCCGCCACGCGGTAGCCCGCGCCGCGCACGGTGGTCACCGCGGAGCGCCCGAGCTTGCGGCGCAGGTAGCCGACGTAGACCTCGACGACGTTGAGGTCCTCGCCCGTGCCGTCCCAGACGTGGTCGCGCAGCTCGACCTTGCCGACCACCCGGTCCGCGTGCCGCATGAGGTACTCGAGCAGCGCGAGCTCCTTCGCGGTGAGGTCGACCGGCTGCCCGGCGCGGGTCACGGTCCGCGCCGAGGGGTCGAGCTCCAGGTCGCCGGCGGTCAGCACCGCGGGCCGCGCCCCCGCGGGCCGGCGCACGAGCGCGCGCAGCCGCGCGACGAGAACGACGAACGAGAAGGGCTTGGTCAGGTAGTCGTCCGCGCCCACGTCGAGGCCGTCGGCGACGTCGTGCTCGCCGTCCTTCGCGCTGAGCAGCAGGACCGGCGTCCACACGTCGCGCTCGCGCAGCGCGGTGACGACGTCGTACCCGTTGCGCCGGGGCAGCATGATGTCGAGGACGATCGCGTCGTAATCGGTCCCGGTCGCGAGCTCGAGCCCGGTCTCGCCGTCGTGCGCGACGTCGACCGCGAACCCCTCGGCCTCGAGGCCGCGGCGCACGGCGCGCGTGAGTCCCCGCTCGTCGTCGACCACCAGCACGCGCATGCAGGCAGCATGCCACCGGGGCCGGCACGGGCCCGCGTCGCCTCTCAGGGTCCTCTCAGGTGCACCGGCGCACAGTGGTGCCATGGACGAGCAGACCGACCCCACCACCTCCGCCACCGCAGGTCCCACCACCGACGCGACCGGGGCGCCTGACGCAGGCGCCCGGCGCCGCGCCCGCCGCCGGTGGGCCGTGCCCGTCGCCGTCGGTGCCGCCGTCGCCGCCGCGTTCGCCGGACCGACGCTCGTCGCGTCGGCGGGTGGCGAGGGCCTGCCGGACCGCACGGCCGAGGAGCTCCTCGCCGCCGTGGCCCAGGCCGAGCCGCAGGCGCTGTCCGGGACGGTCGTGTACACGGCCCGCCTCGGGCTGCCCGAGATCCCGTTCGTCGAGGCGGGCGGCGCCGACCCGATCGCCCTGCTCGGCGGCAGCTCGACGCTGCGCGTCTGGAGCGACGGCGAGGACCGCTCGCGCGTGGCGCTGCTCGGCGCGACGTCCGAGTACTCGGTCGTGCGCGACGGCGCGGAGGCGTGGACGTACTCGAGCGCCGACGACGAGGTCGTCCACTACCTGCTGAGCGACGCCGACGCGGCGCGGTACGCCGAGCTCGAGTCGCAGCTCGAGCAGGGCCCGCCGCCCGAGGTGGCGGGCGACCTGCCGACGCCCGAGGAGGCCGCCGCGCAGGTGCTGGCCGCCGCCGAGGAGACGTCGACCGTGTCGGTCGACGGGCAGACCACGGTCGCCGGACGCGACGCCTACCAGCTCGTCGTGACGCCGCGGAGCACGGGCACGCTCGTCGCGCGCGTCGTCGTCGCGGTCGACGCCGAGACGTCCGCCCCGCTGCGCGTCCAGGTGTGGAGCACGCAGGACGACGGCGCCCCGGCGCTCGAGGTCGGCTTCACGGACGTGGAGTTCACGGTCCCCGACGCGGCGGTGCTCGAGTTCTCCGCACCGGCCGGCGCGGACCAGCGCGACGTCGTCGTGCCCCTGCCCGAGGCGCCGGAGGCCGACGCGGCCCGCGCGCAGCTCGGCACGGACGCGCACGGCCTGCCCACGCACCCCGACGTCACCGTGACGGGCGAGGGCTGGGACCGCGTGGTGGAGCTCGCCGGCGTGGACGTCGCGTCCCTCGTGGCCGGCGACCCCGAGGGCGTCGAGACGCTGCCCGGGGGCGAGCTGACCATCGGCTCGCCCGAGGCGCAGGAGCTCCTGCGGGAGTTCAAGCCCACCGACGGCGAGGGCGGGATGGAGCTCGACACGTCCGCGCTGTACGAGCAGCTCACGACCGAGGTCCCGGAGGGCCGCCTGCTCTCCTCGACACTCCTGAGCGTGCTGGTGACCCACGACGGACGGGTGCTCGTGGGCGCGGTGCCCGCCGAGACCCTGCGCGACCTCGCGTGATGGTCGTGCTCGTCAGGAGCCGGGTCTGATGGCCACGACGCTGCCCGCACGGCAGACCCCGCACGCCACCGGGCGTGCGGGGTCCGCCGAGCCGGTGCACCGGGCCGACGTCGCCGTCGACGCCGCGTCCGGCATGCTGACCGGCGTGGACCTCGCCGTGCGCACCGCCGGGCTGACCAAGCGCTTCCGCTCGGGTCAGGTCGCCGTCGACGGGATCGACCTCGAGGTGCCCCGCGGCTCGGTCTACGGGTTCCTCGGCCCCAACGGGTCGGGCAAGACGACGACGATCCGGATGCTGCTGGGCCTGGTCGGTCCCACCGACGGGCGCGCGTGGCTTCTCGGCGAGCCGATGCCGGACGCCGCGGCGCGCGTGCTGCCCCGCGTCGGCGTGCTCGTCGAGGGCCCGGCGTTCCAGCCGTACCTCAGCGGTGCGGCGAACCTTGCCCGGCTCGACGCGGCGGACGCGACGGCCGACCCGCGCACCTCCCGCCGTCGGACGGGGGACGCGCTCGAGCGTGTGGGCCTCGCCGCGGCCGCCCGCAAGCCCTACCGGCAGTACTCGCTCGGCATGAAGCAGCGGCTCGGGCTGGCCGCCGCCCTGCTCCGGCCGCGCGACCTCCTGGTGCTCGACGAGCCGACCAACGGGCTCGACCCGCAGGGCACGCGCGAGGTGCGGCACCTCGTCCGGGAGCTCGCGGACGCCGGCACGACGGTCCTCGTGTCGTCCCACCTGCTCACCGAGATCGAGCAGGTGTGCTCGCACATCGGGATCATGAGCCGCGGCCGGCTGCTGGCCCAGGGCGAGCGCAGCGTGCTCACCGACGCGCGACCGGCACGCGTCGTCGTGACGACCACCGTGGCCGACGCCGACCGCGCCGCCGCCGTCCTGGGCAGCCTGGGGCTGGTCGACGTCGTCCGGGACGGCGCCGTGCTCGAGGCCGCGCTCGGCACCCCGCCCGAGACGGTCTCGGCCGCGCTCGTGGGCGCGGGGGTGCCGCTGCTCGGCCTCGAGGTGCGGCGGCCGAGCCTCGAGCAGCTGTTCGTCACGCTGACGGGGGAGGGCTTCGATGTCGCTCGCTGACGCCGCCGTCCCGACGGCGGCCATGCCGTCCGGCTCCGCCACGCACGCGGCCGCACCGACCCGCGTGCGGGGCGCCTGGGGCCGCCTGCTGCGCAGCGAGCTCCGGCTCGTCTTCGGCCGGCGCCGCAACATCGCTCTGCTCGTCGGGCTCGCGTGCGTGCCGTTGCTCCTGGGCACCGTGCTGTTCGTGACCCGGGACTCCGCGCTCGGCGGACAGGGTCCGGGGTTCATCAGCCGGGTCACCGAGAACGGCCTCTTCCTCGTGGTGGCCGCGCTCTTCATGTGCCTGCCGTTCCTGCTCCCGCTCACGACGGGCATCGCCTCGGGCGACGCGATCGCGGGGGAGGCGCAGGCGGGGACGCTGCGGTACCTGCTCGCCGTGCCGGTCTCGCGTGCGCGCCTGCTCGGTATCAAGGCGCTCGCGACGCTCGCCTACGTCGCGTGCGCGGTGCTCGCCATCGCGGTCGTCGCGTTCGTCGTGGGCGCCGTGATGTTCGGCGTCGGCGACGTCACGCTGCTGTCGGGCACCACGGTGCCCGTGGCCGACGGCGTGCTGCGCATCGCGGGCGTGGCGGCGTACGTCGCGCTCTCGCTCACGGGGCTCGTCGCCGTCGGGCTCTTCCTGTCCACGCTCACCGAGGTGCCCGTGGGCGCGATGGCGGGCACCGTCGTCGTCGCGATCGTCTCGGCGGTGCTCGACACGCTGCCGCAGCTCGCGGTGATCCACCCGGGGCTCCTGACGCACCACTGGCTCGACTTCGCCGAGTTCCTGCGCCTCGAGGTCGGCTGGGGTGTGCTCGGCCAGGGGCTCGCGGTGCAGGCGGCGTGGGTGGCGGTGTTCGGCGCGCTCGCGTGGAGCAGGTTCACGACCGCCGACGTCACCTCCTGACCCCACCGGCTGGCTCGCCGGCTGCCCGGCGGCGTCCCGGGGAGCCGCCGGGCACCGCCTCAGCGCTGGGCGATCGGCCGCCCGACGGTCAGGGCGTCGCGGAGCGCCGGGTCGAGCCCCGCGAACGCGGCGTCCGGCTCGGCGCCCACGGCGTCGAGCACGGTGCTGAAGAAGCAGCGCGCGGCCGCGGCGAGGACGACGTCGAGGACCTCGGCGTCGTCGAGGCCGAGCTCGCGCAGCTCGGTGAGGTCGTCGGGCGTCATGTCCGCGGCGCCGGCCGCGACCCTGTCGGCGAGCCGCATGACCGCACGGTCCACGTCGGTCAGGGCGGCCGCGTCCTCGCCGCGCACCGCGTCGCGCACCGTCGCAGGGTCGAGGACCGTGTCGGCGAGCACTTGGCCGTGGGCGAGCGAGCAGTAGCTGGACCGGAGCCGCAGCGCCGCCGCGAGCGTCGCGAGCTCGTAGCGGCGCACGCCCATCGAACCCTTGATCGCCCCGGCCAGCGAGCCCCAGGCGGCGTACGCCTCGGGTCGGTGGGCGAAGACACGGTTGTAGTTCGGGACGTAGCCCCGGTGCGCGACGTCGGCGGCTCTCGCTGCCGCGGCGGCCTCCGTCAGCTCGTCGTCACGCGGCTCGCGGATCCAGCTCATGGTCACCCCTGGCGTGGGTCGGGCGGCTCTCCGCCCGGTGGACGCCAGACTGGCACACGCCGACGCCCGACGGGCCGCGTGAGGCGGGTGCGCTGACCGCGCCGCCGGTCCTCACGACGTCACCGCTGCAGCGGCCTTGCAGCGGCGCGCCATGCTCCGCAGCACCTCGCGCAGCGTGTCGGGCTCGAGCACCTCGAAAGGCACCTCGAGGCTCGCGAGGTAGCCGGCCAGCTCGGGCAGCGACGCACCGCCCGTCTCGAGCAGGCACGTCGCGGCGTCGAGCGGCGTGAGGACGCCCCCGACGCGCGAGATGCGCTGCGCCACGTCGTCCGCGGGTGCCCCGATGCGGACGCGCGCGCGGTGCGGCCAGGCGGCCGAGCCGACGCCGCGCAGCACGTGCGCGAGCGCGTCGCCGCCGGGGACCTCGCGGGGTGTGAACCGCGGGCCGGTCGGGACCCGCGGCGCGATCCGGTCCGCGCGGAAGGTGCGCCAGTCGCCCGCGCCGGTGTCCCACGCGAGCAGGTACCAGCGGCGCCCGGTGTGCACGACGCGGTGCGGCTCGACGTCGCGCACGCTCGAGGCGCCGTCGTGCGCCCCGTAGTCGAAGCGCAGGCGCTCGCGCCGCGCGCACACCTGCGCGAGGACCGTGAGCACCTCCGGGTCGACGGTCGGTCCGCCGGCCGACGCGGAGACCGTCGCGCCGCGGAGCGCGTCGATGCGGTGCCGCAGGCGGGACGGCATGGTCTGCTCGAGCTTCGTGAGCGCCCGCAGCGACGTCTCCTCGATGCCGGTGATGCTGCCCGAGACCGCGGTCGCCAGGCCGAGGGCGACGGCGACCGCCTCGTCGTCGTCGAGCAGCAGGGGCGGCAGGGCGGCGCCGGCCGCGAGCCGGTACCCACCTCCCGCGCCCGGCCGGCCCTCCACCTCGTAGCCCAGGTCGCGCAGCCGCTCGACGTCGTTCCGGACCGTCCGCGTCGTGACGCCCAGCCGGTCGGCCAGCTCGGGCCCCGACCACGTGGCCCGCGTGGGCAGCAGGGCGAGGAGCCGGAGGAGTCGCACGGGGGTGTCGGCCATGTGTCGAGGATGCCGCACATCGCGGAACCATACGTTCCTCAACGGTTCCTAGGGTGGAGACGTCGGGCGACGACGGGTCGCCTGAAGGACGAGGAGAAGACGATGACCGCCTTCCGAGGTATCGCGACCGTGAACCTGTGGGCCGACGACGTGCCGGCGGCAGCCGCCTGGTACACCGAGGTCCTCGAGGTGGAGCCCTACTTCGTTCGGCCCGAGGCACCGGCGCCGCCGGCGTACGTCGAGTTCCGGGTGGGGGACCGCGAGACCGACCTGGGCATCGTCGACCGCGCCTGGGCGCGGTCGGAGGCAGACCGGCAGACCCCCGCCGCCGGCGGCGGCGTCATCGCGCACTGGGCGGTCGACGACCTCGAGGCGACCTACGAGCGCCTGCTCGCGCTGGGCGCCGTGCCGCACGACCCGCCGACGGTGCGCGGCGACGGCTTCGTCACGGCCTCGGTCGTGGACCCGTTCGGCAACGTGCTCGGGGTCATGCGCAACGTCCACTACGCCGCGATGTTCGCCGACGAGGGCTGAGCGCAGGGTCGTCACCCCTGTGCCGGGTCCCCCTCCGGCCGGCGCAGCGGGCGCGATCGCCGCACGGGCCGCGCGAGCAGGTCGAGGCGGCGCAGCACGCGGTCCGCAGCCTCCGGGTCGATCCCGCGCTCACCGCGTGCGACGAGCACCTCGCGGCGCGCGGCCGAGAGCCCCTCGGACTGCAGGTGCAGCACGAGGGCACGCCGGCGCTGCACCTCGGCGAGGCGACCGCGCGCCTCGCCGGACGGCTGGTCGAGCAGGACGGCCTCGAGCTCGGCGAGCGCGGCGCGCACCTGCAGCGCCCGCTCCTCCGGGAGGTGCGCGAGGCCGGGCATCGTGCGCAGGTGCGCCAGCGCGGCGTCGCGGGCGCGGACGGCGACCTTGGCCTCGGCCGCGCGCTCCCGCTCCGCCTCCCGCCCCATGCCGAGCGCCCGGACGACGTAGGGCAGGGTGAACGCCGGGACCAGCAGCGTCATGACGATGACGGTCGCGGCGATCACCACGAGCTGCGTCCGCCCGGGCATGGGGGAGCCGTCGCCCACCGTCATCGGGATGGCGAGGGCGAGCGCGAGCGTGGCGAGCCCGCGCATGCCGCACCACGCGAGCACGAGGGCCTCGCGCACGGTGCGCGGCGCGGCCGTGGGGTCGCCCGTGCGGACGATGATCGGGCGCCAGGCCAGCAGCCAGACCACGCGCAGCCCGAGCAGCACGAGGCCGACGACGACGCCCGTGCCGACCATCGAGGGCAGGTGCGTCCCGGCGTCGCGCGCCGCGGCACCCAGCTCGATGCCGATGAGGCCGAACGCCAGGCCGGTGACGACCAGCTCGATGACCTCCCACAGCGCCGTGGCGCTGAGCCGGTCCTCGACCTGGTCCGGCATCTGCTGCGCACCCACCTGGAGAGCGGTGACGACCACGGCCACGACGCCCGACGCGTGCAGCTCCTCCGCGACGAGGTAGACCGCGAAGGGCAGGACGAGCGTGATCGCGTTGCGGGCCGCGACGGTCGTGAGCCTCGACCGCAGCCACAGGGCGCCCGCACCCATCGCGACGCCGACGCCGACCGCCGCCAGGAGGCCGAACAGGAACCGTCCCACGACCATCGCGCCGAACGGCTCCTGCTGGACGGCCGCCGCCACTGCGGTCTGGAAGACGACGAGCGCGACCGCGTCGTTGAACAGGCCCTCGCTCTGGAGCACCGCCACGAGACGTCGCGGGATGCCGAGCGGGGCGGCGACGGCCTCGACGGCGACCGGGTCGGGCGGGGAGACGGCGGCGCCCACCGCGATCGCCGCCGCGAGCGTGATGCCAGGCACGAGCAGCCAGACGGTCCCGGCGACCGCCGCGATGCTCGCGGCCGTGAGCGCGAGCGCGAGCCCGAGCACCGAGCGCCACCGCCGCCGGAAGAGGCCCCACGAGGTCCGCTGCGCGGTGGCGAAGAGGAGGGGTGGCAGGAAGAGCGGGAGGATCAGGTCCGGCTCGATGTGCACGTCCCGCCACGCGGGGACCAGGCCGGTGCCGGTCGCGACGACGACCATGAGCGCGGGCCAGGCGATGTCGAAGCGCTCGCCCACGCCGACCACCGCGATCGAGACGAGGGCGACGACGACGAGGACGACCATCGTCTCCACCGTGTCACCACCTCCGTGCCGTACGGGGCGACGGTAGCCGCCGTGACCCGTGGCGGCACGGCAGGCATGATGCACGGGTGACGACACCCCTTGCCCCGCACGACGACGACGCCGCCCGCAGGATGTGGGACGAGTACCTGGCCGCCCACCCGCAGGTCGCCGCGGACCCGGGGCAGGAGCTCGTCGTCGATCACTTCGGCGACTCGGCCGAGCTCTCGGAGGAGCTGCTCAGCCTGGTGCTCGAGGGCCCGAAGCGCGCCACCGCGACGCTCGCGGTCGAGTTCGCGGAGGACGGCGAGCCGCTCCCGCGGATCGGCGGTCACTGGGTCGCGTGCGACGGCACGGGTCGACCGCGAGCCGTGCTCCGCACGACCGAGCTGCGCCTCGGCCCGGTCGCGAGCGTCGACGACGCCTTCGCCTACGACGAGGCCGAGGACGACCGGAGCCGCGCGTCGTGGCTCGAGAACCACCTGCGCTACTGGCGCCGCGTCTGCGCCGACCGCGGGATCGCGTGGACCGAGGACCTCGACGTCGTCTTCGAGCGCTTCGCGGTCGTGTGGCCGCCCGAGGTCGCGGACGCACCGGCGCCCCTCACGGCCGACTAGGAGCGACCACCACGTGGGCCGGCGGAACTACCTGGTCGAGGGCCTCTCGGGCACCGGCAAGACCACCGTGTGCGACGAGCTCCAGCGGCGGGGTCACCACGCCGTCCACGGCGACCGGGAGCTGGCCTACCGCGGTGACGCGGAGACGGGCGAACCGGCGGTGGCCGGCGGGCCGGGGGAGCACATCTGGGACGTCGAGAAGGTCCGGGCCCTGGTCGCCGACCAGGACGCGCGCGTCACCTTCTTCTGCGGGGGCTCGAGGAACGTCACGCGCTTCATCGACCTGTTCGACGGCGTGTTCGTCCTCGAGGTCGACCTCCCGACGTTGCACCGGCGGCTCGACGCGAGACCGGACGAGGAGTGGGGCGGTGGGCAGCCCACCGACCGCGCGCTGATCGTGCGCTGGCACGCGACGAAGGAGGGCCTCCCGCGCGACGGTGTCGTCATCGACGCCACGGCCCGGTCGAGCGGGTCGTCGACGAGATCCTCCGTCGGGTCGGGACCGGTCGGTAGCTGCGTGGCCCGGTCTCACCGGTCCGCGTGCGGTGCGCGGCGGCCGACAGCGACCGTGCCGTCGACGTCGTCGTCCGTGACCAGGCAGGCGGCGAGTCCCGCGGCCCCGAGGAGGGCGAGCGTGGTCGGGGCCTGCGAGCGACTCGTCTCGACCAGCAGGTGCCCGCCCGGGCGCAGCCACGCCGCGGCGCCCGCCGCGACGCGCGCCTGCACCGAGGTGCCGTCGGGGCCGCCGTCGAGCGACGTCACGGGCTCGTGGTCGCGCGCCTCGGGCGGCATGAGCGCGATCGCGTCGGTCGGCACGTAGGGCGCGTTCGCGACGACGACGTCGACCCGGCCCCGCAGGTGCCCCGGCAGCGCGTCCCACAGGTCGCCGAGGTGCACGTGGTGCCCGTCGCGCGCGGGCAGGTTGCGGCGCGCGCAGCGGACGGCGGCCGGCTCGACGTCGGCGGCGTGCACCTCGACGGGACGCGTGCTGGGCACGCC
>NZ_JACVQL010000087.1 GCF_019733465.1 Actinotalea ferrariae | reverse complement strand
GCCTCGCGGCGCTCGCGGCCGGCCTCGTGGCGCTCGGCCTCGCTGCCGGCGCCGCGGCTCGTCGGTCGACCCGCCGGGTCTGATCGTGACCGTGCGGCCGGGTCGGCTCCCGGTGTGGTGGGTGCGCTCCGTGCGCCCGCCAGCCGACCCGGTCGCCGGCGACGCCTCGACCGTCGTGGTCCACGCGATCGCGACCGACGAGCGTCCGGACCGCTCCGTCGTCGAGGTGGACGACCTCCCGCCGGGTCGCACGGTCGCGACCGGCCGGCTCGGCCGGGTGGCCATGCGGTCGGACACCCTCCAGCTGCTGCGCAGCGAGCTGACGACCCCGACCGGGGCACCGCCCCTCGTGCTCGTCGAGCGCATCGTGCGCGACGCCTCACCGGTGCTCGCCGAGCTCATCGCCTTCCCCCACGCGGTCGTGGCCGTGCGCGCCGCGACGTTCGGCGCCGACGTCGCGCCGGGCTCCGTCCTCACGCTCGCCGACGCCGCGCGCATCGGGCTCGCGGCCGAGGACCAGGTGGGCGCCGTGAAGTGGCGCGCCGGGACCGGCCAGGTGCTCGAGGTGTACGTCGCGCCCGCGCACCGCCGGCGCGGTGTCGCCACCTTCCTGCTGTTCTCCGCCGAGGGCGCCGCCGCCGCGCGCGGCTGGCCGCGGCTGTGGGGCGGCGGCGTGCGCACGGCGCTGGGCGAGGCGCTCGTGACGCGCCTGCGGTGGGGCGTGGGCCGGGTCGCGCCGCTCGCCGAGGTGGCGCCGCCGATGACGCCGGTCGAGGACACCCTCGGCGTCCCGCGGCGGCACCTCGAACCCCTCGACTGAGACGGTCGCGACCCGGGCGGGCCGGGAGTCGCGCCGCGTCGCGACGTCGGCCGGCGTCAGCCGGAGATGCGCAGGAACGTGACGAGCGCGAAGGCGCCCATCGCGACGAAGGCCCACCCGTACGTCGTCGTCGCGCTCGACGGTCCGAGCGTGACGTCCGTGGGCCGGCGCGGGTCGACGTACACGGTCACGTCCGCGCCCACCTCGGGCCCGCGGAGCCCGCCCATGAGGCCGGCCGAGACCCGGGCGCGGAGCGGTGCGCCGTCGGGTGCCGGGTACTCCACCGTGACGCGGGTCGGCGTCGTGAGGAACGAGCGGTCGACGACGCGGCCGGGGACCGCGACCCAGCGCGACGACCGCTGGGACCGGACCATGAGCAGGCCGCCGACGACGAGGGCGACGCCGAGCAGCGCGAACGGCGTGAAGACGAAGGGCACGGCCGGACCCTACCGGCGCACCGCGCCCCGGGGGCGCCGGAGGCGCTCGAGGACGACCGGCCAAGACCTCTTGCGCGCGGGCAAACCTCTATGGTTCATTACTCATGTAATGAACCACTGAAGGTGACGGGAGGGCGTGACGTGTTCGACGGACGCGACCCGATCTACCTCCAGATCGCCGACCAGATCCGAGGCGACATCCTCGACGGCACCCTCCGGGAGGAGGAGCAGGTCATGTCCACCACCCAGTACGCGACCACGTTCCGGATCAACCCGGCGACCGCTGCCAAGGCCTTCACGGAGCTGGTCGACGAGGGCGTGCTCTACAAGCGCCGCGGCGTCGGCATGTTCGTCTCGCCGGACGCGCGGTCCCGCCTCGTGGCCGGGCGGCGCGACCGGTTCTTCGCCGACGTCGTCGAGCCGGTGGCCGCCGAGGCCCGAAGGCTCGGCATCCCGGTCGAGGACGTCGTCGCCCGGCTCCGCGAGCTCGCCGCCGAGCCCGCGCCGCGGCGGCCCGACGTCGCCGCCACGACCACCACCAGCACCGACGGGGAGTCCTCATGAGCTTCGGCGTCGAGGTCCGCGACCTCACCGTCCGCTACGGCCGCACGACGGCGCTCGACGGCGTCGACCTGACGCTCGAGCCCGGCCGCATCCACGGCCTCCTCGGCCGCAACGGGTCGGGGAAGACCAGCCTGCTCTCCGTGCTGGCCGCGTTCCGCCCCGCCACGAGCGGCACCGTCCTGGTGGACGGGGAGGACCCGTTCGAGAACCCGCGCATCATGGCCGGGACGTGCCTGGTCCGTGAGAGCGGCGACCACATGGACGACAAGGCGAGGGCGACCCTCCAGATCGCCGCCGCCGTGCGCCCCACGTGGGACGCCGAGCTCGCCGGTCGCCTCGTCGACCGGCTCCAGGTGCCGCTCGACCGCAAGCCGAGCCAGATGTCGCGCGGCCAGCGCTCGGCGCTGGGCGTCGTCGTCGGGCTCGCGTCGCGCGCACCGCTGACGATGCTCGACGAGTCCTACCTCGGCCTGGACGCGCCGTCGCGCTACGCGTTCTACGACGAGCTGCTCGCCGACTACGCCGAGCACCCGCGCACGATCGTCGTCTCGAGCCACCTCATCGAGGAGGTCGAGCGGCTGTTCGAACAGGTCGTCGTGCTCGACCATGGCCGCGTGCTGCTGGCCGACGACGCCGACGCGCTGCGCGCCCGGGGCGCGACCCTCACCGGACCCGGCGACGTCGTCGACGCGTTCCTCGACGGCCGCCGGGTGCTCGAGCGCCGCACGCTCGGGCGCACGGCGCAGGTCACGGTCGACGGCGGGCTCGACGACGCCGAGCGGCGGCGGGCGCGGGACGCCGGCCTCGAGATCGGCCCGGTCCCGCTCCAGGACCTCTTCGTCCACCTCACCGCCTCGGGGGACCGGCCATGAGCCTCGCGACCTCGGTCCCGGCCGCCGACCGGTCCGCCAGGGCCCTCGACCCGCGCGCTGTGCGCGGTGCGCGGCTGGCGCTGCGCAGCCAGCTGGTCGTCTGGGTGGCGTTCTGGCTCACGCTCGCCGTCATCGCCGTGGGCATCGTCGTCGTCACGGTCCGCGTCGGCGAGGTCGAGCACAGCGCGTGGGACTACCTCAGCGCGGGCTGCCGCTGGTTCTCGTTCGCCATGCTGCTCTTCGTGACGGCCGGCGGGATCGGCCCGTACGTCGCCCACGGCCTGACCCGGCGCTCGTTCGTGACCCTCGTCGCGCTCGACGTCGCCGTGACCGCCGCGGTCTTCAGCGCGTGCTGGACGCTCGGTCACGCCGTCGAGAACGCCGTGTTCGCCGCGCGGGGCTGGCCGACGTCGGTCCAGGAGCACCTCTACGCCGACGGGTCCCAGCTCGGGCTGGTGACGCTCGAGGCGCTGCTCGCCGTGCTCGTCTACGGGACGTCGGGCGCCCTCGTCGGCGCGGCCTTCTACCGCGGCGGCGGCTGGTGGGGCACCCTCACGCTCCCGCTGACGCTCGCGCCGGTCGCGGTCACCGAGTCGCTCCTGACGGGGCGCTGGATCGGTGACCTCGCGCAGCGCGGTCTCGACCTGCCCCTGCCGGCCCGGGGACTCACGATCCTGCTCGTCGTGGCCCTCGGCATGGTCGTCCTCCACCTCGTCCTGCGCCGCGCGGCGATCCGCCGCCCGGCGAGCTGAAGGGAGCCACGATGACGACCAGCGTCGCGCCCCAGGCCCCCTCCGCGCACCGGTTCGGGCACCGCTCGGTGCCCCTCCGCGCCCTGCGGCCGACGATCCGTGTCCAGGCGCCGGTGTGGGCCTGGTTCTGGGGCCTCATGGCGGCCGTCGCCGTCGTGCTCGCCGGCATCCCCGCGCGGTACGACCTCGGGGAGATGGGCGTCTGGGGCGCCGTCGACGCCGCGCCGCGGTGGTTCGCCTTCAGCCTGCTGCTGGCGCACGTGGCCACGGGGACGGCGCCGCACGTCGCCCACGGCATGACGCGGCGGGCGTTCGTCCGTCTGGTCGCCGTCCTGGCCGCCCTCACCGCGGTCGCGGCCGGGCTGGTGTGGACCGTCGGCTACGCGGTCGAGCGCACGCTCACCGGGCGCTCGGTCCCCGACCTCGCGCCGCTCGCCGCCGAGCACGTCGTGGCGATCCTCTGCTACTCCGTGACGGGGGCGCTCGTCGGCGCCACGTACCTCCGCGGCGGTCCCTGGTGGGGCACCCTCACGCTGCCCCTGACCTTCGGGCCCTTGCTCGCCACCGAGGCGTACACGAGCTCCGGCTGGCAGGGCGCCGTCGGCCGTGCGATCGGGTTCCCCGAGGCGCCGCAGGCCGTCGCCCTCGTGCTCCCGGTCCTCGTCTCCGTCCTGCTCCTCGTCGTCGTCGACCGCGTGCTGCACCGCGCAGCGCTGCGGCCGGCCTCGGGCCTCTCCGGCTGACGACGCCGCCCGCCCTCCCTCCGACGCCCAGCACGTCGCACCCGCACCCCGGCACCGCGCACGCACCCGGGGTGGTCACCGCACCCGGTACCGCGCACCCGCGCCCGCATCCGCACCCGCACGCCCTGGAGGTCTCCGTGGAACCCGCACCGACACCCGCACCGACACCTGCGCCGGCACCTGCGTCGACGCTCCCGGACGACACCGTCATCACGGTGTCCCACCTGCGCAAGGCGTACCGCGACAAGGTCGCCGTCGCCGACGTGAGCCTGACCGTCCGCCGCGGCGAGATCGTGGGCATGCTGGGCCGCAACGGCGCCGGCAAGACCACGACGGTCGAGTGCATCGCCGGGCTGCGCACGCCCGACGCGGGCACCATCCGCGTGCTCGGGCTCGACCCGACGCGGGACGGCGCCGCGCTGCGCGAGCGGCTGGCCCTCCAGCTCCAGGAGAGCGAGCTCCCGGCGCGGATCACCGTCCGCGAGGCGATCGGCCTCTACGCGAGCTTCTACAGCGACCCGGCGGACCCGGACGAGCTGCTGCGCGACCTCGGGCTCGCCGACAAGGCGGGGACGCAGTTCGCGAAGCTGTCCGGCGGTCAGCGGCAGAGGCTCTCGGTGGCCCTCGCCCTCGTGGGCAACCCCGAGGTCGCCATCCTCGACGAGCTGACCACGGGCCTGGACCCGCGCGCCCGCCGCGACACGTGGGCCGTCATCGAGCGGGTCCGCGACCGCGGCGTCACCATCCTGCTCGTCACGCACTTCATGGAGGAGGCCGAGCGCCTCTGCGACCGGATCGTCCTCATCGACGACGGCCGCGTGGTGGCGACCGGCAGCCCCGCCGAGCTGGCGACCGCGGCGGCCGAGGACGTCGTCCTGCGCTTCCGGGTCGCGGGCGAGGTGCCCGCGGGCCTGCTCGAGCGGGCCGCCGACGGCGCCACGGTGACCCGCCAGCCGGACGGTCGCTTCGAGGTCCGCGGCGGTGAGGGCGCCGTCCAGGACGTCCTGACCGCCCTCAGCGGCGCCGGCCTGCGTGCCGTCGAGCTCCAGCTCGAGCGCGGCTCGCTCGAGGACGCCTTCGTCTCCCTGACCGCACGACCGCTGGAGGTGTGACATGTCTGCTACCCACCGCACGCCGTCGGGCGCGCTCCGCCGGCTCACGCTCGTCGAGGGCCGACTGCTGGTCCGCGAGCGCGGCACGGCGTTCTTCGGGCTGCTCTTCCCGGGTGTCCTGCTCACGGTGCTCGGGCTCGTCATGCCGTGGGCCGACGAGCCGTTCGACGCGGAGGACCCGGTGCTCAGCCAGATCACCGCGATCACCGCGTACGCGCCGATCGTGCTCACCCTGGCGATCGGCACCGCGGCGCTCTCGACGTTCCCGACCGTGCTCGGCACCTACCGCGACAAGGGCGTGCTCCGCCGGTTGTCGACGACGCCGGTCCCGCCGTCCTACGTGCTCGTCGCCCAGCTGCTCGTCGCGCTCGCCTCGATCGTCTTCGCCGCCGTGCTCGCCGTCGTCCTCGGCGCGGCCGTCCTGGGCATCGGGATGCCCACGCGGCCCCTGCTCGTGGTCGCGGCGTTCGTCCTCGGCGCGACGTCGGCCCTCGCGCTCGGCTGCCTCATCGCCGCGCGCGCCCGCACGGCGGGCGCCGCGACGGCCGCCGGGATGGTCGCGTGGGTCGCCTCGATGTTCTTCGCGGGCGTGTGGCTTCCGCTGCCGCTCATGCCCGAGATCGTGCGGACGCTCAGCTCGTGGACCCCCGTGGGTGCGGCCTCGCAGGCCATGGCCGCGGGCTGGTACGGCGTCGGCGTCCCGCTGCAGGAGCTGCTCGTCATGGCGGGCTGGACGGCCGTGTGCGTGCCGCTCGCCGCACGCTTCTTCCGCTGGTCCTGAGCGGCTGCTGACCGGCTCCTGAGCCGCGCAGCGGCCGCCCGCCGCGGAGGAGCTCAGCGGGCGAACCACGGGGCGGGGTGCTCACCCCGCTCCGTGGCCGCGACGAACGCGACGGTCCGCGCGATGCGGGCCGTCGACGTCGGCGTGAGGTCGTCGGGCAGGTCGTCCGGGGCGAACCAGGCGACGTCGAGCGACTCGTCGTCGCCCACGCGCGCCTCGCCGCCGAGGGCGCGGCACCAGAAGCACAGGTCGAGGTACTGGGCCGTGTCCCCGTTGGGGTAGGCGACGACGTCGGTGGTCGAGACCGCCGTGAGCGCGACCACCTCGGCGTGGACGCCCGTCTCCTCGAGGATCTCGCGCACGACGGCGACCGCGGGCTCCTCACCCGGCTCGAGGATCCCGCTGACCACTGCCCAGCGGCCCGTGTCCGCACGCCGTCCCAGGAGGACGCGGCCGGCGTCGTCGAGGACGACGCCGGAGACGCCCGGGAGCCACAGCAGGTCGGTCCCGATGCGGGAGCGCAGGTCGCGGACGAAGTCGGGAACCGGCATGGCCGCGACTGTAGCGAGCGCTGGCTGCCGAGCCGCGTGCGGTCCCGCCAGAGAGGTGGAGCAGGCACGCCGAGGGTCGAGCAGGTCCGGCGAGGGTGGGGTCGGGACGACGAAGGCCCCTGCCGGCGTCTCCGCTGGTCAGGGGCCTTCCACTCACGGTCGGGGTGACAGTGTTCTGCGTCAGGACATAGGAAACGCAT
>NZ_JACVQL010000086.1 GCF_019733465.1 Actinotalea ferrariae | reverse complement strand
TCGCGGGACGGACGGCGGCCCGGACGGCCTCGCGCGCCGCCTGCGCACGCTCGCGGTGCCTGCCGCGCTGCTCGTCGGCGACGAGCTCGCCGCGTTCGCCGGGACGACGCCGCCCCTGCGCGACGCCGCGCCGGAGCTCGAGGCGCCGGACGGTGACGTCCCGGAGGACGGCGCCGATCGCGAGCACGGCGAGGGCTGACAGACGACGAGGCCGCACCCCTGGGGCGGGGTGCGGCCTCGTCGTCGGACGGTTCGCTCAGAGCGGGCGGACCTTCTCGGCCTGGGGGCCCTTGGGGCCCTGGGTGATCTCGAACTCGACCCGCTGGGCCTCCTCGAGCGTCCGGTAGCCCTGCGTCTCGATGGCGGAGTAGTGCACGAAGACGTCAGCGCCGCCGCCGTCCTGGGCGATGAAGCCGTAGCCCTTCTCGCCGTTGAACCACTTCACAGATCCCTGCGCCATGCTGTTCCTGTCCTTCTGTCCATCCGGGGGACGTTGATGACCCGGCCTTGTACCCGGTCCTCGCGCCGCAGTGCTTGCACCCACGTCCTCCAGAGGCGGACAGGCCGAGCCCTAGCAACATCGAAAGCATGGCACGGTCGCCTCTGCGGGCGCCAGAGCCGACGCGCACCTGTGCAGGTCAGCGGCCCGCCGGGAGATCACCCGACCGGCCGTCCGCCGTGGGCTCGCGGCCGTCCCCCGCGAGCTCGGGGGCGTCCGCCGCGCGCGCACCCCGGCGCCGGGCGAGCACCTCCCGGACCGGGGGCACCACGACGCCCTGCGCCGCCATGACGCGGCGGGTCGCCCGGCGGCTCATGAGCACGCCGACGAGGCAGACGACCCAGGGCACCACCATCACGGCGAAGGCGGGTCGGAACGCGTCGAGCGACAGCGGGGCCGCGCCGCGGGCCTCGGCCACGTCCAGCACGACCCCGACGGCGAGCACGGACAGCACGGCCATCGCGAAGCCCCCGACGTTGACCAGCCCCGTGGCGGTGCCGAGACGTCCGCTGCGGTTGAAGGTGCGGGCGTAGTCGAAGCCGATGGCGGAACCGGGTCCCCCCACGCCGAGCACGACGACGAGCGCGGCAAGGAGCCACACCGGGCTGCGTCCCGGGTTGAGCAGCACCGCGGCCCAGGCGGCAGCCGTCGCGAGCGCGATCGCGATGACCATCCACGAGCGGCGCAGCGGGTGGCGGCCCGTGAGGGCGCCGACGACCGGACCGGACGCGACGACGGCGAGCACGTTGAGCGTGAGCAGACCCCCGGCCTGCGCCGGCGACAGCCCCTGGGCGCGGGTGAGGAAGGGGTAGCCCCAGAGCAGCACGAACACGGTGAGCGAGAACTGGCTCAGCGCGTGCGACCAGAAGCCGAGCCACGTCCCCGGGACGCCGGCCACCTCCCGGACGGGTGCCACGACGCCGCCCCCGACGCTGCGCACGACCACGCCGGGCGGCGCGTCCCGCACGACGCCCCAGGCGAGCGCGGAGGCCATCAGCCCGACCGCCGCCAGCCCCACGAACGCCCGCGTCCAGCCCGCGGCGTGCAGGACGGCCACGAGCGGCAGCGCGGCGAGGACCTGGCCGCTCTGCCCGACGATGCCGGTCAGCTGGGTGAGCAGTGGCACGCGCCGGGGCGGGAACCAGGCCGCCACGAGCCGGATCACCGAGACGAACGTCGCGGCGTCCCCGGCGCCGATGAGGACACGCGCGGTGTAGGCGAGCGTGAGGTCGTCCGCGACCCCCAGGAGCAGCTGGCCGAGCGCCATGAGCAGGGCGCCCGTGCCGATCATGGCGCGCGCGCCGAAGCGGTCCAGGAGCACGCCCGCGGGCACCTGCAGCGCGGCGTACACGGCGAGCTGCACGACGACGAACGTCGACAGCACGGTGGCGCTCACGCCGAAGCGCTCGGTCGCCTCGACGCCGGCGACCCCGAGGGAGCCGCGGTGCAGCACGGCGATCGCGTACGCGGCGAGGGCCGCGCCGAGGACCAGCCCCGAACGACGGGGCGACGTCACCGGTCCTGGCCGTCCCCACCCTGCTGCTGCGCGAGGAACCGCTCGAACTCGGCACCGAGCTCGTCGGCGGTCGGGATCTCCGCCTGCTCCGCCAGGAGGTTCGGTCGGCCGATCGCCCGGGAGAACGAGTCGTACTGCTCCTCGAGCGCCTGCACGACGGCGGCGATCTCCTCGGAGCCCTCGACCTGGCGCTCGATCTCCTCGGTGGCCTCGCGGGCCGCGGTCTCGAGCGCGGCGTGGTCGAGCTCGAGGCCCGTCGCGCGCTCGACCTGCTGGAGGGCGACGAGCGACGCCTGCGGGTACGCGGACTGCGCGAGGTAGTGGGGCACGTGCACCGCGAAGCCCATCGCGTCGTGCCCCCACCGGCCCAGCCGGTACTCGAGCAGCGCGCTGGCGCTCGCGGGGACCTGGACGCGGCCGAACCAGGACGCGTGCTCGGTCACGAGCTCGGGGCGGGTCGCGTGCGCGGTCACGCCGAGGGGGCGCGTGTGCGGGACGCCCATGGGGATGCCGTGCACGCCCACCGACAGCGGCACGCGGAAGCGCTCCACGATCTCGCGCACGGCGGCGACGTACCGCTCCCACTGCACGTCGGGCTCCGTGCCGTGCAGCAGCAGGAAGGGCACCTTCTCGCCGTCGCGCACGACGTCGACCGCGAGGTACGGCTCCTCGTAGTCGGACCACGTGGTCGAGTCGAAGACCATCGTCGGGCGCCGCGAGCGGTAGTCGAGGAGCGCGTCGACGTCGAACGTCGCGAGCCGCTCCGTCTCGAACCGCTCGGCGAGGTGCTCCGCGGAGAGCTGGCCGGCGCTGCCGGCGTCGACGAAGCCGCGGACCATGTGCAGCAGCACGGGCCCTGGCCCGGCCTCCGCGCGCAGGCTCAGGTCGCGGGCGACGTCCTCGTCGATCGTGTAGATCTCGCTGGGGTCACGCATCACGTCCTCCGTCCTGCTCGGTCAGGGATCGACCGGTCCCTCGACGTCAGCCTCAACGCCGGCTGGACGCCGTGCATTCCGCCGTCATCTCGACGGCAGGCGCACCACCGAGACGAAGAAGTCGTCGATCTGGCGCACCACGTCGATGAACCGCTCGAAGTCGACGGGCTTGGTCACGTACGCGTTGGCGTGGAGGGAGTAGCTGCGCAGCACGTCCTCCTCCGCCTCCGAGGTGGTGAGGACGACCACGGGGATGCGGCGCAGCTGCTCGTCCGACTTCATCGCCGCGAGCACCTCCCGACCGTCCATCCGCGGGAGGTTGAGGTCCAGCAGCACGAGGTCGGGCGTCGGCGCGTCGGCGTGCTCGCCCTCCTTGCGCAGGAACTCGAGCGCGCTCACGCCGTCGCTGACGACGGCGAGGCGGTTGGCGACCTTGTTCTCGGCGAACGCCTCGCGCGTCATGAGCACGTCGCCCGGGTCGTCCTCGACGAGGAGGACGTCGATCGTCTTGTGCTCAGTCATGCGGGATGCCCTCCGGGTCCGATGGGACGGGCCCCCGCACGGCGTGCGGCTCCTCGTCCGTGGCCGACCCTACGGGATGGTCCGTGCCGCGGCCCGCCGCCACGGCGACCGCCGACGACGTGGCGACGTCGGTGCCGGCCGCCGGGAGCGTCCACCGGATGGTCGTGCCACCGTCCGCCGGCTCGGGGTCGATCCAGATCTGGCCGCCGTGGTACTCGACGATCTTCTTGCACAGCGCGAGGCCGATGCCGGTGCCCTCGTAGACCTCCTTGGCGTGCAGCCGCTGGAAGATCACGAACACCCGTTCGGCGTACTGGGGGTCGATGCCGATCCCGTTGTCGTGGCACGCCAGCTCCCACTGGTCGCCCGTGCGCCGGGCCTCGAGCCGGACCCTCGGGGCACGGTCGGGGTGGCGGAACTTCAGGGCGTTGCCGACGAGGTTGGCGACGAGCTGCACGAGGAGCGGGAGCTCGCCCCGGACCGCCGGCAGACCGTCCGAGACCACCTCGCCCCCGGTCTCCTCGACGACCCGGTCGAGGTCGGAGCGCACCTGGTCGAGCACCGCGTCGAGGTCGACGTCGGACAGCTCGCCGCCGATCCGGCCGACGCGCGAGAAGCCCAGGAGGTCGTTGATGAGCCGCTGCATCCGCTTGGCGCCGTCGACCGCGAACGCGATGTACTGGTCGGCGCGCTCGTCGAGCTGGCCCTCGTACCGCTTGGCCAGGAGCTGCGTGAAGCTCGCGATCTTGCGCAGCGGCTCCTGGAGGTCGTGGGACGCGACGTAGGCGAACTGCTCGAGGTCACGGTTGGAGCGCCGTAGGTCCTCCGCCTGCTCGACGAGCTGCGCGTGGGACTCCTCGAGCGCCACGCGGGACCGGCGAGCCTCGCCGATGAGGTCCACGAGCCGCAGCCGCATCTGCTCGACGTCGCGACCGACCTCGCCGACCTCGCCCGGTCCGGTCACCGCCACGGGGTGCTCGACGTCGCCGTCGGCCACGATGCGGGCGTCCGTCGCGAGCACCCGCAGCGGCTCGGTGACCCAGCGGCGCAGGAAGACCCAGAGCAGCACCCCGACCGCGACGGCGCCCGCGGCGAACGCGAGCAGGACGCCGCGGACGACCGCGGTCCACGCGGCCAGCTCCTGGACCGCCTCCTCCCGCAGGTCGCGCACCGTGTCGATGTACTCCTGGAGCGGCCCGCGCAGGTCGTCGAACAGGACCCGGCCCCGCTCGATCTCCTCGGGGGCCACGCTGCCCGCGCCCTGCGCCTGCACGAGGGCGATCGTGGGCTCGGCGAACTCCTCGTACCAGGTCAGGGCGGCCTCGGCCGCCTCGGCGCGGAGCTCGAGGGCGCGGTGGTCCGCCCCGAGCTCGGCGACGAGCGCCTGCTCGACGTCGGCGCCGGTCGTGCCGTCGCTCGGCGTCTCCAGCAGGCGGTTGAACGGCTCCAGCGTGGTGGGGTCGCCGGTCAGGGCGTAGCCGCGGACGGCCGTCTCGGCGTCGACGAACGAGATGTAGGCAGAGTCGGCCTGGGTGACGGCGTCGAAGTAGACGCCCGTGACCGCCTGCTGACGGTCGGCGAAGCTGACCAGGGCCCAGAGCGCGGCGACGAGGAGCGCGGCGAGCACCACGCCGGCGATGCCCATCGCCAGACCGAGGCGACGCCGCAGGGACGTGCTGTCGTCGACCACGGGCGCGTCCGCCGTCACCGCCCGCCCCAGCCGAGCAGCACGAGCGCCGTGTCGTCGACGAGGTTCCCCCCGTGGCGCGCCGTCACCGCCTCGAGCACGGAGTCCACGAACGACGGGCCGGCGGGGTCGGCGCCCGGCGCCGCCTCCGTCGCGAGCTGCTGCTCCATGACGCGCTGCAGGCCCTCCTCGCCGAGCCGCGTGAGCCCGTCGTCGACCGTGGTCTCCAGCACGCCGTCGGTGAACATGATCACCCGCCAGCGCTCCTCGAGCTCCACCCGCTGGGGCTGCCAGCCGCCGAGCACGGGGATGCCGAGCGCACGTCCGCGCGTGTCAGACGGGAGCGACGTCGTCGGCACCCCGAGCAGGAAGGGGGTCGGGTGGCCGCACAGGTACAGGTCGAGGGAGCGACGGTCGGGCGCGACGACGACCTGGACCAGCGTGGCGAAGATCTCGGGCCGGCCGCGCTCGGCCGTGAGGATCTGCTCGACGACGTCGAGCACCTTGGCGGGCGAGAGGCCCGCGAGCACGGACGTGCGCCACGCCGTGCGCAGCGTCGCGCCGAGCGCCGCCTCGTCCGGACCGTGCCCGGCGACGTCGCCCACGACCGCCGCGACGGAGCCGTCGTCGCGCTCGACGACGTCGTAGAAGTCGCCGCCGAGCAGGCCGTCGCGGCCCGCGCGGTAGCCGACGAGCACCTCGAGGGCGCCGTCGCCCACGAGCGGCGTCGGCAGCAGGGCGCGCTCGAGCCGCGTCGTCTCGTAGTTGCGGACCTGCGCGCGGTACAGCTCGCGCTCCTGCCGCTCGGCGCGGCGGCGCTGGATCGCGTAGCGCACGGACCGGGTGAGCAGCTCGGCGTCGACCTCGCCCTTGACGAGGTAGTCCTGGGCGCCCGCGGCCACGGCGCGCAGGCCCTGGCCGGTGTCCGACAGGCCCGTGAGCACGACCACCGCGGGGATCGACGGGGCCTCGAGCACGCGCTCGAGCGCGTCGATCCCGACGGCGTCGGGCAGGCCCAGGTCCAGCAGGATGCAGTCGACGTCGAGGTGCACGAGGGCCTCGTCGACGGTGCGCGCCCGGACGAGGTCGACCGGCACGTCCGCGTCGGCGAAGAGCTCGGACACGAGGAAGGCGTCCCCGTCGTCGTCCTCGACGAGGAGGACGCTGATCGGGCGCGGGTTGATCTCGTGGTACGGCACTGGCCACCCTTCGCGCTCGCCCGGCTCGGTGCCCTGCAGGCACGCGCCGATCCTAGGGGCGCACGACAGGTCACGCTCCCAGGTACCTGCCGCGAGTGCGGCGTGGGACGGTGCTCCGGACCGCAGGACCACCCGGCCGGGGGCCGTCCCGTCACCCGGGTGCACGAACGTCGGCGCCCGCGCGAGGGCGGATAATGGACGGCCGCATCCGGCGAGTCGACCCCAGGGGGGCCCGTGTCATCCAGGCAGGACCAGCTGCGTCAGGAGCAGGACGCGGTCGACGTGCGGTACACGCGGCTCGACGCGCTGCGAGCGCAGGCCCGGGCCCGTCTCGCGCGCGTGCGCCGCGTGGGACCGTCCGGCTCGCCGCAGAACCGGTCGGAGCGCGACGCCTTCGCGACCCTCTACGAGGACCGGCTCGCCCAGCTGGAGGCGGTCGAGCAGCGCCTCTGCTTCGGCCGGCTCGACCTCACCGACGGCGCCGTGCGCTACATCGGCCGCATCGGGCTCACGGACGAGGAGCACACCTCGCTGCTCACCGACTGGCGGGCGCCTGCCGCGCAGGCCTTCTACCGCGCCACCGCGGCGCAGCCCGACGGCGTCCTGCGGCGCCGGCACCTCGTCACCCGCGGTCGGGTCGTCACGGGCCTCGAGGACGAGGTGCTCGACCTCGAGGCGCTCGTCCGCGACGCCGGGGCCGACGACGACGGGTCCGGCGAGGACGGACGCAGCGTCGACGGCGTGCTGACCGGTCTCTCGGGGGAGGGTGCGCTGCTCGCCGCGCTCTCGACCGGCCGGACGGGCCGCATGGGCGACATCGTCGCGACCATCCAGGCGGAGCAGGACGCGATCATCCGCTCGGAGCTCGCCGGAGCGCTCGTCGTCCAGGGCGGCCCGGGGACGGGCAAGACGGCCGTCGCGCTGCACCGCGCCGCCTTCCTGCTCTACGCGCACCGCCGGATGCTCGAGCGGTCGGGCGTCCTCGTCGTCGGCCCGAGCCACACGTTCCTGCGCTACATCGACCAGGTGCTTCCCTCGCTCGGCGAGACCGGCGTCGTCACGGCCACGGTCGCCGACCTCGTGCCCGGCGTCCGGGCGACCGCCACGGAGAGCGACGAGGTCGCCGAGATCAAGGGTCGCGCCGTCATGGCCTCGGTCCTCGCGCGCGCGGTGCGCCAGCGCCAGCGCGTGCCCGCCGAGCCCGTGACCGTGCGGGTCGACGGCCGCGAGGTGACCATCACGCCCGCCGACGTCGCCGACGCCATCCAGCGAGCGCGCCGGACGGGGCGGCCGCACAACCTCGCGCGGGTGACGTTCGTCAAGGACATGCTGCAGCGACTCGCAGGGCAGTACGTCGAGCAGCTCGGCCAGGGCGTCGGGGCCGAGGACCGGGCCGAGGTCGTCGAGGAGCTGCGCACGATGCGCGAGGTGCGGATCGCGCTCAACCTCGCCTGGATGCCCCTGACGCCGCAGAAGCTCGTGGGCGACCTGCTCACCCGTCCCGCCCGGCTCGACGCCGCGGCGCGCGAACTGAGCCGGCGCGAGCGCGCCCTGCTGCTGCGCGACCCGGAGCACGGGTGGACCGCCGCGGACGTCCCGCTGCTCGACGAGGTCGCCGAGATGCTCGGCGAGGACGACCAGGCCGCGCGCGCCCAGGCCGCCGAGGAGGCGCGGCGGCGCAACCAGGACCTCGAGTACGCCCGGCAGGTGCTCACCTCGTCCGGCGCCGGACGCGGCCTCGTCAGCGCGGAGGTGCTCGCGGACCGCTTCAGCGAGGGCGGTCCGCTGCTCACGACGGCCGAGCGCGCCGCCGGCGACCGGACGTGGACCTACGGGCACGTCGTCGTCGACGAGGCGCAGGAGCTGTCCGCCATGGCCTGGCGGATGCTGCTGCGCCGGTGCCCGACCCGCTCGATGACGATCGTGGGCGACGTCGCCCAGACCGCCTCCACGGCCGGCGCCCGGTCGTGGGCGCGGATGCTGGACCCCGTGCTGCGGGGCTCGTGGCGGCTCGCCGAGCTCACCGTGAACTACCGCACCCCCGCCGAGGTCGCGCGCACCGCGCAGCGCGTGGCGCGCGCGGCGGACCTGCCCGTGAGCCCGCTGACCTCGGCCCGCGAGGTCGAGCACGCGCTCGAGGTCACGACGGTCGACGCGGTCGACGGTGCCCTCGTCGAGGCCGCGGCGACCGCGCTCCGGGTCGCGGGCGTCACGGGCCCCGGCGCGCAAGAGGGCGGCCGGGTCGCCGTCATCGCCGCGCCCGCGCGCGTGCCCGGCCTCACCCGGCTGCTCGAGGCCTCTCCGCTCGCGGGCTCGCTGGGCGCGACGACGAACGGGTCGGTCCTCGACGCTCCGCTCGCCGTGCTCACGCCGCGCGAGACCAAGGGCCTCGAGTTCGACGTCGTCGTGCTGGTCGAGCCTGCCGACCTCGAGCCGGTCCCGGGCGACCTCTACGTCGCGATGACGCGCCCCACGCGCAGGCTGCACGTGCTGACCACGGGCGCCCTCCCGCGGGGCCTCGACCCTCAGGACTCGCAGGCCACCTGACCGAGCAGGGCGAGACCCTGCCGGTCCCCCGGCCCCAGGTCGGTGCGGCTCGAGGTCACGGGGTGCATGAGCTCGCCGGCGTCGTCGACGTGGTCGAGGCCGAGCACGTGCGCGAGCTCGTGCACCACGATCGCGCGCGCCTGGGCGGCGCCCCCCTCGCGCTCGAGGAGGCCGCCGATGTCCTCGGCGTCGAGCACGAGCCGTCCCGCCGCGAGCCACGTGCCGGCACCGTCCGCGCCCGGGACCGCCGCCGAGCCGCCGACCCCCGCGACCTGGCCCTCGAGCTCGGGCACGGTCGCCTCGTCGGACCACGCGACGAGGACGGGCGCCCACCCCTCGCCGTACCGCTCGGGCTGGATCAGGGGCCGCTCGAGCAGGGGCGGCTCGTCGGTCGTCCCGACGGCGACGAGTGCCAGCCCGCTCGCGGCCTGCACCTGGGCGACCGCCTCGTCGAGCAGCGCCTGACCGCCTTCGGGCATCCCGTCGGGCCGCAGGACGAGGCGCACGGGTCGGCACGGGTCGTAGCCGACCGGCGCGCCGTCCGGCGCGGTGTGCAGGAAGGCGTGCGAGCCCGACGTCGTCACCGGCACGGCCGGGAGCGGACGGCCCTGGGCCGGCTCCGGGAGCGGCACGGCGACGGCCTCGCCGTCGATCTCGACGTAGGCGCGCGGCCGGACCAGGGACGCGAGGTCACCGTCGCTGACGTGCACGGCCCAGCCCGCGCCGACCGCCAGCAGGAGGAGCGGCACGAGCACCAGCCCACGCCGGCGGCGCGGTGCAGCGGCCGTCGCCACGTGTCCGGGGGCACGCCCCGGCACGGCCGGGTCCTCCCCCTGCGCGCCCCGTCGCTCCACGGCGGCAGTCTCGCGCCCTCGCGGGCGTCCCGCCTGTCGGGCCGATTTCCGCCGGGGCCCGCCGTCGCGTCACCATGGCACCGTGCTGCGCGCCCTGCTCCTCGAGAGCCTCCACCCCCTGGCCACGACGATCCTGCAGGGCGACGGCGTCGAGGTGACGTCCCGGACGGGCGCGCTGGACGAGGACGAGCTCATCGAGGCGCTCCAGGGCGTGCACCTCCTGGGCATCCGCTCCAAGACGCAGGTGACGCCGCGGGTCCTCGAGTCCGCACCCGACCTGCTCGCCGTGGGTGCGTTCTGCATCGGCACGAACCAGATCGCGCTGCGCGCGGCCGCCGAGCGCGGGGTGGCGGCGTTCAACGCCCCGTTCTCGAACACGCGCTCGGTCGTCGAGATCACCCTCGCCGAGATCATCGCGCTCACGCGCCGCCTGACCGAGCGCGACCGCGCGCTGCACGCGGGCGTCTGGGACAAGTCGGCCGAGGGAGCGCACGAGGTCCGTGGGCGCACGCTCGGCATCGTGGGCTACGGCAACATCGGCACCCAGCTGTCCGTGCTCGCCGAGGCCCTCGGCATGTCGGTCGTCTTCTACGACTCGGCCGAGAAGCTCTCGCTCGGCAACGCGCGCCGCATGTCGTCGCTCGACGACCTGCTCGACGTCGCGGACGTGGTCACGCTGCACGTCGACGGGCGCGAGGGGAACGCGGGGCTGTTCGGAGCGGCCCAGTTCGCCCGGATGAAGCCGGGCGCCATCTTCCTCAACCTGTCCCGCGGCTTCGTCGTCGACTACGGCGCCCTGCGCGAGCAGGTGCTCGCCGGGCACATCGGCGGTGCCGCGATCGACGTCTTCCCCGAGGAGCCCAAGCGTCGCGGCGACCCGTTCGAGTCGGACCTGCGGGGCCTGCCGAACGTCATCCTCACGCCGCACATCGGTGGTTCGACCGAGGAGGCGCAGGAGGCGATCGGGCAGTTCGTCGCGAACAAGCTGCGCGACTACGTGGCCACGGGGTCGACCACGCTGAGCGTCAACCTGCCGAACCTCGCGCTCGCCGCCGGCACGGGGTCGCACCGCCTCGCGCACCTGCACCACAACACGCCGGGCGTCCTCGCGGGGATCAACCAGACCCTCGCGGAGCACGGCGTCAACATCGAGGGCCAGCTGCTCGCGACGCGCGGCGAGCTCGGCTACGTCGTGACCGACGTCGCGGCCGACCTCGGGCCGGACGTCTGCGACGTGCTGCGCACCATGCCGCAGACGATCCGGCTCCGCGTCCTGTCCTGAGGCCGGGCCCTCAGCCCGTCTTGCGCCGAAACGTGCGCTTGCCCGGTCCCGTCGTCTCGGGACCGTGCACCGTGCCCGTGTTGGCGCGGCCCTGGGCGCTGCGGTGCGCGGCGCCCTGCTTGCGCTCGAGCGCCTCGCGGAACCGCGCCTTGGCGTCCGCGCCGACGGCGCCGGGACGCTCGTCCGTGTGTTCGCCGGACGCGCCGCCCGGGGTCTCGTCGCCGGTCCGCGCGGGTCCGTTGCGGTCGTCGTCGGCCATGGCCACCTCCGTGGTGTCGTCCTGCTGCCCGCCTCGTGCGGCCGTCAGCAACGCTACGCGACACGATCAACGCTTTTCGCCGAGAACGACGGCGTAGCGTCGGGGTGTGGCCCCCGAGCAGCGTCCGACCCCCGCCATGACCTACCGCCGCGCCGGCCGCTCCGGGCTGGACCTGCCCGCCATCTCGCTCGGGCTGTGGCAGGGCTTCGGTGCGGACAGGCCGTACGCGACCCAGCGCGAGATCGTCCTGCACGCGGTCGAGCGTGGCGTCACCCACCTCGACCTCGCGAACAACTACGGGCCACCGCCGGGCGCGGCCGAGGAGGTCATGGGCAGGCTGCTGGCGACCGACCTCCGGGGCCGTCGCGACGAGCTCGTGCTCACCACCAAGGCCGGGTACCGCATGTGGCCCGGGCCCTACGGCGAGCACGGGGGCCGGAAGTACCTCCTCGCGTCGCTCGACGCGTCCCTCGACCGGCTCGGGCTCGACCACGTCGACGTCTTCTACAGCCACCGCTTCGACCCGAGCACGCCGCTCGAGGAGACGATCGGCGCCCTCGGGACCGCGCTCCGGTCGGGCCGCGCGCGCCACGTCGGGATCTCGTCGTACTCGGCGACGCGGACCGTGGAGGCGCTCGAGGTGGCCCGCGACCTGGGCGTCCCCCTGCTGCTCCACCAGCCGTCGTGGTCGATGCTCAACCGGTGGGTGGAGCAGCCGACGGCGCCCGACGGTCGCTCGCTGCTCGACGTCGTCGGCGGTGCGGGCATGGGCCTCGTCGCCTTCTCGCCGCTGGCCCAGGGCCTGCTCACGCGGAAGTACCTCGACGGCGTGCCGGCGGGGTCCCGTGCGTCACGGGGCGGGTCGTTCGACCGCTCGTGGATCACGCCCGAGACGCTCGAGCGGGTCCGCGGGCTCGACGAGATCGCGCGTCGCCGGGGTCGGACGCTCGCTCAGCTGGCGCTCTCCTGGGTGCTGCGCGACCCGCGGACCACGAGCGTCCTCGTGGGTGCGAGCAGCGTCCGGCAGCTCGACGAGAACCTGGCGGCGCTCGAGGGGCCCGATCTCACGCGCGGTGAGCTCGACGCCATCGACGAGCTCGCGGTCGACGCGGGGGTGAACCTCTGGGCCGCCCGGTCGAGCGACCTCTGACGGAACAGGTCCGCGCCACCACGCCGCGACCTCCGCGGCGACCGCTCGCGGCGCGAGGTGGACGCCGAACCCCGCACCGCCGAGGCCGGCGGCGAGCAGCGCCGTCGCCGTCAGCATCTCCGTGGCGTCCTCCACGGTCTCGAGGAGGAACCGCGTGGTCCCCCGGTCGAGCAGCCCCGCGACGCTCGCGCAGGCCTGCGAGAGCACCAGGACGGCGCCGGCCACGCGCAGCAGCCGGCCGGGCCGCCCTCCGGCGGCGTGCGCGACGACGAGCAGCAGGGCGAGCGCCAGGAGAGCGACCCCGGGCTGCGCCACCGAGAGGGTGGTCTCCGCCCCGAGCCGACGACCGGCCTCCTCGTGGACCGACGCGATCTCGTCGGCGCTCGCGGCGGCGCCCAGTGCTGCGACGAGGAGCCAGCCCACGCGAGTCACGCCCCTGGCGCGGCCGACGGCGGCGACGGCCGCCGTGGCCGCGAGCAGGAACAGCGCGGCCGAGAACCACGTCGGGACGTTGTTCTCCCGGTCCATGTCGAGCAGCCGGCTCTCGGCCGTCGCGGCGTTGACGACATGCGCGCCGGCGAGGAGCGCCGTGCCGACGAGGCCGAGGGCGACGCCTGCCGACACGGGGAGGGCTGGCCGGATTCCCATGGATGGACACTAGGTGAGCGCCCGGTGAACGACCATGTCGGTCCGTGGCCGTCGGCGCCGGCGGGCGCACGCGAGCGCGCGATGCGCGTCCGCTCCGTCGGCGTCACGATGAAGGGCCGACCCGACCGACGGCGACCTCGACCGAGCGCGACCGACACCGACCGTACCGGTCGGTAACCTACGCTCGCGTAACCTACGATCCTCACGTGGAGCACAGCGTGGAGCACGACGACGGACGACCGTGGCTCGCCTCGTACGCACCGGGTGTACCGGCCGACGTCGAGGAGCCGGACGAGACGGTCACCCGGACGCTCGAGCGCGTCGTCGCCGAGCACGGCGCGCGGGTCGCCACGGACGTGCTGCGCGCGACCACGACCTACGCGGAGCTCGGGACGCGGGTGGGCCGGGCCGCGGGCGCCCTGCACGCGGCGGGGGTACGACCCGGGGACCGTGTCGCGCTCGTCCTGCCGAACTGCGCGACGCACGTCGTCGCCTTCTACGCCGTGCTGCGCCTGGGTGCCGTGGTCGTCGAGCACAACCCGACCTACACGGCGGAGGAGCTCGGTCACCAGCTGGCCGACAGCGGAGCCACCGTCGCGCTCGTGTGGACCAAGGCCGTGGTCCCCGTGCTCGACGCGCGCGAGGCGACGGACCTCCGGACGATCGTCGCGGTCGACCTCGCCGCCGACCTCCCTCGCACGTCACGGCTCGCCCTGAGGCTCCCGCTGCCCGCTGCCCGGCGCAGCAACGAGGCGCTGCGCGCGCGGGTCCCGCTCGCGCCCGGCGTCACGACCTGGCGCGAGCTGGTGCGAGGGGCCGCTCCCCTGCCCGACGACCACCCGCACCCGGCGCTCGACGACGTCGCGCTGCTGCAGTACACCGGTGGCACCACGGGCACGCCCAAGGGCGCCGTCCTCACGCACCGCAACATCGCGGTCAACGCGGCGCAGGGCCAGGCGTGGACGGGCCACCAGCCCGGGCGCGAGACGGTGTACGCCGCCCTGCCGTTCTTCCACGCATTCGGCCTCACGCTGTGCCTGACCTACGCGGTGCGCATCGCCGCGACCTCGGTGATCTTCCCGAAGTTCGACGTGGACACCGTGCTCGCCGCGCAGCGCCGCCGGCCCGCGACCTTCTTCCCCGGCGTGCCGCCGATGTTCGAGCGGCTCGCCGCCGCCGCCCGTTCCACGGGGACGGACCTCACGTCGATCCGGCAGGCCATCTCGGGCGCGATGGCGCTGTCACCCTCGACGGCGAGCGCGTGGGAGTCCGTCACCGGCGGCATCCTCGTCGAGGGGTACGGCATGACGGAGACGTCGCCCGTCGCGCTCGGCAGCCCCGTCTCGGACGCGCGGCGCCCCGGCACCCTGGGGCTGCCCTTCCCGTCGACGAGGATGCGGGTCGTCGACCCGGAAGACCCGACGCGCGAGGTCGCCCCGGGAGGACGCGGCGAGCTGCTCCTGCACGGGCCTCAGGTGTTCGCCGGGTACTGGCGACGGCCCGAGGACACCGCGGCGGTGCTGGTCGAGCTCGACGGCCGCACCTGGCTGCGCACGGGCGACGTCGTCGTCGTCGAGGAGGGCGGGTTCGTGCGGCTCGTGGACCGGATCAAGGAGGTCATCATCACGGGCGGCTTCAACGTCTACCCCTCCCAGGTCGAGGACCACCTCCGGCTCATGCCGGGGATCGAGGACGTCGCGGTCGTGGGCGTCCCCGGCTCGGGCGACCTCGGGGAGCGCGTGGTGGCGGCCGTCGTCCTCGCGCAGGGCGGGCCGAGCGTGGACCTTGCGACCGTGCGCGAGTGGTGCGAGCGACGGCTCGCCCGGTACGCGCTGCCGCGCGACCTGGTCGTGCTCCCCGAGCTCCCCCGCTCGCAGATCGGGAAGGTGCTGCGACGCGTGGTGCGTCAGCGCGTCATGGACGACGACGACGCCCGCTGACCGACCGTCCGGTCGGTCCCGCCCGGCTCAGACCTGGGAGTCCCCGCGACGCAGCGCCCGGGCCCGGACGTACGAGTGCACCTCGTCGAGCGTCGCGATCTGCTGCTCGCTCTGCACGCTCAGCGCGCGGCACCGCTCAGGATCGATGCCGAGCGACGGTGCGAGGAGCGTGAGGGTCTGCCACAGCCCCCACTTTCCGGTGACCGCGCTGCGGAGCAGCTCGACCTCGAGCAGGGTCGTGAGCGGCGAGTGGCGGGCGGGGCGACCGTTCACCTTGAGCCGGGCGATCCTCTCGCCGAGCCACGTCGCCGCCTGCTTCGGCAGGGCCTGCGTGACGCCGAGCGTGCCGAGCAGCGCGCGGAGCTCCTCGCGCTCGTCGGCGACCTCGGTGGCGACGCGGTCCATCGCCGGGCCGACCGGAGTCCGTGCCAGCGCGTCGGCGGTGCGTCGCATGCGGTGCGATCCCGCGACCGCCCCGGCCAGGTGGTCGTTGAGGTAGACGGCGAGCAGCCGGCGGTCGACCCCGTCGGGGCGTGCCGGCACGGGGTTGTCGGTCATCGCGCCTCCGGCCTCGTGCGTCCCGCCAGCGTCGCACCCACGCGGACGCGACGCGACCGGACCGGGAGGTCAGGCGGAGCCGGCGGCCGCCGGCGCCTCCTCGTCGCCGTGCTCGGCACGGAGCGCCGTGATGGCCGCCTCGAAGTCGTCGAGCGAGTCGAACGCCTGGTAGACGCTCGCGAACCGGAGGTAGGCGACCTCGTCGAGGTCGCGCAGCGGCCCGAGGATCGAGAGGCCGATCTCGTGCGCGTCGAGCTCCGCCGTGCCCGTGCTCCGCAGCGTCTCCTCGACGCGCTGGGCGAGGAGGGCGAGGTCGTCCTCACTCACGGGCCGCCCCTGGCACGCCTTGCGGACGCCGTTGACGATCTTCTCGCGGCTGAACGGCTCCGTGACGCCTGAGCGCTTCACGACCGACAGCGATGCGGTCTCGAGCGTCGTGAACCGTCGGAGGCACTGGGGGCACTGTCTCCGACGACGGATCGAGGACCCGTCGTCGGACGTGCGCGAGTCGACGACCCGGGAGTCCCCGTGCCGGCAGAACGGGCAGTGCACCGGCCCCCACCTCCTCGCGCTGACCGCCACACCGTACGGTCGGGCGCGGGGGGCTGCAAGGAGCGGCTGCGGGGCTGCGACGCGCGGCTCGGGACGGCGTGCCCGCCGTCCGCCCGGCCGAGCGGTGTTCCTCGGCCGTCAGTCGGTGGGGAGCAGGATCTGCTGCCCTGCCTGGAGACCGGCGTCCCCGAGTCCGTTGAGCTCGACCAGCTCGTCCACCACGTCCCTCAGGTCCTCGCCCGGCGCGGCGACCGTGGCGGCGATGCCCCACAGCGTCTCGCCCGCACCGACGACGTGCGTCTGCACCGGGGTGGCGGTGCCCGGGGCGTCCGCGCCGGCGCTCTGCGCGGACAGCCCGACGCCGCCCGCGACGGCCAGGGCGAGCGCCCACACCACCACGCGTCCTCGCCCCGTGAGGCGCAGGGAGCCCGTCGAACGGACTGCCTCTGCGTGTGCGGTGCGCGCGAGGCGGTCGGCGGCCGGGGCCGCCGCAGGGGCGCCCGATGCCGGCGTCGACCCGCCCGTCGACCGTCGGCGCCGGAGCTGCACCGACAGGGCCGGTCCCTCGTCCCACGTGATGGCGCTCATGGTGCCTCCTGGCTCAGATCGAGTCGAACGTCTGTTCGTCGAACGTCTGTACGATGTCTACCACGGCGGCGACACGCTGTCGAGACACGCTCGAACAGGTGTTTGATCACCGTGCGTCGCGCCCCTAGGGTGAGGAGCACGGCGACAGCCCACCACCGACCACCGACACGACCGGTGGGCGGGGCCGGCAGGCCGGCAAGGACAGGCAGGCGCAGGGCAGGACGGCGCAGGCAGGCGCAGGCACGCGCAGGCAGGGACGGACAGAGCACGGGACAGGGCCTGGAGACAGGTCCACGCAGACACGGAGGGGCGCATGGCACCCAGGAGCACACCGCCGACGGGCCAGGACGAGGCGCTCGCCTCCGTCACCGCCCTGCCGGACGGCCCGACCGGCGGGGACGGCCTCACGCCGCGCCAGCGCCTCGTCCTCGACACCATCCGCTCGAGCGTCGAGCGGCGCGGCTACCCGCCGAGCATGCGCGAGATCGGCGAGGCGGTCGGGCTCACGAGCCCCTCCTCCGTCAAGCACCAGCTGACGGTGCTCGAGCGCAAGGGCTACCTGCGCCGTGACCCGCACCGGCCGCGGGCCATCGAGGTCGTGCAGCCCGACGACTCGCGCGCCATCGGTCACCTCGCACCGTCGACCGACGACGCCGGTCCGGACGAGACGGGGATGAGGGACGCGGCTCCCGCGCCGTCGTACGTCCCGGTCGTGGGACGGATCGCCGCGGGTGGACCGATCCTCGCCGAGCAGGTCGTGGAGGACGTCTTCCCGCTCCCGCGTCAGCTCGTGGGCGACGGTGAGCTCTTCCTGCTCAAGGTCGCGGGCGACTCGATGATCGAGGCGGCGATCTGCGACGGCGACTGGGTCGTCGTCCGACGGCAGCCGGTTGCCGAGAACGGCGAGATCGTGGCCGCCATGATCGACGGCGAGGCGACCGTCAAGACGCTCAAGCGCACCGACGGCCACGTGTGGCTGCTGCCGCAGAACGCGGCGTACGCACCGATCCCCGGGGACGACGCCGTCGTCCTGGGCAGGGTCGTCAGCGTCCTGCGGAGCCTGTGAGGGTCGCCTGCGCCGGCCCGACGGGCGGGCGCAGGCGCCCGGCAGCGTCAGCGGCCGGTCAGAGGCCGAACTGGCGTGCGACCTGCCGCAGGCCGTCGGCCGACCGCCGCAGGCCCATCAGCTCGTCGTCGGACATCGCGACCTCGAGGCGCGCGCCGACGCCCTCCCTGCCGACGATCGACGGCACGGAGAGGCACACGTCGGAGATCCCTCGGTAGTCGTCCAACAGTGACGAGACCGGCAGCACGCGGCGCTCGTCCCCCAGCACCGCCTCGATGATGCGCGACCCCGCCAGTGCGACGGCGTAGTTGGTCGCACCCTTGCCGGCGATGATGCGGTAGGCCGAGTTGACCACCTCCTCGGCGATCCGTTCGCGGTCGGCGGGCAGGAGCCGCCCCGTCACGCCGCCGCGACCCGGGATGCCCGGCCACTCCATGAGCGGCACCGACCCGATGGTCGCCGAGCTCCACAGCGGGATCTCGGAGTCGCCGTGCTCCCCGGCGATGTAGGCGTGCACGTTCTGGACCGCGACCCCGGTGTGCTGGGCGATCAGGTATCGGAGCCGGGACGAGTCGAGCACCGTGCCCGAGCCGAACATCTGGTTCGGCGGCAGACCGGAGAACTTCAGGGCCGCGTACGTGACGATGTCGACGGGGTTCGTGACCATGACGTAGACCGCGTCGGGTGCGACGGCGACCAGCTCGGGCAGCATCGAGCGCACGAGCGAGATCGTCGCCTCGGCGAGGTCGAGCCGCGACTGCCCCGGCTTCTGCTTGGCGCCCGCGGTGACGACGACCACGTCGGCCCCCGCGCACACCTGGATGTCGTCGGACCCGACGACGTCGGCCATGGGCATGAACTGGATGCCGTGCCCGATGTCGAGCGCCTCGGCCTCGACCTTCGCGGCGTTGATGTCGTAGAGGGCGACGGTCCGCGCGACGCCGCGCATGAGCGCCGCGTAGGCCATCGTCGAGCCGACGGAGCCGGCGCCCACGACCGCGAGCTTGGTCGTGCGTCGGGTGGGTGACGCGTCGAGCCCCAGGTCGTCCAGCTCCCGCTGCCCTCGGCCTGCCGTGTCCACCATTGCGTGCGCTCCGTCCGTCGGGTGCCCCGTCGGCCCACACCCTACGGCGGCACACGCGTGCCGGCCCACGGGCCGACCGGACGGCGATCAGCCCTCGGTGGTGACCGCCTGCGCCGCGAGACGTTGCAGCGCCGCCCGGGCCACGTCCGGGTCCGTCGTCTGCCAGAACGGCGGCATGGTGCGCGCGAGGAACGTGCCGTACCGCGCGGTGGCGAGGCGCGGGTCGAGCACGGCGACGACGCCGCGGTCGGTGTCGGTCCGGACCAGCCGGCCCGCACCCTGCGCGAGCATGAGGGCGGCATGGGTCGCGGACACCGCCATGAAGCCGTTGCCCCCGGACCGCTCGACGGCCTCGGTGCGGGCGGACCGCACCGGGTCGTCGGGGCGCGGGAACGGGATCCGGTCGATGAGCACGAGCCGGCACGTCGGACCCGGGACGTCGACGCCCTGCCACAGGGACAGCGTCCCGAACAGGCACGTCGCGTCGTCCTCGATGAACCGGCCGACGAGCGTCGGGAGCTGGTCGTCGCCCTGGCACAGCACCGGGACGTCGAGGCGCTCGCGCATCGCCTCCGCCGCGGCCACCGCGGCGCGACGCGACGAGAAGAGCCCGAGCGTCGCCCCGCCCGCGGACTCGACCAGCTCCGCGATCTCGTCGAGCTGCTGGTCGGTCGTCGGCTCGCGCCCCGGTGCCGGGAGGTGCTTGGCGACGTACAGGATCCCCGACCGCGGGTAGTCGAAGGGGCTGCCGACGTCGATCGCCGACCACGGCATAGCCGCGTCGGCCGCGGCCGCGCCCGGCACCGCGGCCGCGCCGGGACGCGGCTCGGTGCCCCGCGGGACGGCGTGGGCC
>NZ_JACVQL010000085.1 GCF_019733465.1 Actinotalea ferrariae | reverse complement strand
CCGCAGCCCCCGTCGCCGTCGTCCGCGCCGCACGCGTCGGCCGCGGCGCCGTCGGCCGCGTCGGACACGTCGGCCGCACCCCACGCCGGCGACCCCACGTCCCTGCCGCCGGCGCCCGCCCTCGACAGCTGGGGCCGTCCCGAGCGTCCGCGTCGCCGTCGTGCCCTCGGCCTCGTCTGGGTGGTGCCGCTCCTCCTCCTCGCGCTCGTCGCCGGTGCCGCCGGCGGGTACCTCGGCGACCAGTGGCTCGACCGCCCGCGACCCGCGGACGCAGCGCTGCCCCGGCCCGGCGGGAGCGGCGGCGCCGAGGGTGCCGGCGACCTCACCGGGGTCGCGGAGGTCGCCGCGCAGGTGCTGCCGAGCGTCGTCTCGATCGAGGTGCGGGCCCAGCAGGGCGAGGGGACGGGCTCCGGCTTCGTCCTGCGCGAGGACGGCTACATCCTCACGAACAACCACGTCGTGGCCGGCGCGGGACCGGGCGCCGAGGTCGTCGTCGTCTTCGCCGACGGGAGCCAGGACACGGCGGAGATCGTCGGGGCCACCACGGCGTACGACCTCGCGGTGCTCAAGGTCGAGCGCACGGGTCTGACGCCGCTCGTCCTCGGCGACTCGGACGAGGTCGTCGTCGGCGACCCGGTGGTCGCGGTCGGCGCACCGCTCGGGCTCCAGGGCACCGTCACGACCGGCATCGTCAGCGCGCTCAACCGCCCCGTCTCGGCGGGTGACGGTCAGTCGACGGCCTTCATCAACGCGATCCAGACGGACGCCGCGATCAACCCCGGCAACTCCGGCGGGCCCCTCGTCGACGCGTCCGGGCAGGTCATCGGGATCAACTCGGCGATCGCCCAGCGGCCTGGCACCGCGGCGTCGGGGAGCATCGGGCTCGGCTTCGCCATCCCGTCCAACCAGGCGCGCCGCACGGCCGAGCAGCTGATCGAGACGGGGACCGCGACGTACCCGGTGATCGGCGTGCTGCTCGACCAGCGGTACACCGGTGAGGGCGTGCAGGTCTCGAGCGAGCCGCAGGACGGCATCGCGCCCGTGACGCCGGACGGCCCGGCGGAGCGCGCGGGCATCGAGCCCGGCGACGTCATCGTCGCGATCGACGGACGCCCCGTGACCGAGGCCGACGAGCTCATCGTCGCCATCCGCGCGAAGGCCCCGGGCGACTCCGTGTCGCTCACGGTCCGGTCGGGCGACCAGGAGCGCGACGTGCGGGTCATCCTCGACGAGACCGCGAGCGAGGCGCCGTGACCGCGGGGCCCGGACGTGGCCCGCGTGGCGTGGGGCCTCGCCGCGGCTGGCTAGTCTGACCGCGTGCTCGGCATCAACGGGGGCGAGTTCCTCGTCCTCATCGTGGTGGCCCTCCTCGTGGTGGGCCCCGAGCGCCTGCCCGGCTACGCCGAGCAGCTCGGGTCGTGGGTGCGCACGCTGCGGCGCTTCCTCGGGACCGCGCGCGAGCGGGTCGCGTCCGAGCTGGGCGAGGAGGCTGCCGACGTCGACTGGGCGTCGCTCGACCCCCGCCGCTACGACCCCCGCCGGATCGTGCGGGACGCGCTGCTGGAGGACGTCGCGCCGCCCCCGCCCGTGACCGGGCGCCGCTACACGACGGGCCGCGCCGGGGCTGCGGCCGGAGCCTCGGCCTCGGCCGCGGCGGG
>NZ_JACVQL010000084.1 GCF_019733465.1 Actinotalea ferrariae | reverse complement strand
GGCGCGTCCTCACGGGCGCCAGCCGGCGCGGCGGCTCCGGCGACGTCCCGGCCCAGGGCTACGGCGCCCGGCGCGGACCTCTGCCGCGGCACGTCGCCGGGGCGCGCGACGACGTCGACGTCGTGCTCGTCGTCCTCGAGCAGCACGACGTCGACCATGGTGCCGACCGGCCGCGCTGCCATGCGGGAAAGGCTACGCCGGGCGGTCGGCCCCGGCTGACCAGCGGGGCCCTGTCCGGCGCCTCGCTGGTCACCGGGCCGCAGCGGCACCGGACCGAAGCGCCACCGGCCGGCAGCGGCAGCGGGCCACAGCAGCACGCAGCCACGTCCGGCGAGCCCCGCGTCGCGTCGCGCTACGTCCGGTGGGTCCACTCGAGCAGCCGCTCGACCGGCCACGTCGTCACCACCCGGTCGGCGTCGACCCCGTGCGCCGCGAGCCGGTCGCAGCCGTCGACGAGCCAGTCGAGCTGGCCGGGCGCGTGCGCGTCCGAGTCGATGCTGAAGAGGCAGCCCGCCGCCGCCGCGACCTCGATGAGGTCGTCCGGGGGGTCCTGGCGGTCGGGACGGCTGTTCACCTCGACGGCCACGCCGTGCTCGGCGCACGCGCGGAACACGGCCTGCGGGTCGAACTCGCTCTGCGGGCGCTCCCTGCCGCGCACGCGCCGACCGGTGCAGTGACCGAGCACGTCGGTGCGGGGATTCGTCACGGCGGCGACCATGCGGCGCGTCATCGCGGCGCGCTCCATCCGCAGCTTGGAGTGCACCGAGGCGACGACGACGTCGAGCTCGTGCAGAAGGTCGGGCTCCTGGTCGAGCGAGCCGTCGTCGTGGATGTCGCACTCGATGCCCGTGAGCAGCCGGAACGGCCCGAGGACCTCGTTCATCCGCGCGATGCGCCGCACCTGCCGGCGCAGCCGCTCGGGCGACAGGCCGTTGGCGACGGTCAGCCGCGGCGAGTGGTCGGTGATCGCCAGGTACTCGTGCCCGATCTCGACCGCCGCGAGCACCATGTCCTGGACCGGCGCCCCGCCGTCGCTCGCGTCGGTGTGCGCGTGCAGGTCGCCCCGGACGGCGTCCCGCAGCGCCTGCCCCGCGGGGGTGGCCGCCTGCAGCCGGTCCCCGAGGTCGCGCTCGAGCTCCGCGAGGACGGCGGGCACCTCGCCGCGCGCCGCGGCGGTGATGACGTCGGCCGTCTTGGCGCCGATGCCGGGGAGCTCCTGCCACGTGCCGCCCGTGAGGTGCCGCTCGTAGGTGGCCTCGTCGAGCGCCGCCACGCCGTCCCCCGCCCGCCGGTACGCGCGCGAGCGGTACTCCGCGGCCTGCTGCCGCTCGAGCAGGAACGCGATCCGGTGCAGCGCGGCGACGACGGCGTCGCGCCCCCCAGGAGCGGACCGGCTCGAGGTCACGGAGCGCGGCCCGTCAGGACGCGCGGCGCCGGGTCGTCTTCTTCGCCGGCTCGGCGTCGTCGTCGGCCTTGGTCGTGCGCTTCTTGGCCGGCGCCTTCGCCGCGGGCTTGTCGTCCGACGCCTTCGCCCGGCTCGTGCGCTTGGCCGCGGGCTTGTCGTCCTCGGTGTCCGACGCCGTCGACGAGCGCCGGCCGCGCGATGCCTTCGCCGGGGCCTCGTCCTCGTCCGCCGCGTCGGCCGACGCTGCCGGGGCCGAGCCCCCGCGTGCGCCGCGCGCCTTCTCGACGCTGCGCTGGAGGGCCGAGAGCAGGTCGACGACCTCGCCGCCGTCGCTGGAGTCCTCGTCCTCGGCCGTCGCGACCTTGACGGTCTTGCCGGTCGAGACCTTCGCCTCGATGAGCGACTCGAGCGCGGCCTGGTAGCGGTCCTCGAACGCCGACGGGTCGAAGTCGGCCGCGAGCGACTCGACGAGCGAGCTCGCCATCTGCAGCTCCTGCGGCCGCACCTGGACGTCCGCCTCGAGGATCGGGAAGTCGGCGGCCCGGACCTCGTCGGGCCACAGGAGCGTCTGAAGGCAGATGACGTCGTCGCGCACGCGCAGCACCGCCATCGACTCGCGCTGGCGCAGGGCCACCTTGACGACGGCCATGCGGTCGGTGGTCTTGAGGGCCTCGCGCAGGAGCGCGTACGGCTTGGCAGCCGTCTTCTCGGGCTCGAGGTAGTACGTCTTGCCGAGCATGATCGGGTCCACCTGCTCGGCTGGGACGAACTCCTCCACCGCGATCTCGCGCTCGGTCGCCAGCGGGAGCTCGTCCAGGTCGTCGTCCGTCAGCACGACCATGCGCCCGTCGTCGGTCTCGTAGCCCTTCGCGATGTCCGCGTACGGCACCTCGTCGCCGTCGATGCTGCAGACCTTCTTGTAGCGGATGCGGCCGCCGTCGGCCTTGTGCACCTGGTGCAGCGGGACGCTGTGCTCGCCGGTGGCCGCGTAGAGCTTGACCGGCACGTTGACCAGCCCGAAGGCCACTGCGCCCTTCCAGATCGCTCGCATGCGCCCACCCTCCCATGGCACCGCGTCCGCGGGGTCGGACTCCGGGTGAACCCGCCCGGCGCGTCGCCCCGTGGGCGCGCCGGGTCCGCGTGCCGGTCGGCACCGTCGTGGGCAGGATGGACCCGTGCAGCCCATGCTCGCTACCCGTGCGCCGGATCCTGATCGTCTCCCGCACGGACCCGAGTGGGCGTACGAGGTCAAGTGGGACGGCGTGCGGGTGCTCGCGGACACGCGTGACGGCATGCTGCGGCTGCGCGCGCGGTCCGGTCGCGACGTCACCGTGACGTATCCCGAGCTCGCCGGGCTGGAGCGCGTGCAGGGCGCCGTGCTCGACGGCGAGGTCGTGGTGATGTCGGGCGGCATCCCGTCGTTCGAGGCGCTCGCCGAGCGGATGAACGTGCGCGACAGCTCCCGGGCGATCCGCCTGGCCTCGCGGGTGCCGGCGACCTACATCGTCTTCGACGTGCTCATGCTCTACGGCGTCGATGTGAGCCGGAACCCCTTCAGCGAGCGTCGAGCCACGCTCGAACGGCTCGAGCTGCCCGCGTGCGCCCAGCTCTCCCCGGTGTACCCCGACGGCGACGCGCTGTGGCAGGTCACGCGCGAGCACGGGCTCGAGGGCGTCGTCGCCAAGCGCCTGACGTCGACCTACCAGCCGGGCCGGAGGTCCTCGGACTGGATCAAGGCGGCGCACCGTGCCACCCGGACGGCCGCCGTCGTCGGATGGCGCAGCGAGGGCTACGGGCGCGCCGGGTCCGCGGCGTCGAGCCACCGCCTGGGTGCCGTGCTCCTGGGCGCACGAGACGCCGACGGGCGCTGGCGGTACCTCGGCAAGGCCGGCAGCGGGCTCGCCGGGCGGCGCGGCGCCGACCTGCTCCGCGCGCTCATGGGGCTCGAGCGGGACACGCCCGCCCTGGACGACGACGTCCCGCGCGAGGACGCGCGTGGCGTGACCTGGTGCGAGCCGCGCGTGGGGGTGGACGTGCGCTACCTGCAGCGGATGGTCGGCGGGCGCCTGCGCCAGCCCGTGGTGCTCGCGCTCCGCACGGACGCCGACATCGATCCGTGGGAGACGCCGTGAGCGTCGCTCGGGCCCTCGGCGGTCCGGCGTAGTGGGCCGGCGATCGGGCCGCGACCTGCCGTCCGCGCCCTGTGCGCCTCCCCGCTCCGTGGGAGGCTGCGTGGCGGAGGTGATCATGTGGTGAAGGACGACGCCCAGTGGGTCGACGTCGAGGGCCGCAAGGTCAAGCTGACGCACCTGGACCGCGTGCTGTACCCGTCGACCGGCTTCACCAAGGCCGAGATGATCGGCTACTACACGGCGGTCGCGCCGGCGATCCTGCGCCAGCTCGAGAACCGGCCGGTGACGCGGATCCGGTTCACGACGACGGTCCACGGCGAGAAGTTCTTCGAGAAGAACACGCCGAAGGGCGCGCCCGAGTGGGTGCGGCACCACGTGCTGCCGGCGAGCCCGGGGACCGACGACGAGGGCACGATGCTCGACCTGCCGTTCCTCGAGGACCTGCCGGCGCTGGTCTGGTCGGCCAACCAGGGCGCGGTCGAGCTGCACACCCCGCAGTGGACGGTCGGTCCGCGCGGTGGCGTGCGCGACGCCGACCGGCTCGTCATCGACCTCGACCCCGGGCCGCCCGCAGGGCTCGACGAGTGCGCGCGCGTCGCGCACCTCGTCGCGGACCGGCTCGCCGAGGACGGGCTGACGACGACGTTCCCGGTGACGAGCGGCAGCAAGGGCATGCAGCTGTACGCGCCGCTGCCCAAACTCCGTCCCGCGACGGAGGTGCGCGAGTACGCCCGAGAAGTCGCGTACGAGCTTGCGGGGGCGCACGCGGACCTCGTGCTCGCGAACATGAAGCGCGCCCTCCGGCCGGGCAAGGTGCTCCTCGACTGGAGCCAGAACCACCCGGCCAAGACCACCGTGACGCCCTACTCTCTCCGCGCCAAGGACGAGCCGCGCGTCGCCGCACCGCGCCGCTGGGACGAGGTCGAGCCGGGGATGGTGCAGCTCGGCCCCGACGACGTCGTCCGACGCCTCGAGGAGGACGGCGACCTGCTCGCAGGCGAGGGCTGACGCAGCCGGCGAGGTCTGACGCACGCCGGTCGCCACGCGTCGCCCTCTCCCCGCCCCGGCGCAGGGTCGCCGGGCAACCCCGAGCTCCCGAGGGCGCCGGCCGGTCGCGGAGTCGGGAGCGTGAGGTACGCGGCCACAACCGCTGGCGAGGCCACCGCTCGTGGCGTCGAGGGCGCGTGCGAGCGGCAGTTGCGTCAGAAGGGTGGTGGTGAGTAGAGGTCGATGCTGGTGCCCTCGGGTGGTGGTGGTGGTGCCGGGGGTGGGATCGGTGGGTCGTGGGCCGGTGGGCGGTCGTGGCGTTGGCCGGTGGGTGAGGTCCACCGGGTCGTGCCGTCCTCGCGGCGGGTCGGCGTCCATCCGGCGTGGGTCTTGGCGCGGTGGTGGTGGCGGCACAGCGCGTGCAGGTTGTCGATCCGCGTCTGATGTGGCGCCGCCGCACCCGCCCGCTCGTCGAACGGGTCGATGTGGTCGATGTCGCAGCGGGCCGCGGGGACGCGGCAGCCGGGGAAGGTGCAGGTGCGGTCGCGTGCCACGACCGCGTCACGCAGCCCCTGGGTCGGGGCGTAGCGGCGGGTCGAGCGCGCGATCGGCTCACCGGTCCAGGCGTCGGTGAGCAGGGGTTCCCAGGTCGAGCGGGCCGCGATCCGCCGCACCATCCCCGGCGGGATCGGCCCGTACCCCGCCAACTCCCCCGGCTCGTCCGACAGCCCCAGCAGCGTCGCGGCCGACGCTGTCACGGCCAGGTGGGGGCGGCGGCCCTGGCGCAGGGTCAGCGGGGTCCCGTCGGGATGGACCCCGGCGTCCAACCAGCGGGTCGTCACGTCCACCAGGGCGTCGGCGCGACGCTGATCCAGCGTGCGCTCGTCGCCCGGGGCGGCGTCACCGGCCAGGGCGGTCAGGCTGGTGTGGATCGCGACCGCATCATCGGCCGGCAGGTAGGCGCTGAGCCAGGCCATCGCATCGGGCGCCGGCGTGAGCTCCACGTGCCGCTCGGTGCACGCCCTCTCATGACGCACCCGCGCACCGTCCGGGTCACGCACCAACTCCATCCGCCGCAACCTCGCCCGCAGCTGCGGCGCCGTGCACGACCCCGCCCCCGGCAGCACCGCCTGCGCGACCTGCTGGGCGGCGTCGTCGTCCAGGCGGATCAGCTCGTCGGCCAGGACCATCGCCTTGCGCACGTCCAGCTCGCCGCGGGCCAACGCGTCGGCCGCCGCCGGCACCCGGTCCAAGCTGATCGCCAGGCCCACCTTGGCCTCAGCCACCGCCCGCGTCGTCGACAGGCGGACCGCGATCTCGTCCGCGGCCGACGACCCCGGCGCCCGACGCCGCCCGGCCAGCTCGGCAACCACCCGCGCCTGACCGGCAGCGACCCACGACCCGAGCCGCTCCCACGCACCCGCGGCTTCGACCAGCGCGGCCTCATCCAGGTCCGCCGGCTCCAGGGCGGCCAGCCGCGCCGCGAGCTCGGGCCCGGGACGCGCGTCCTCCAACTCGGCAGCCACCCGGTGGCGCACCGACCACAACCACTGATCCCAGAACTCCGCCACCGCCGCGCCCTCCAGCGGAGCGTCCCCGCGCGCGGCGTCGTCGGACCCGGTGCCAGGGCCGACCTCGTGCGCGGTGGTGGACATATCCGCACACTACGGGCGACCACTGACACGACCGCCGATCACGACTTGGCACCTCGGCCGACCCGCGCGCCTACCCGCGACAGTCGTGACGACTCACTCGCACCCGCCCGACCACGACCGCCCCCGCACGACTGCCTGACGGCTGGGTCCGGATAGCCGCACGCCGGTTCCGTGCGAATCGCCAGGCGGCTGGGTCCGGGTGGCGGCACGCCAGATTCGCACGAGTGCCTGACGGCTGGGCCCGGGCTGACCGCGCGGGATCCCCTCCGACGTCGGCGACCCCGCACACCGCCAGCCACTGCTTCCGCCCCACGCCGGGGCCCTTGTCGACCGCTCGACCCGCGCCCGGGCCGTCGTCAGCCGCGCTTCCGGGCGCGGACCTCAGGCGGACGGCTCGCGCAGCGGGGTCCAGCCGACGGGCAGCGGTCCCCGCACGTCGGCGCGTTCGCGGTCGGCCGCCGCGGACCAGCCCTGTGCGGCGTCGGCCCCGGCGCGGCCGACCGCACCCCTCGCGACCCGGAAGCCGACGTCCTCGATCACCGCGTCGGGGGCGCTGCCGCGGCGCACGGACGCACGGCAGCTCCACGACTCGTCGGCCCAGCCGCCGCCGCGCAGGCTGCGGTAGTCGCCGTAGCGCGCGGTGTCGGCGTGGTCCCAGCACCACTCCCACACGTTGCCGAGCGTGTCGTGCAGCCCGAGGGCGTTGGGGCGCTTGCGTGCCACGGGCTGCGGACCCTCGACGTCGTCCGCGGCGGTCCAGGCGACGTCGGCCAGGTCGCCGTGGGTGGGTCCCGTGGTCCCCGCGCGGCACGCCCACTCCCACTCGGCCTCGGTCGGGAGGCGGTAGCCGTCGGACGCGACGTCCCAGGTGACGCGACGGCCCACGACGTCGTACGCCGGGCGCAGACCCGCCGCGGCGGACGCGGCGTTGCACCACTGGACGGCCTCGAACCAGGTGACGGGGTGTGCGGGTACGCCGGCGTCGTTCTCGGCACCCACCTTGACCACGTGGCCCACCTGGACCACCTCGACCACCTCGACCACCTCGACCACCTCGACCACGGTGCTTACCTCGACCACGGCGCTCACGACCACGGCGCCCGCGCCGTCGCGACGCGGGTGTTCACCGCTCCCGCCGGCACGCACGGCGCCGTGGGCCCCACCCTCGCCGGCACGCGCGGCGCCGTGGGCCTCGATCGCACCGTGCTCCGCCGCGGTCACCGGCGTCACGCCGAGGCGGAACGGCTCGAGGACGACGGTGCGGGACGTGCCCGTCCGGGCGTCGCGCAGCTCGAGCCGACCAGCCGGCACCTGGACCAGCGGCACGACGTCGAGGGGCACGAGGGGAGGCTAGTCCTGCACCTGACCTGCTGCGCCGCCGCGCGTGTGCTTGGCTGGCAGCGTGAACGATCCCGCGGTGATCGACCGCCTGCTGCGCGAGCCGGGGCGCTGGGCCGTCGTCGGCCTGTCCACGAACCGTGCGCGCGCCGCGTACGGCGTCGCGGCGTACGTCCAGGGCCTCGGCCACGAGATCGTGCCCGTCCACCCGCGGGCCGAGACCGTCCACGGCGCCGCCGGCTACGAGCGGCTGACCGACGTGCCGGGGGCCGTCGACGTCGTCGACGTCTTCGTCAACTCCTCGCGTGCCGGGGCCGTCATCGACGACGCGATCGCGATCGGCGCGCGGGCGGTCTGGCTCCAGCTCGGCGTGACCGACCCGGCGGCCGAGGACCGTGCCCGCGCCGCGGGGCTCGACGTCGTCGTCGACACGTGCCCCAAGATCGAGGGCCCGCCCCGCGGACTGCGCTGATGCTCCTGGTCGACCTGCCGAGGTCGATCTGCCGGGGCTGATCTGCGGGAGTGGACCTGCCCTGCTCCATCTGCCCTGACGTCGATCTGCCCTGACGTCGATCTGCGGGATGGGCTCGAGCCACGCGGTCGGTCCGACGTCAGGACCGGTCGGGCACCGGCTTCAGCGCCGCGTCCGCTCCTCCGCCTCACGCCGCGCCCGACGGCGGCTGCTCACCTCGGCGACCACCTGGCCGGCGACGACGAGCACCATCGCGAGCGCCACGGGCCCCCTGCCCTCCACCGCGGAGAACACGCCCACGACGATCGCCGCAAGGATCAGAACGATGCGGAACCACATGCCTCGACCCTAACGGCACCCCGTCCGGCGCCTCGTCCGGACACCCGGGCCGCGTGAGCCGCCACGCCCCGTCAGCCGTAGAACAGCCGCTCGACGACGGCCCGCGCCCGCCGCCCGGTGCGCAGGTACATCTCCTCGAGCTCCGCGCCCGACCCCGGGCCGAACCCCAGCAGCCGGGCGAGCGCGGACAGCGCCCTGCCGTCGTGCGGCAGCACGTCGGCGCCCGCACCCCCGGCGCGACCGCTCCACAGCACGAGCGCGTCCCGCAGCCGCGACGAGAGCAGCCACGCCTCGCGCAGCACCGCGGCGTCGTCCGCCGCGACCAGGCCCTCACCGGCGGCGGCGTCGAGCGCCTCGAGCGTGCGCGGCGTACGCAGACCCTCCACGGCGTGGCCGTGCTGCAGCTGGAGCAGCTGCACGGTCCACTCGACGTCGCTCAGCCCACCGCGGCCCAGCTTGAGGTGCCGGCCGGGGTCGACGCCCCGCGGCAGCCGCTCCGCCTCCATCCGCGCCTTGAGCCGCCGCACCTCGCGCACGGCAGCCGCGTCCGCCCCGCCCGCCGGGAACCGCAGCGGGTCCACGAGCGCCACGAAGCGGTCACCGAGCGCCGCGTCGCCCGCGACGGGGCGCGCACGCAGCAGCGCCTGGCTCTCCCAGGGCGACGACCAGCGCTGGTAGTACTCGCCGTACGACGCGAGCGTCCGCACGAGCGGGCCGTTGCGGCCCTCGGGGCGCAGCCCCGCGTCGACCTCGAGCGCCGGCTCGGGACCCACCTCGCCGAGCAGCGCCCGCACGCGCGCCGCCACGGCCATCGCCTGCGCCTGCGCGCGTCCCTCGTCGACACCCGGCAGCGGGTCGTGGACGAAGAGCACGTCGGCATCCGACCCGTAGCCCAGCTCGCTGCCCCCGAGCCGCCCCATCGCGATGATCGCGTTGCGCGTCAGGACGCCGTCGGGGCCCTCGCGCACCTCGTACTCGGCGATCCGCAGCGCGCCCGCGAGCACGACGTCGGCCGCGGCGGTGAGGGATGCGGTCGCGGAGGTGACCGAGCTGGACCCGAGCACCTCGGCCACCGCGGTGCGCGCCATCTCCCGGCGCCGCAGCGCGCGCAGGAGCGTCGTGGCCACGGCCGACTCGCTCTGGCGCGTCAGCACGGCGTCGGCCTCGGCCTCGAGGCGTGCCCGGTCGCGCGGCGCGAGCTCGGCGTCGTCGTCGAGCCAGGCGACGGACTCGGGCGACCGCGCGAGCGCGTCGGCGACGTACCGCGACGTCGACAGGAGCCGCGCGAGGCGCTGGGCCGCGGCACCGGAGTCGCGCAGCAGCTTGAGGTACCAGTGCGTGGCGCCCAGCTCGTCGGAGAGCCGGCGGAACGCGAGCAGCCCCGCGTCCGGGTCGGTCCCCTCGGCGAACCAGCCGAGCAGCACGGGCAGGAGCTGGCGCTGGATGGCCGCGCGCCGGCTCACGCCCTCGGTCAGCGCGGCGATGTGCCGCAGCGCGCCGGCCGGGTCGCGGTAGCCGATGGCGGCCAGCCGGGCGCGCGCCGCGTCGGGCGCGAGCGTCACGTCCTCGCGCGAGAGGCTCGCGGTCGCGGGCAGCAGCGGGCGGTAGAAGAGCTCCTCGTGCAGGTGCCGCACGTCGCGCCGCACCGAGCGCCAGCGCTCGGTCACCTCGTCGGCGCCGCCCGCGCGCATGCCGATCGACCGCGCGAGGCGGCGCAGGTCCGCCTCCGCCGTCGGCATGAGGTGCGTGCGCCGCAGCCGGTGCAGCTGGATGCGGTGCTCGAGCACACGCAGCAGGCGGTAGCACACGGCCAGGCGCGAGGCGTGGTCGCGGCCCACGTACCCGCCGGCGGCGAGCGCGGACAGCGCGGTCAGCGTGCTCGCGCTGCGGATGCTCTCGTCCGAGCGGCCGTGGACGAGCTGGAGCAGCTGCACGGTGAACTCGACGTCGCGCAGCCCGCCGACGCCCAGCTTGAGCTGGCGGTCCGCCTCCGACGCGGGCACGTGCTGCTCGACCCGGCGCCGCATCGCCTGCGAGTCCTCGACGAAGTTCTCGCGCTCGACGGCCGACCACACGAACGGCGCGATCGCCTCCGTGTAGCGCGCACCCAGCTCGCGGTCCCCGGCGACGACGCGCGCCTTGAGCAGCGCCTGGAACTCCCAGGTCTTGGCCCAGCGCTCGTAGTAGCTCACGTGGCTCTCGACGGTCCGCACGAGCGGCCCGTTCTTGCCCTCGGGCCGCAGCGCCGCGTCGACCGGCCAGAGCGCCGGCTCGCCCGAGGGGCCGCTGCACACCCGGGCGAGCGCCGTCGCGAGCTTCGCCCCCGCGCGCATCGCCTCGTCCTCGGGGCAGCCCTCGGCCGGCTCGGCGACGTGCACGACGTCGACGTCGCTCACGTAGTTGAGCTCGCGCCCGCCGCACTTGCCCATGCCGATCACCGCGAGGCGCACGACGGCGGCCTCGTGCGGGTGCTCGGCCCGCGCGAGGGCCAGGGCTCCCTCGAGCGCGGCCGCCGCGAGGTCGGCGAGCGCCGCAGCGACCGCGGGCAGCAGGGACAGGGGCTCCGCGGTCAGGAGGTCGGTGGCCGCGATGCGCAGCAGCCGCCGCCGGTACGCGCGGCGCAGCGCGTCGACCCCCGCGTCCCCGACGACGGTCGCGACCGGTCCGACGACGCCGGCGTCCGCCAGGTCGGGCGCGCCCACCGCCGCGAGCAGCTCGGCGCGGACCTGGCCGACGTCGGCCCCGATCGGCGACCGCTCCGCGAGCGCTGCGAGGTCTCGCGGGTGCCGGACGAGGTGGTCGGCGAGCGCCGACGACGCCCCGAGCACCGCGAGCAGCCCGTCGCGGTGCGCCGACGGCGTCGCCAGGACGTCGCGCAGGCCGCAGCGCGACGTCTCCCCCGCGGCCCGGCACGCGCCGGAGAGGCGGGTGAGCGCGAGCAGCGCGTCGTCGGGCGACGCGACGTGGGCGAGCGCCTCGAGCAGCGGCGCCGCCTCGTCGATGGTCCCGGTGACCGCGACGAGGTCGGCGTCGTCGAGCAGCGTGCAGGCGCGCTCGGTGTCCGTGAAGCCCAGCCGGGTCAGTCGTGCCCGCAGCGTCCGCCGGCGGCCGTCGGCCGTGGTCTCGCTCACCGCCGCGTCACAGGACCGAGAGGAACCGCTTCAGCTCGAACGGCGTCACCTGCGCCCGGTACGCGTTCCACTCCTCGCGCTTGTTGCGCAGCACGAAGTCGAACACGTGCTCGCCCAGCGTCTCGGCCACGAGCTCAGACTTCTCCATCACGGCGACGGCCTGCTCGAGCGACGACGGGAGCGGCTGGATCCCGAGCGCGCGCCGCTCGGCGTCGGTGAGCTCCCAGACGTCGTCCTCGGCGCCGTCGGGCAGCTCGTACCCCTCCTCGATGCCCTTGAGCCCGGCCGCGAGCAGCACCGCGTACGCGAGGTAGGGGTTCGTGGCCGCGTCGACGCCGCGGTACTCGACCCGGCTCGAGTTGCCCTTGCCCGGCTTGTAGAGCGGCACGCGGACGAGGGCCGACCGGTTGTTGTGGCCCCAGCAGATGTACGACGGCGCCTCGGCGCCACCCCACACGCGCTTGTACGAGTTCACGAACTGGTTGGTGATCGCGGTGATCTCGGCCGCGTGGTGCAGCAGGCCCGCGATGAACTTGCGGGCCGTCGCGGACAGCTCCATGGGCGCGCCCGGCTCGTGGAACGCGTTGCGGTCGCCCTCGAAGAGCGAGAGGTGGGTGTGCATGCCCGAGCCCGGGTGCTCCGCGAGCGGCTTGGGCATGAAGGACGCGAAGATGCCCTGCTCGAGCGCGACCTCCTTGACCACCGTGCGGAAGGTCATGATGTTGTCCGCCGTCGTGAGCGCGTCGGCGTAGCGCAGGTCGATCTCGTTCTGGCCCGGCCCGGCCTCGTGGTGGGAGAACTCCACCGAGATGCCCATGGACTCGAGCATCGTGATCGCGGCCCGGCGGAAGTCGTGGCCCGTGCCGCGCGGGACGTGGTCGAAGTACCCGCCCTGGTCGACGGGCACCAGCGGCTTGTCGTGCTCGGCCGGCGGCTCGAAGAGGTAGAACTCGACCTCGGGGTGCGTGTAGAAGGTGAAGCCCTTCTCGCTCGCCCGGTTGAGCGCCCGCTTGAGGACGTAGCGGGAGTCCGCGAGGGACGGCTGGCCGTCCGGCGTCATGATGTCGCAGAACATCCGGGCGGTGCCGTGCGTGTCACCGCGCCACGGGAGCACCTGGAACGTGGACGGGTCCGGCTTCGCGAGCATGTCCGCCTCGTAGACCCGCGTGAGGCCCTCGATGGCGCTGCCGTCGAACCCGATGCCCTCGGCGAAGGCCGCCTCGAGCTCGGCCGGGGCGACCGCGACCGACTTGAGGATCCCGAGCACGTCGGTGAACCAGAGGCGGATGAAGCGGATGTCCCGCTCCTCGACCGTGCGGAGCACGAACTCCTGCTGCCTGTCCATGGCTGGATCATGCCGTACCCGCCCGCCCGCGCGGCCGCAGGTCCGCGCCTCGGCACGCCGCACCCTGACGTCCTGGCTAGGGTGACGACCATGGGTCTGACCATCGCACTCGCCCAGGTCGACACGTGCGTCGGCGACGTCGACGGCAACGCCCGCAAGGTCCTCGAGTGGACGGCCGACGCCGCCTCGCAGGGCGCGGCGCTCGTCGCCTTCCCCGAGATGACGATCACGGGCTACCCGATCGAGGACCTCGCGCTGCGCGACTCGTTCGCCCGTGCCGCCGACCGCGCCGTCGCACGCCTCGCGAAGGACCTCGTCGACGCCGGTCTCGGCGAGGTCGTCGTCGTGCTCGGGACGCTCGGGCGCAGCCCCCAGGGCCGCGCGACCAACCGGGCTCTCGTCCTGCACCGCGGCGAGGTCGTCGCCCACTACGACAAGCACCACCTGCCGAACTACGGCGTCTTCGACGAGTACCGGATCTTCGTGCCCGGCGACGAGCAGTGCGTCGTCGAGGTCGACGGGCGCCGCGTCGGGATCGTCGTGTGCGAGGACATCTGGCAGGACGGCGGCCCGGTGTCGCTCATGGACGAGGCCGTCGTCGAGCTGCTCCTGGTGATCAACGGGTCACCGTTCGAGGAGGGCAAGGGCCACGTCCGGTCCGAGCTCGCGGCGCGACGCGCCCGGGAGGTCGGCGCGCCGGTCGCTTACGTCAACATGGTCGGCGGCCAGGACGACCTCGTGTTCGACGGCGGCTCGTTCGTCGTGGACCGCGACGGCACCCCGCTCGCGGGCTCGCCGCAGTTCGTCGAGCACCTGCTCGTGTGGGAGCTCCCCGAGGCGGGGACCCGGCCCGAGCCCGGTCTGCTAGCGGCCCCGATGGACCCGGACGCCGAGGTCTACTCGGCCGCCGTCACGGGCCTGCGCGGCTACGTCACCAAGAACGGCTTCCGCTCGGTCGTGCTGGGGCTCTCGGGCGGCATCGACTCCGCGCTCGTGGCCGCCATGGCGGCCGACGCCGTCGGCGGGCAGAACGTCGTGGGCATCTCGATGCCGTCGGGGCACTCGTCGCAGCACTCGCGCGACGACGCCGCGGACCTCGCGAAGCGCATCGGCGCGGACTACCGCGTCCAGCCGATCGGGCCGATGGTCGACGCGTTCCGCGCGGAGATGGAGCTGCCCGGCGTCGCGGGCGAGAACCTGCAGGCCCGCGTGCGCGGCGTCGTCCTCATGGGCGTGTCCAACGTCGAGGGACACCTCGTCCTGGCGACCGGCAACAAGTCCGAGCTCGCCGTGGGCTACTCCACGATCTACGGCGACGCCGTCGGCGGCTACGCACCGCTCAAGGACGTCGACAAGTCGCGCGTCTGGGCGCTCGCGCGCTGGCGCAACCAGGCGGCGCTCGACCAGGGCGACCTCCCGCCGATCCCGGAGAGCTCGATCACGAAGCCGCCGTCGGCCGAGCTCAGCCCCGGTCAGATGGACACCGACTCGCTCCCCCCGTACCACCTGCTCGACGAGGTGCTCGACGCGTACGTCGAGCACGCCGAGGGCCGCGAGGAGCTCCTCGCGCGCGGCTTCGAGGCCGAGGTGGTCGACACGGTGCTCGCCCTCGTGGACCGGGCCGAGTGGAAGCGCAGGCAGTACCCGCCGGGCCCGAAGGTGTCCGCGCTGGCGTTCGGGCGGGACCGCCGCCTCCCCGTCACCTCCCGGTGGCGCGAGCCGAAGGGACCCGTCGATGAGTGACCCGACCGCAGCGCCCACGCCCCCGCGGCGCGTGCGCGTGCACCACCTGCGTGCGGCCAAGGAGCGCGGCGAGCGCATCACGATGCTCACGGCGTACGACGCGCCGACCGCGCAGATCTTCGACGAGGTCGGCACGGACGTGCTGCTCGTCGGGGACTCCCTAGGGGACAACTTCTACGGCCACCCGACGACGATCCCCGTCACGGTCGAGGACATGATCCACCACACGCGTGCCGTCACCGGGGCCGTGCGGCGGGCCCTCGTCGTCGCGGACCTGCCGTTCGGCTCGTACGAGGCGTCGCCCCAGCAGGCGCACGCGACCGCGGTGCGCATGCTCAAGGAGGCCGGCGCGCACGCCGTGAAGTTCGAGGGCGGGCAGCGCGTCGTCGAGCACGTGCGGCTCCTCACCGGCGCGGGCATCCCCGTCATGGGCCACCTCGGCTTCACGCCGCAGTCCGAGAACGTGCTGGGCGGCAAGCGCGTGCAGGGCCGCGGCGAGGGTGCGGCGGAACGGCTGTCGGCCGACGCGCTCGCGCTCCAGGAGGCCGGGGCCTTCGCGATCGTCCTCGAGATGGTCCCCGCGCCGATCGCCGCCCAGGTCACCGAGATCCTGTCGGTGCCCACGATCGGCATCGGCGCCGGCCCGCAGTGCGACGGCCAGGTGCTCGTCTGGCCCGACATGGCGGGCCTCAGCGACTGGTCGCCGAGGTTCGCCAAGCGCTACGGCCGCCTGCGCGAGGCGCTCACCGACGCCACGCGCGCCTACCTCGAGGACGTGCGCTCGGGCGGCTTCCCGGGCGAGGAGCACAGCTTCGCGGAGTGAGGACCCCGCGGTCAGCGTCCTCGAGGGCGGGGGCCGCGACCGACGCGCCGTGCTCGTCCGCCCGGCGCCGGCGGGCTGAGCGGCACCGCGACGTCGGCCCAGTGCGAGGGCGGCTGCAGGTCGAGCGGCGGGCGCGTGCGGGTGTCGCCGCGTGCGGCCGCGAGCTGCATGGGCGTGCAGAAGAACGCGCCCGTGAGGTCGGCGCCGCCCAGGTCCGTGCCCCGCAGGTCCGCGCCCAGGAGGTCCGCGCCGCGCAGGTCGGCGTCGCGCAGGTCGGCACCGACCAGGAG
>NZ_JACVQL010000083.1:5769-16663 GCF_019733465.1 Actinotalea ferrariae | reverse complement strand
ACGTGCCGCCGCCCGCCGCGCCGCAGGACGCCCCGGCCCCGGGCGAGCGGAGCGGGAGCGCCGTGGCGCAGGCCGGCGTCGGGCTCGGCGTCGCGAGGCTGCTCGTCGCCTGGGTGGCCGGTGTGCTCGCGGTCCAGCTGCTCGGCACGGTGGCGACGCTGGTGGTCGTGTCGAGCCTCCACGGGGCACCGCTCGACCTCCTCGGGCTCGTCCTCGCAGCGGTCGGCGTGGTCGTCGCCCTGGCCGGGGTGACGGTCGCGGTGCTGACGTTCGGCGCCGGCCGCGCAGCGCGTCGTCCGTGGTGGCACTGGCTCGTGGCCGGGGTGCCCGCCCTCGTCCTCGCCCAGCTCGTGGGCGCCGTCGTGCAGCTCGCCGTCGCGGGTCGTGTGCCGGTCGACGCGTGGGTGGTCGCGTTCACGGCGATCGAGCTGGTGCTCGGGGCCGCGCTCGCCGTCGGCGTCGGCGCGCTGCTCCGGGCGCGGGCCGAGGCGCGGACGCGGCCCGTCGCGTCCCCTCCCGCTCACTAGACTCGACGGGTGAGCGACTCCGCGCGGCCCGCGAACCCCCGTACCGACGCCAGCAGCGCCGCCTCCGGCGATGCCACGCACCACGCCGTGGCCCCGGACGACGCGCTCGAGTCCGGGCCCGTCCTCGTCGTCGACTTCGGCGCGCAGTACGCGCAGCTCATCGCGCGCCGCGTGCGCGAGGCCAAGGTGTACTCCGAGATCGTGCCGCACACGGCCTCGGTCGAGGACATCCTCGCGAAGAAGCCCTCGGCCCTGATCCTCTCGGGCGGCCCCGCGAGCGTGTACGCCGACGGCGCGCCCGCGGTCGACCCGGCCCTGTTCGAGGCCGGGGTGCCCGTGCTGGGCATCTGCTACGGCTTCCAGGCCATGGCCCGGGCCCTCGGTGGCGACGTCGCGCAGACCGGCGCGCGCGAGTACGGCGGCACCCACGTGACGGTGCCCCAGGCAGGTGTGCTGCTCACCGGCTCGCCGACCGAGCAGTCGGTGTGGATGAGCCACGGGGACGCCGTGCACGCGGCACCCGAGGGCTTCAGCGTGCTCGCGACGTCGACGGGCTCACCCGTCGCCGCCTTCGAGGACCGCGACCGGCGCCTGTTCGGCATGCAGTGGCACCCCGAGGTCAAGCACTCGCCGCTCGGGCAGCACGCCCTCGAGAACTTCCTCTACCGGGGCGCGGGCCTGCGCCCCGAGTGGACGGCGGGCAACGTCATCGCCGAGCAGGTCGAGCGGATCCGCGCGCAGGTCGGCAGCGCCCGCGTCATCTGCGGCCTCTCGGGCGGCGTGGACTCCGCGGTCGCGGCCGCGCTCGTCCAGAAGGCCGTCGGCGACCAGCTGACCTGCGTCTTCGTCGACCACGGGCTGCTGCGCAAGGGCGAGGCCGAGCAGGTCGAGACCGACTTCGTGGCGGCGACGGGCGTCCAGCTCAAGGTCGTCGACGCGCGCGAGCGCTTCCTCGGCGCGCTCGCCGGCGTCACGGACCCGGAGACCAAGCGCAAGATCATCGGTCGCGAGTTCATCCGCGTCTTCGAGGCGGCCGCGCGCGAGGTGGTCGCGGAGAGCGGCGAGCACGGCGAGGACGTCCGCTTCCTGGTCCAGGGCACCCTCTACCCCGACGTCGTCGAGTCGGGCGGCGGCGAGGGTGCCGCCAACATCAAGTCGCACCACAACGTCGGCGGGCTGCCCGACGACCTGCAGTTCGAGCTCGTCGAGCCGCTGCGCGCGCTGTTCAAGGACGAGGTCCGCGCCGTCGGGCTGGAGCTGGGCCTGCCGGACGCCATCGTGTGGCGTCAGCCGTTCCCGGGCCCGGGCCTGGGCATCCGCATCATCGGCGAGGTCACGGCCGAGCGGCTCGACGTGCTGCGCGAGGCGGACGCCATCGCGCGCGAGGAGCTGACCCGCGCGGGCCTCGACCGGCAGATCTGGCAGTGCCCTGTGGTCCTGCTGGGCGACGTGCGGTCGGTCGGTGTGCAGGGCGACGGCCGCACCTACGGCCACCCCGTGGTGCTGCGCCCCGTGACGTCCGAGGACGCCATGACGGCGGACTGGGCCCGTGTGCCGTACGACGTGCTCGCGACCATCTCGACGCGCATCACCAACGAGGTGCGCGAGATCAACCGCGTGACGCTCGACGTCACGAGCAAGCCGCCGGGCACCATCGAGTGGGAGTGAGGCGACGGCGCGCCTGAGCCCACGCCTCAGCCCCGGTCGGTGCCCTGCCTGTCGGTGCCCTGCCTGTCGGTGCTCTGCCTGTCGGAGCCCTGCCTGTCGGAGCTCTGCACCCGGGTCTGCACCTCGAAGCCCTGCACCGGTCCGCGGACGGGGCGCTTGCGCTCGTACATCCGCGCGTCGGCGGCGGAGAGCACCTGCTCGGCGCTGACGTCGTCGCCCGGTCGCACCTCGGCCGCGCCCACGCTGGCGCGCGCCGACGCGACCACCTCGCCCAGGCGCACGGGTGCCTGCAGCGCCGAGGCGATGCGCGCCTCGGCCTCCTGCCGGACCACGTCCGGGTCGCCCTCGATCACGACGACGAACTCGTCGCCGCCGAACCGGCCGACGAGGTCCTGCGCGCGCACGGCGGCACGCAGGCGGCGGCCGACCGTCACGAGCAGGCGGTCCCCCAGGTGGTGCCCGTGGTCGTCGTTGACGGCCTTGAAGTCGTCGAGGTCGAGGAACAGCACGACGACGCCCGGCGAGACGCCCCGAGCGACACGACCGAGCGCCGCCTCGAGGTGCTCGTCGATCGCGCGCCGGTTCGGCAGGTCCGTGAGGACGTCGTGCGTCGCGAGGCGCTCGAGCCGCGTCTCCGCGGCCGCGTGCAGCCGCGCGAGCTGGCCGACCCGGAGCATGACGAGCGGGACGACGAGGAGCGAGGAGATGACCAGCAGCGGCGACCCGGGCTGGTCCGCGAGCGTCTGGATCGCCACGATGAGCGGGTCCAGGAGCAGGATCCCGCCGAGGAACGCGAGTCGGAGCGGTGAGAGCCGGCCGCTGACCTGGGTCTCGGGGCGCGAGAGGTGCACGTGCGACGGGTGGGCAGCAGCGGCCGCCAGGGCGACGTAGCCGGCGATCCAGAGCAGCGAGACCCACCACGCCCCGGCGCCCGTCTCCGGGTCGGTCGTGAGGACGTCGAGGACGTTGCCGGCGAGCGTGGTGCCCACGGCGACCAGCAGGTACGCGAGCGGCGCACGCGCCGCGTGCGACGTGGTCACGGCGCGGACGACCGCGCCCGCGATGCCGGAGACGAGGAGCACGACCACGAACGTGTAGAGCCACGTCCCGGCCGGTGCGCCCTGCTCGGTGAGGGCCGGCGTGAGGGCGACGGCCCACAGCAGGCTCGCCGCCCCGATGCCGATGAGGACGCCGTCGACGATGCCACCGACGTCCGCGCGCGCGTAGCGGTAGGAGACCAGGAGCGCGGCGACGAGCAGGCCGACGTAGCCGAGCGGGAGCGTGAGGAGGAAGAGCGCCCCGCCGGCCACCGGGCGGCCCTCGAGGCCGACCTGACGGAGCGCCTCGGCGTTGTGGACGGTGAGGGCCACCATGGCGCCGAGCACGAACCACCACGGCATCGGCGCGACGATCCGCCGGCGGAGGAGCATGACGAGCAGCAGCAGGCCCGGGAGGGCGCTCGAGAGGACGACGGCGGCGATGGCGGGCGTCCGGTCGGCCGCGAGGTGCGTCGCGAGGACGTGGTAGACGCAGAGCACGGCCGTGACGACGGTGAAGCCCACGTGCACGTGGGCCGGTCGCAGACGGCTCATGGGTGGACCATCGGCAGGTGGGGCCCGGTCCTGCATGGTTCGGAGGTCCCGATCCGGCCACGGCCGGCGCGGGGCGGATAGCCTGCCGGGGTGCGGGTCTTCCACGTGTCCGACTGCTACGCGCCGCGAACCGGCGGCATCGAGTCGCAGGTCCGGGACCTCGCCCGCGCGCAGGCCGCCGCGGGCCACGAGGTCCACGTGCTCACGGCGACGCCCGGAGCGGGCGGTGAGCGCGGCGGCGTCGTGCAGCAGGACGACGGCGTCGCGGTGCACCGCCTCGGGACGCACGTCCCCTTCGACCTCCCGGTGAACCCGCTCGCGCCGCCGCGCGTCCGTGAGCTCCTGCGCGACCTGCGGCCCGACGTCGTGCACGTGCACGCCGGCGTCGTCTCGCCGTTCGCGTTCGACGGCGCGCGCGTGGCGCTCGGCGCCGGGGTGCCGCTGGCCATCACGTGGCACTGCATGCTCGACGGCGCCGTGCCGGCGATGGGCGCGCTCGTGCGGCGCACCCGGTGGGGGAGCGCCCCGGTCGCCCTCTCCGCGGTCAGCTCCGCGGCCGCCGAGCGGGTGCGCGACGTGTTCCGCGCCGAGGTCGCCGTCGTCCCGAACGGGATGGACCTCGAGCGGTGGGCGCCGCGGCCGGGTGCCGCCGCGGGACCGCGCGGTGGGCCGCTGCGGTGCGTCGCGACGATGCGGCTGGCGCCGCGCAAGCGGGGCGGCGCGCTCGTCGGGCTGGTCGAGGACGTCATGACGCAGCTGCCCGAGGGCTCGCTGCGGCTGGACGTGCTCGGGGACGGCCCGAGCCGCCCGGCGATGCAGAAGAGCGTCGAGCGGCGGGGCCTCGCCGACGTCGTGACGCTGCGGGGCCGCGTGCCGCGGGACGAGCTGCGCGCGGCCTACGACGACGCCGAGGTCTTCCTCGCCCCGGCCGTGCTCGAGGCCTTCGGCATCGCGGCGCTCGAGGCGCGGACGGCGGGCCTGGTCGTCGTCGCGCGCCGCGGCACGGGGATCGAGGAGTTCGTCACCGACGGCGTCGACGGCGTGCTGGTCGACGACGACGCCGCGATGGCGCGGACGCTGGTGTCGTTCGTCCGGGAGCCGGAGCGGGTCGAGCGGCTGCGTGCGCACGCGCTCGCGCACCGGCCGCGGTTCGACTGGGCGACCACCCTGGCTGCGGCCGACGCCGAGTACGCGCGGGCCCGGGCGCTCGTCGGCGCGGGCGTCTGAGCCTGCCGTCACACCGTCACACCGTCACACCGCCGCACGCGCCCGGACGCGCACGACCGCACCGGCGGGTGCCGGTGCGGTCGTGTGGTGCGAGGTGCGAAGTGCGAAGTGCGACGTGCGAGGTGCGGGTCGCCGCGCGAGCTGCGGCCCGGTGCCGAGGCTCAGCTGCGCCGTCGGCGGGCGCCGAGCAGCGAGCCGAGCAGGAGCGCGGCCCCCGCCGCGGCGACGAGGAGGATGAGCGCCAGCTCGACGTCGAACACCACGCCGCTCGCGAACGCCACGAGCCCCACGCCGACGGCGGCGATGACGAGGCCCCACACCACGGTCCCCACCCGCACGCCGCGCCGCTCGGGCTGGGTCACGTCCTCGGAGCGGGCCGTCGTGCTCGTGGCCGAGGGGACGGTCGTCGAGAACCCGCCCGCCGTGCCGCCTGCCGTCGTGCTCGTCGCTGCCGGCTGCGTCCCGAACACGGCGGTCGACACGTCGGGACGCGTCCCGGGGAGCTCGAGCCGCTGGGTGTCGTTCAGCTCGCTGTGCTCGGCGTCGCCGAGCGGGACGGCGGTGTCGCCGACGTCGATGCGCTCGGTCCGGGCGGTGTCGTCGTGCGCCCGGTCCTCGCGGTCGGGGGTGGTGTCCATGGTGCTCTCCTCGCGGGGGTCGGTGGTGTGCTGGGCGTCGGGCCCCCGGCCGTCCGGCGTCGGGGCGCTGGACCGCCGGTCGTCCGGCGTGCTCATGGCGCCTGCTCCACGGTGACGTTGCCCGCGCCGAGCGTGATGTCGAGGTGGATCTGCGGCTCGTCGCCGTCGGCGACGTCGTCGGTCCGGAAGGTCTGCGTCCCGCCTGTGCCCGGGGTGCCGCGCACCGCCCCCTCGCCGAGCCAGCGGACTTCGCCCGCCATGACCTCGACCTCGGCCTCGACCGCCGTGCCGGCCGGGATCACGACCGTGACGTCGCCGGCGCCGACGCCGATCGGGACGACGAGCGTCCCGTCCGCCTCGAGCGGCACCTCGGTGAGGTCGAGCTCGACAGACCCGGCGCCGATCGCGTAGCCGTCCTCGGCCTCGGCGGCCGTCGTCGGCGTGCGGTCCACGTCACCGACCGCGGTGCCGCCGTCCCAGTCCCAGTCGGCGTCCCAGCCACCGACGCCGGCGTAGCGGTCCACCGCGACCATCGGCACGAGGGCCAGCGTGAGCACGACGGCGAGCGCGCCGGGGCCACCCGCCGTGCGGCCCCGGAGGCCCGCGACGATCACGGCGAGGCCGAGCAGGGTCACCGCCACCGCACCGGCCGTGAGCAGGACCGGACCGTCGAAGCGCCCGATGCGGTCGAGGTACAGCAGCGCCGCGAGCGTCAGCAGCGACAGCGCGACGACGACGCCGACGACGCCGCCACCCGGGCCGCGCGGTGCGGTGCGGTGGAGGGTGGTCGCGGGTCCGGTCCCGGCACCCGCTGCGTACGCGGCCGGGGCGCAGTCCTGGGGCGCCGGCCCGCCCTGCCACGAACCCGCGGGCGCGGCCGGTGGCGGGGGCGTGGTCGGGTAGGCGGTCGTGGTCGGGTACATGGTGGTCGTGGGTCCTTCCGGTCGGGGCCGGGGCGGAGCCGCGGCGGGGGATGCGTGGGGTGCGGCCGGCGACGGCGCGGACGTCTGGGCGTCGGTGCCCACGGGCCCGGGTCCCTGCGGGCCGTTCGGACCCTGCGGGCCCTGCGGGCCGTTCGGACCCTGCGGGCCGTGCGGACCCTGCGGGCCCTGCGGGCCGGCGCCCGACCACGTGCCCGCCGCGCGGTTGCGGTTGCTCGCGGAGACCACGAGGACGACGACGAGCGCGACGGCGCACATCCACAGCAGGCCGCGCCACCAGCCGTTGTCCGGCCCCCACCACAGGCCCGGACCCCAGCGGTCGGGGAACGAGATGCCGGTGACGAGCAGCGCGAAGCCACCGATCACGGCCGCGTCGAAGTCGCCGCGGAACAGCTGCTGGAGGTGGATCCGGCTGTCGCGCTGCTCGGGGAGCAGCAGCCAGCCGATGCCGTAGAGCACGAGGCCGAGGCCGCCGAGCAGGACGCTCACCGCGAGCACGCCGCGCGTGACCAGGGGGTCGACGCCGAGCCGCAGGGCGAGGCCGCCCGCGACGCCACCGACCCACCGCTCCTCCGAGCGGACGACGCCGGTGCGACGCACGGCGTCGAAGAAGCTGTCGGCACCGCTCGGGCCCGTCGCCGACGTGGGGTCCGGCGCCGTCCAGGCCGATCCGGTCGGCGGCGCGTACGTGCCCCCGCCGGGCGGCGGTGCGTACGGACCCGCGCCCGGCGGCGGGGGCGGCGGCGCGCTGCCCTCGGTGCCGACGCTGCCGGCAGCGCTGGAGGAGCCGGCAGTGCTGGAGGTGCCGGGGGTGCCGGAAGTGCCGGAAGCGCTGGAAGCGCCGGGGGTGCCGGAGGTGCCGGCGGTGCCGGGGGTGCCGGGGCCCTGCGGGTCCGTCGGCTGACCGGGCTGACCCGCGGGCTCGTCGGCTGCGGGGTGAGTCGTCTCGTCCATGACCATCATGGTTCCGCCGCGCGACGTCGGCCGGTATCGGGGCCAGCCCTGAGCGGACCCTGAACGCGAGGTCGACCACCCTGAGGGCATCGGGGTCGGGACCCGGATCCCGACCCCGAACCTCCCGACGGGCGCCCCGTGACCCCGCCTCGCGCGCCCGGTGACGTGTGACGATGCTCCCGTGACGACCACCACCACGCGCCCGCCGGGCGCGCACCTCCCGCTCCGGCGTCCGCAGACCGGCCGCACGGTGGGCGGCGTGTGCGCGGGCCTCGCCGCGCACCTCGGCGTGCCGGTCGGCGTCGTGCGGGTGGTGCTCGTGCTGCTGACCCCCATCGCGGCGGTCGGCCCGCTGCTCTACGTGTGGTTCTGGGTGACCGTCCCCGTGGGCGACCCGGCGGACGCGGCAGCGGCGGACCGGCCCGCCGCGCTCTCCCGCCTCGCCCCACGGCTGCGCGACCCGGGGCGCGGGGTCCCGCTGACCGACATCGGCGTCGGCGTGCTCCTCATCGCGGCAGCGGGCCTGCTCGTCGCCATGCGTCAGGGCGTCACACCCGAGGCGACCTGGGTGGTCCCCACGCTGATCGTCCTCGGCGGCACCGCGCTCGCGTGGAGCCAGCTCGACGCCGTGCAGCGCGGACGGTTCTTCTCCCAGGCCGGCGGCCGGACGTCGGTGAGCGTGGTGCGGCTGATCGGCGGCACGGTGCTCGCGGGCGCCGGCGTGTTCCTCCTCGTGGGGCAGGACGAGACGCTCGACACCCTCGTGCGGTCCGCCGTCGCGGCACTGGCGGTCCTCGTCGGCGCCGCGGTGGTCCTCGCGCCGTGGGCGCTGCGGCTCGTCCGCGAGCTCGGCGACGAGCGGGCCGCGCGCGCCCGCGAGTCGGAGCGGGCGGACATCGCGGCGCACCTGCACGACTCGGTGCTGCAGACGCTCGCGCTCATCCGCGCGCGGGCGGACCGGCCCGACGACGTCGCCCGCCTCGCCCGGGCGCAGGAGCGCGAGCTGCGCGAGTGGCTGTACGACGACCGCAAGGTGCCGGGCACGTCGCTCGCGGCCGACCTGCGCCGGGTCGTCGCCGAGGTCGAGGACGGCCGCGGCGCGGCCGTGGAGACCGTGGTCGTGGGCGACCGCGTGCCCGACGACGCCACCGAGGCGCTCCTGCAGGCGACGCGCGAGGCGCTCGTGAACGCGGTCGTGCACGGCCGGCCGCCCGTCTCGCTGTACCTCGAGGTGGGCGCCGACCAGGTCGAGGTCTTCGTGCGCGACCGCGGCGACGGGTTCGACCTCGCGGAGGTGCCCGGCGACCGCTTCGGCGTGCGGGAGTCGATCATCGGCCGGGTGCGTCGCCGCGGCGGCACCGCGACCGTGCAGAGCAGGCCGGGCCGGGGTACCGAGGTGCACCTGTGCCTGCCCGTCGAGGAGGAGCAGCAGCCATGAGCATGAGCCAGTCCCCGCCCGCCGCAGCGCCGGCCACCTACGACGTCGTCCTGGTGGACGACCACCTCATGTTCCGGGCGGGTGTCCGCGCGTCCCTGGACCCGTCGATCCGGGTGGTCGGCGAGGCGGACGACGTCGAGGGCGCGATCCGCGCCGTGCGGTCGCTGCAGCCGCCCGTCGTCGTGCTCGACGTGCACCTGCCCGGGGGCATGGGCGGCGGGGGCGCCGAGGTCATCACGGCCTGCGCCGACCTGCTCGCGACGACCCGGTTCCTCGCGCTCTCGGTCTCGGATGCGGCGGAGGACGTGGTGGCGGTCATCCGCGCGGGTGCGCGGGGGTACGTCACGAAGGCGATCAGCGGCCCGGACCTGTCCGACGCCGTGCGCCGCGTCGCCGGGGGCGACGCCGTGTTCTCGCCGCGCCTCGCCGGGTTCGTGCTCGACGCGTTCGGCGCGGCCGCGGGCGACGTCGCGACCGGCGACGACGAGCTCGACCGCCTCAGCGCGCGCGAGCGCGAGGTCATGCGGCTCATCGCCCGCGGCTACAGCTACCGCGAGGTCGCGTCGGAGCTCTTCATCTCGATCAAGACGGTCGAGACCCACGTCTCGGCGGTGCTCCGCAAGCTCCAGCTGTCGTCGCGGCACGAGCTGACGCGGTGGGCGGCCGCGCGGCGCCTCCTGTGACTTCGCCCACAGCCTGACTCAGGACGGGCTCCGGCCGGTCGATGGGGGTGCAACCCGACCCTTCAGGAGCCTCTCGTGAGACGTCTGTCCTCCATGTCCGTGACCGCACGCCTCGTGGTCATGGTCGCCGTGCTCGCCCTCGGGCTGGGCGTGCTCGTCGTCCTGGCCGCGCGCCAGGTCGAGCAGCGCATCATGGCCGAGCGCCAGAGCGCGACCCGCACCGTCGTCGAGACCGCGCTGGGCGTGCTCACCCACTACGGCACGCTCGCCGAGCAGGGCGAGATGAGCGAGTCGGAGGCGCAGGACGCCGCCGTCGAGGCCGTGCGCGCGCTGCGCTACTCCGGCGAGGAGTACTTCTGGATCAACGACATGGGCCCGACCATGGTCATGCACCCCATGAAGCCGGAGCTCGACGGGACCGACCTCACCGAGAACGCGGACCCCGACGGCAAGCACCTCTTCGTCGAGATGGTCGAGGTGGTCGCGGCCGACGGTTCGGGCTTCGTCAACTACCAGTGGCCCAAGCCGGGCGCCGAGGCGCCCCAGCCCAAGATCTCCTACGTCATCGGCTACGAGCCGTGGGACTGGATCATCGGCTCGGGCGTCTACGTCGACGACGTGCGCGCGGTCGCGCTCGCCGAGGCCGGGCGGCTCGTGCTCAGCGGCCTCGTCGTCGTCCTCGTCGCGGGCGGGCTCGCGCTCGTGCTGGGCCGCACCATCGTGCGGCCCATCCGCGAGGCGACCGCGCTGCTCGCGAGCGGCGACGTGTCGACGCGTCTGCCGGAGGGCCGCGGCCGCACCGAGCTCGAGCAGCTCGCCGCCGCGCTGAACGCGACCCTCGACCGCTCCGCGTCGGTCGCGGAGGGCGTCTCGGACGCCGTGGGCCGGCTCGACGACGCCGCGTCCCGCCTCGTCGAGACGAGCGACGGCCTGGCCGGCGAGGCCGAGCGGACCACGATGCGCACCGCCTCGGTGAGCCGGGCGGCCCAGGAGGTCAGCACGGGCATCGACGCCGTCGCGGCGGGGACCCACCAGATGGGCGCCTCGATCGGCGAGATCGCGCAGAACGCGCACGCCGTGGCGCGGATCGCCGAGGAGGCGGTCGAGGCGGCCGAGGCGACCAACCGGACGGTCGTCGAGCTGGGCGCGTCGTCGACGCAGATCGGCTCGGTCGTCAAGGTCATCACCGCGATCGCCGAGCAGACGAACCTGCTCGCGCTCAACGC
>NZ_JACVQL010000083.1:0-5729 GCF_019733465.1 Actinotalea ferrariae | reverse complement strand
GACGGCGCGAGCGACCGGCGACATCTCGGCGCAGGTCGACGCGATCCAGGTCGCGGTCACGCGGGCCGCGGACGAGATCACGCGGATCAGCGGGATCATCGGCCGGATCAACGACTACCAGACCACCATCGCGGGCGCGGTCGAGGAGCAGACGGCGACGACGACCGCCATGGCGGCCACCGTCGCCCAGGCGGCCGACGGCGGCCGCGGCATCGCGGGCGAGCTCGACGCGGTCGACGCGTCGTCGCGCCGCACCTCGGCCGAGCTCGACAGCATCCGCGAGGCCGCCCGCGAGCTCGCGGCGACGTCGCGCAGCCTGCGCGAGCACGTCACCGTCTGACGCATCCGGGACGCGGACCGAGCGACCGACGGTCGCTCGCGCTCCTGCGGCAGCGCCCGCACGGCTGGGAAGGGTTGCGCACGCATGGCGTGCGCAACCCTTCCTCCTGCGCGCCCGCGGGTCTGCAGGGCGGCGGGATGTGCGGCGACGGCCGCCGGGTGGCCGGATGCGCTCTCGTGTGGGTGGGCGCGCCTACCCTTGAGGTGCGATGAACACCCTCTTCTCCGACCTGCCGCTGCCCGGGCTCCACCGGACGGAGACGGCGCTGCCCCGCGTCGTCCCGCCCCGCGAGGACCGTGACGCACCCGCCGACGCCGGCGCGGACGACGGCGACCCTCGCGGGCGCTCGTCCGCCGGCGCCTCGGCCGCGGCGTCCGCCGCCGCCGAGGAGCGGCGTCGGCAGGACGAGGAGCGTGCGCAGGCTCTGCTCGTGGGCCTGAACCCCGAGCAGCGCGAGGCCGTGCTGCACACCGGGTCGCCCCTGCTCATCGTGGCGGGCGCCGGCTCGGGCAAGACGCGCGTGCTCACGCACCGGGTCGCGCACCAGCTCGCGACGCACCGCGCGCGGCCGTCGGAGATCCTCGCGATCACGTTCACCAACAAGGCCGCGGCCGAGATGCGCGAGCGGGTCGAGCAGCTGGTCGGGCCGGCCGCGCGGGCCATGTGGGTCTCGACGTTCCACTCGGCGTGCGTCCGGATCCTGCGCAAGGAGCACGCGACGCTCGGCCTGAGGTCCTCGTTCTCGATCTATGACGCCGCGGACTCCCAGCGGCTCATCACGATGGTCGCGCGCGAGCTGGACCTCGACCCGAAGAAGTACCCCGCGAAGTCGCTGTCGCACAAGATCTCGAACCTCAAGGACGAGCTCGTCGACCCGGAGACCTACGCCGCGTCGTCGGGGGCCGCGTCCGGCGAGGCCAACCAGTTCGACGAGGCGCTGGCGGCCGTCTACGGGCGGTACCAGGCGCGCCTGCAGCAGGCGCACGCCCTCGACTTCGACGACCTCATCATGCGCACCGTGCAGCTGCTCCAGGGCTTCCCCGCCGTGGCCGAGCACTACCGCCGCCGCTTCCGGCAGATCCTCGTCGACGAGTACCAGGACACCAACCACGCGCAGTACGTGCTGGTCCGCGAGCTGAGCCGGCCGGCCGAGGGGCTGGGTGCGGGCGAGCTGACGGTCGTGGGCGACGCCGACCAGTCGATCTACGCGTTCCGCGGCGCGACCATCCGCAACATCCTCGAGTTCGAGGCGGACTACCCGAACGCGCGCACCATCCTCCTCGAGCAGAACTACCGCTCGACGCAGACCATCCTCTCGGCGGCGAACGCCGTGATCTCCCGCAACCCGGGCCGCAAGCCCAAGCGGCTCTGGACGGACTCCGGGGCGGGTCCGCAGATCGTCGGCTACGTCGCGGACAACGAGCACGAGGAGGCGCGCTTCGTCGCCGAGGAGATCGACCGCCTCGGGGACTCGGACGGCGTGCGCCCGGGCGACGTCGCGGTGTTCTACCGGACCAACGCCCAGTCGCGTGCGCTCGAGGAGGTGCTGATCCGCGTCGGCCTGCCGTACAAGGTCGTCGGCGGCACCCGGTTCTACGAGCGCCGCGAGATCAAGGACGCGGTCGCCTACCTGCGCGCTCTCGCCAACCCGGACGACGACGTCAACGTGCGCCGGGTGCTCAACGTCCCGAAGCGAGGGCTGGGCGAGCGCTCGGAGTCCATGCTCGCGGCGTTCGCCGAGCGTGAGCGGATCTCCTTCGGCGCCGCGCTCGAGCGCGCGGACGAGGCGCCCGGCGTCGGCACGCGCGCCGTCACGGGCCTGCGCGCGTTCGCCCAGATGATGGCCGAGCTGCGCGAGCTCGCGGCCACGGCGGGTCCCGCCGAGGTGCTCGGCGCCGTCCTCGACCGCACCGGGTACCTCGCCGAGCTGCGCGGCAGCGACGACCCGCAGGACCAGTCGCGCGTCGAGAACCTCGCCGAGCTGCACGCCGTCGCGACGGAGTTCGAGCAGGCCGAGCCCGACGGCGACCTCACGGACTTCCTCGAGCGCGTCTCGCTCGTCGCGGACTCCGACCAGATCCCGGCCGACGACGGCGAGAGCGGCGGACCGGCGCAGGGCGTCGTCACGCTCATGACCCTGCACACCGCGAAGGGCCTCGAGTTCCCCGTGGTGTTCGTCACCGGCTGGGAGGACGGCACCTTCCCGCACATGCGGTCGCTCGCGGACCCCGACCAGCTGGAGGAGGAGCGGCGGCTCGCGTACGTCGGGCTCACGCGCGCGCGCCAGCGGCTGTACATCTCGCGGGCCGCGGTCCGCACGGCCTGGGGCGTGCCGAACGAGTTCCCCGCGAGCCGCTTCCTCGACGACGTCCCGGAGGACCTCGTCGACTGGCGCCGCAAGGAGTCGAGCATGGCCGCGCTGCGGCGGGGCGGCTCGGGCTGGGGCAGCGGCGCATCGGCCTGGGGCGGGCAGGGCGCAGGATCGGCCTGGGGCGGGCAGGGCGCAGGATCGGCCTGGGGCGGGCAGGGCGCAGGAGCCGCCTGGGGGTCGGAGGGCGGTCGCGCCGGCCAGGGCCGCCGCTCGGGGTCCGACGACGGCGGCACGGTCTACGGCAGCGGGAAGGTCGCGACGCGGCGCATCCCGCCCTCGCCGCCGCAGCCGACGTCGCCCAGCTTCGGGTCCGGTGCCCCGAAGGGCGACGTGCCGAGCCTCGAGATCGGCGACAAGGTGACGCACGACTCGTACGGCGTCGGCACCGTGGTCGCCGTCGAGGGCGGGGGCAACAACGCGGTCGCGAAGATCGACTTCGGCGGCGACGGCGTCAAGCGCCTGCTGCTGCGGTACTCCCCGGTCACCAAGCTCTGACGAGCGGGACGGTCGCGGTGGTACGGATGCCGGGCGGCCGATCTCTCGATGTGAAGACATCTCCGGCGCGCGACTAGCATCGACCGGAGTGCGCAGGCCTCGCCTGCGGCCACAGACGGACTCACGACGGAAAGCGGGCGCAGGGTGGACCTGTTCGAGTACCAGGCACGCGATGTCTTCGAGAAGCACGGCGTCCCCGTGCTGGGCGGCATCGTCGCCCGGACCCCCGAGGAGGCCCGCGCCGCCGCGGAGCAGCTCGGTGGCGGGACCGTCGTCGTCAAGGCGCAGGTCAAGACGGGCGGCCGCGGCAAGGCGGGCGGCGTCAAGCTCGCCCACTCGCCCGACGAGGCGGCCCAGCGCGCGGAGGAGATCCTCGGCCTCGACATCAAGGGCCACGTCGTCCGCACCCTCATGATCGCCGAGGGGGCGAAGATCGCGGAGGAGTACTACTTCTCGGTGCTGCTCGACCGGGCCGAGCGCCGGTACCTCGCCATGGCGAGCGTCGAGGGCGGCATGGAGATCGAGCAGCTCGCGGTCGAGCGCCCCGAGGCGCTCGCGCGCGTCGCCGTCGACCCGCTGGTCGGCATCGACGAGGCCAAGGCGCAGGAGATCGTCGCCGCCGCGGGCTTCGCGGACGACGTCGCGCCGCAGGTCGCCGAGGTCATCCAGAAGCTGTGGGGCGTCTACAAGAACGAGGACGCCACGCTCGTCGAGGTGAACCCGCTGGTCCGCACCGAGGACGGGAAGATCGTCGCGCTCGACGGCAAGGTGACGCTCGACGCGAACGCGGACTTCCGGCACCCCGACCACGCGGCACTCGAGGACGCGGCCGCAGCCGACCCGCTCGAGGCGCGGGCCAAGGAGGCGGACCTCAACTACGTCAAGCTCGACGGCGAGGTCGGCATCATCGGCAACGGCGCGGGGCTCGTCATGAGCACGCTCGACGTGGTCGCGTACGCGGGTGAGGCGCACGGCGGGGTCAAGCCGGCCAACTTCCTTGACATCGGCGGCGGCGCCTCCGCCGAGGTCATGGCCGCCGGGCTCGACATCATCCTCTCGGACCCGCAGGTCAAGGCCGTGTTCGTCAACGTCTTCGGCGGCATCACCGCGTGCGACGCGGTGGCCAACGGCATCGTGGCCGCCCTGGGCATCCTCGGCGACCACGCCACCAAGCCCCTCGTGGTGCGCCTCGACGGCAACAACGTCGAGGAGGGTCGCCGCATCCTGGCCGACGCCGCCCACCCGCTCGTGACGCTCGCCGAGACGATGGACGGCGGCGCCGACAAGGCGGCCGAGCTCGCCCACGCCGCCGCCTGAGCGTCGAACGACCGAGCGCGCCCCGAACCAGCGAAGGAACAGAGAACACTCATGGCGATCTTCCTCACCGAGGCCTCCAAGGTCATCGTCCAGGGCATGACCGGGTCCGAGGGGCAGAAGCACACGACGCGCATGCTCGCGTCGGGCACGGCCGTCGTCGGCGGCGTGAACCCGCGCAAGGCCGGCACGAGCGTCGACTTCACGGTCGGCGAGGGCACGACGTCGGTCCCCGTCTTCGGCACGGTCGCGGAGGCCGTCGAGGCCACCGGCGCGGACGTGTCCGTGATCTTCGTGCCGCCGGCGCACACCAAGGCCGCGGTCCTCGAGGCCGTCGACGCGGGCGTCCCGCTCGTCGTGATCATCACGGAGGGCGTCCCGGTCGACGACACCGCGGAGTTCTTCACGGCCGCGCAGTCCAAGGGCGTCCGCCTCATCGGCCCCAACTGCCCGGGCCTCATCAGCCCCGGGAAGTCGAACGTCGGCATCATCCCGGCGGACATCACGGGCCCCGGCAAGATCGGCCTCGTGTCGAAGTCCGGCACGCTGACCTACCAGATGATGTACGAGCTGCGGGACTTCGGGTTCTCGACGGCCATCGGCATCGGCGGCGACCCGATCATCGGGACCACGCACATCGACGCGCTCGCCGCGTTCGAGGCGGACCCGGAGACCGCGGCGATCGTCATGATCGGCGAGATCGGTGGCGACGCCGAGGAGCGGGCTGCGGCCTTCATCAAGGAGAACGTGACGAAGCCGGTCGTCGGCTACGTCGCGGGCTTCACCGCACCCGAGGGCAAGACGATGGGCCACGCGGGCGCGATCGTGTCCGGCTCCTCGGGCACGGCGCAGGCCAAGCAGGAGGCCCTCGAGGCCGCCGGGGTCCGCGTCGGCAAGACGCCGAGCGAGACGGCCGAGCTCATGCGGCAGATCCTCTCCGCCTGACCTGCCCGACCGCTCCACCGACGCCGGGCCGTCCCCTCGGGGGCGGCCCGGCGTCGTCGTCGGATCCCGACACGCCCGCTCGGGGTCGCCCGAGGGCGCCGTCGACCAGGGACCATGGAGCGGTGAGCCGACCCCCTGCGCCGCGACCGCCCGCGGCGGGGCGGCCACCGTCCGCAGGGCGCGCAGGCGCACGTCCGACGGCGCCCCGACCTGCACCCCGCGTGCGACCCGAGCAGGGCCCCCGGCCAGCGGGCGACCGCACGC
>NZ_JACVQL010000082.1 GCF_019733465.1 Actinotalea ferrariae | reverse complement strand
CGACTGGTTCAACAACCGGCGCCTGCACACCGAGCTCGGCGACATCCCACCCGCCGAGCACGAGACCGCCTACTACCGTCAGATCACCGCGTCGCCGACGCTGGAAACCAAGGAACCGAGCCTCCACTGAACCCGGGGCGGTTCAGACCGCCTCGCGGGCGCCACCAACCGTGCAGGTCATGCCGCTGACGGGTGTGCCCGCGCGCTGAGCGCTCAGGCGAGCTGCTTGTAGGGATGCACAGCGGCGCCGCCGCCGACCAAAACCCGTGACCGAAACTCCGTCGCCCGCAACCCCTGTTTCGGGCGGTCACGGGTTTCGGTCGACGGTTCGATCATGGCGTCCGAGCCCGGCCGAAAACGACCGTTTGCGGGCGGGCCTGCTGCGGCGTGCCGATGGATGGTCAGTGCAAGTGGATTCCGAACCTGTCCGCTACATACGTCAGGTCAGGGTCATGAGCGTCGATCTCAGCGCCATGACCGACCAGCGCCGGATCGTCGGCGGCGGGCTCGAGGCCATCGTCGAGCCGACGCATCCAGAACGCCCAGTTTTTGCCGTATCCCAGTTTCGAGTTCCACGTCACGCCGAGAGCCTCAGAGCCGTCGAAGAGGCGAAGAGACCGCATGTGTTCGGCCAACGCCACAGTGATGCGCCGCTCGTCACCCAAGACATGAGCCCTGGTCAGCGGCTCGGTGAAGCCGACCTGGCTCAATCCCGGCGCGGAATCCAACGCGGTCAGTGAGTCCCCGTGCTCGACGTCGATCCACCAGCCGCCTCGAGGAAGGCGTACGCGATACAGGGCGCGGTCGTGCCGCCACCCGGCGGGGAACTGACCGCGCGGCATGCAGCCAAGGGGAGCCTGCTCCTGATCCACGGCTGCGAGGTACTCCTCCGGCGTCATGCCGAGCAGTTCTGCTAGCTGCGCCACCGGGTCGCCGGCCCGCGGGCGGCGGAAGTGCTGAAGGACCTCTGCGTAGGCCGACCGAATGGTCTCCCCCACATACAGCGTTCGACCGGGTGTGTCCCATCGGCTCCAGGACGGATTCTCGTTCCAGGGTGCGACAGTGCCGCCACCAAGGTCGTCGAGCGTCTCGACCCAGCCCACCGGGGTCACCGAGCGCTCGCGCGCCTGAAGAGGATCCACCGAGGTCCTGACAACTCGGAAGGTGACTTCACCTCGGGCTGGGACGAGCCTCAATCCTGTTTGCGGGCACGTCTGCTCCTCCGGCACGGCACTCCTTGACTAGGTCCCTCCTACTTACCCGGCCCAGTCTCCCGTAGCGACGGCGGTAAACGCACGCACAACGTCCCGATGCCGATCTTCGCGGATCGCCAAGATGGGCGTGTCTTCGCCTAGAAGCGGGTTCGCCGAGATGAACCACGCACGTGCGACGTGCGCGTTTTCGACCTCGGCGATGGCGGTCATTGCCCTGTATGCGAGTCGCAGTCTGTTCTCGAACTCTGCCCTAATACGTCCAGAGTCCGCCTTGGCCCACCGGATGGCCGCTTTGCGGTCACTGGTGCCCGCTGCTGTAGAGACCAGGGTCGGGCCGAGCACGCCGTTCAGGCGCCGGACCACCTCGTGGATCGACAGGCGAGTTGTCTCAAGGTACTGGTCGTTGATCGTGGTTGTGGGCATGGCTTGGCGGAACCTCCGATGGGCCTCACGGGGCCTCTGGGTCGTGCTGACCCCTCCATCTAACCCCAGATGTCACCTGCGTGCTACCCGTTTGCAACCCCGTGGCATGGTGACGACCCGCGGGGATCGCCCGGTTGGCGCAGTCGGGTTGCGACGTGGTTGTAGAGCAACCAGCGATAGCGCCGGGCTGTGGCGTCGGGGGCTACGTCAGTGGCACTTCGTGCGCCCGAGCGCCGACGGCCGCGGAGCCAGCCGAGTAGGTCAGGCGTCAGAGTCGTTGAGCAGGACGGCGACGAGATCTCCGTTGGCGTATCGAGCCCAGCGGTGGCCGGACACGTCGCGGAACTGGACGTAGATCTCGTCCTCCGCAGCCTCCCGCAGCTCGGCGCGCTCAGCGAACGGCAGCACGCCCCACCCCTCCTCGCCGGGGGCGAGCGAGGGGCGCCCTGTGCCGTGAAGCGAGGTGCCCACGAAGGACCCGTGGAGCACCGCGACCTCATCGCGCACGAACCACTCCACTCGCGTCACCGGCAGGCCTGAGAAGTTCGCGACGTGGAGGTTGAAGGTGTGCTTGAGCTCGTCCTCGACCGTGGCCGCCCGTTGTGTGGTCCACACGACAACCCCGCTGGCCTGCGCTTCGCGGGAGCGACGCAGTTCCCGCTGCTCGGCACGGCGCTGCGCCGCCCGCGCCTCGTCGCGGTCACGCTCGGCCGCCTGGCGATCTGCTCGCTCCCGGCTCGCCAGGTAGACCGCGACGGCGGCCGTGGCGAAGGAGCCGAGCGCCCCGGCGATCTCCCAGGTGTCGTGCCACCGCTCCGCGTAGCCGCTCAGCCACTCGAACATGGCCGGAGGCTACCCGCGGCCAGGCGCGCCGTGTCGGTCGACGCCGCGAGCCGGCGCAGTGCACGGTCATCGACATGACCGCGCACTCCCGCGGTGCAGCCTGACACCCCTCGGCCAGCCTCGTTGTCGGACGACGGCAGCGGCGCCGCTCGGACCGCGTTCGACCGCTTTCGGTCGACGGAGCGCTCCTGGCCGATCTCGGAACCCGTGCGGTCGATAGTGAGGATCAGCAGATGACGTTGACCTAGTCGGTCCCGTAGTCACTGCTCCTGCGGCCGGCGTCCTGTCGTTCGCGGGCGGTCTCCCACCAAGGGGTGACCAGGCTGAGTGACGTCGTAGGAAGGAGCCGCTGTGCTCGAGGCCGTCTGTAGGTGGCTAAGTGGAGTGGTGCTAGTGGGAGCCGCCGCGTGGAACCAGGCCGCAGCCGTGGTGATTGTGGTGGCCTTGGTCCTGTTCATCGGGTGGGTCGTGTGCTCGGACGAGCGCACGACCCGGCTCAAGCGGCTCCTGCAGGCGGCCCGCCGGAGGCCGTGAGGCCACCCCTCAGTGTCGGCGGCGCGTGGTGTCCTGGAGCCGTCGGAAAATCATGAACGGATTCTGGGGGGTGTCGGGGAGACCCGCACATACGAAGGGGCGCACCGACGTGACCGTCGGTGTCGCCCCGCAGAGAGGTCGTCGTGGAAGTTGAGCCCGAGGGAGCGTCGGCCGTGCCGACGAGCTCGGGCGCACCCGTACAACGGGACAGCGACGACGGCGCCTGGCTGGACGAGCGGGAGCATGAGGACGCTGCCGAACGACTCGACCGGCTCGCCGAGGACTACAACCTCGTGCAGATGCTCGCGTTCGAAGGCTTCGAAGGTCGTGAGTACGCCTACTTCGAGACCGAGCTCGCCAAGTACGGCATGGCCGTGATCAGCGGCTGGCTCCGTCGGCGCGTGATCTTCACCAAGTGCCGCGAGAGGGGGTTCGGCGGCCTGCCCGAGCCACCTCTGGACGCCTTCGAGAACCCTGACACGGTGGACGGACTGTCGGGAGAGACCGTCGCCAAGGCACTCGACCGCTTCCGCTCCGACGTCCTGATTCCCGGCCGGTGGGACTACCGGAAGGGCGCCAGCCTGCGGACATACTTCATCGGTCAGTGCCTGATCCGGTTCTCGAACGTCTACCGCCGATGGTGGGTGACCGAGGGACGCGTGCGGGACATCCCTCACGACGTCGACGACGACGACCTGCTGGGACGCCACCTGCCCTCGGTGGAAGGGCTCGTGCTCGACCAGCTGACGGTCGACCGGACGCTGAGCAGCATCAAGGACCCCCGGGTGAGGAAGGCCCTGGCCTACCGCGGAGCCGGGCTCTCGAACGCCGAGATCGGGGTCGAGCTCGGAGTGACGGAGAAGACCGTGGAGCGCATGATCGCCAACGAACGAGACAGGGTCAGGAGGCGCAACATCGCATGACCAATATCCGCAAGCAGGTCGAGCGTTCGTCGCTCGGAACCAGGAGCGCGCGCGCCGCGCGCCGCACCGTGACCGCTCCCACGGCCGCCAAGGTCGTCGCTCGAGCGGCCGCGCTCCGGAGCTCCAGAACTAAATCTGGGGGGTAATCGCCTCTGCGGCACCTACACCTAGGTGTCAGTCCAGTCCAACAGGGACTGGGCGGCGAGTCCCCAGGAGGTTCCACCATGGCCAAGAACACCGGCGCCGGCTCGCGGCGCGGAGCGGTCACCGGACGCTCGCAGGTTCGCACCCCGAGCGGCTGGGTCAAGCGCGACACCACCACCGGCCGCTTGATGGACCGGAAGGCCGACTCCCAGCCGTTCAAGGGCGTCCGCCGCGAGAAGTGAGCGACACGCGGCTGTGGGAGTCCCTCAACAACCGCTAGCCGCGTGCGGGGGCGGGGTCAGCTGCACGTGGCCCCTGTGGATAACTGTGCATGTCTATGGGGGGGTGACGGTACCGGCCCGTAGACTGCGTTACACGGTCGTAGTTCTGCGACTTAGACACCGAAGGGCCCGGGCGGGAACCCGGACCCCTCGGTTCGACAACTGGATCCCGCACGCGGGGCCGCGACGTTGCCGAGGTTCTGGTCGAACGCTCGTCATCTTCGCACGGATCGGCCTGGGGTTCTCAACCCAGGCCGATCCGGCTCGCGCGTCGGGGACCCGAGCCTTTGGAGCCCCGAGATGACCCCCGAGACCCGACTGGGCGGCTTTGTCGCCTACGCGACCGCCCGGCCGACCGCCCGCGCCAGCGCCATCCGCCAGGCCGTGGGCGGCGACTACAACGTCGTGCAGGACTTCTACCTGCGCTTCCGACGGGCTGTCACCATCGACCGGCAGGGGCCCCGTGACGGCGCCGCAATCGCCGCCGTGGTAGCCAGCGCGACCCCCAAGAAGGCGCGGAAGTTCGCTGAGCTCGCGGCCAACTGGCCGAAGGTCTCCCAGCGGTGGGCGAACACGTCGCCGGCCACGATCGACCGCGCCTCGGTGACCACCGCCGGCCTGACCGTGACCGTCGCGCCGTCCTTCGTCGAGCGAGACACCAACGGCGAACTCGAGATCGTCATCATGGGGTACGCCGCGGAACGGCTCAGCGCAGCCGACATCGACATGATCCTGCGTGTCGTGCAGCGGGCATACGCGCCGCTGCACCCCGCGGCCCGGGTCGCCTACGTCGACCTCGCGCACGCCCGCGTGCGCACGACCGAAGGCCAGGACCTCCGCCGCCACGACGTCCGGATCGACACCGACGCCGCCGGCCTGGCGTACGCCATGCGCAACGCCGCCTGAGCGCCCGGCGTCACCCGCTCATCGAGCGCGCTTCGGCCCAGGAGGCCGGGCACCCGCGCCACCCCGTGGGCGCTGCCGCCGGTGAGCTTGACTCACGAAGCACCGCCCCCGGCCTCACCGCGTCAGCGTGTCCCGCTTAGGCCCCTTCACCGGGCATTTTCGCGGTCGGGTCTTGCGGGACTTCGCGTCACGCCGGCCAAACGACATCCATGCTTGGCGGCGACCCGGCGGGCGGGCGACGACGGTGTCCCAGTGGAGGATCCCCAAACGGGCGGCCAGAGCTGTACGTGCGTGAGTCAGGCGGCCACGGTCGATGTCGAGCAGCATCGGCCGCCGCAGGCAGTTCGGGGCTTCGCGATTACCCTGTGGCGATGACGCTTGAAGCCCTGACGTGGTCGTGCGCGGTGTGCTCGAAGCCGGTGTCCGACGGTGCTGGCTTCCTCACTGTGGACATGCCCTCCGTTCAGGAGGTCGACCGGGCGTGGGATGACTTCAAGCGAAGTCATCCCCGGGGCTACGAGGTTGCGGAACTCGCCGACATGCCGGAGCCGGTGCCGTGGCGAGCGATCCACGAGGCGTGTGAGGTTGAGGGCTCGACGTACTCCATCGAGATCGCGAAGGTCCGGACTCATGCCGGGCTGCTCAAGTGGACAGCGCACCTCATGGGGAAGCGATGGCTGTCTTCGACGAACTGGGCAGACGTCATCGACCACCAGGCACGAGGGCAGCACCTGTAGAGCGCCTTGTGCGCACGCCGTCGGCTGGCTGTGGTGGCCTGGGCGGCGGGCCGCGGTTGAGTGAATGGCTCGGGGAGGCGTGGTGCGGAGAGGAGTGCTGCGCTGCGGGCTCGCGGCGCTGCTGTTCGGGGCGTCGACCCCGTTCGCCGCGCAGCTTGCCAAGGACACGAGTGCCTTCACCCTCGCGGGGCTGCTCTACCTAGGTGCTGCTCTGGCAGTGCTGCCCAGCAGTCTGCGGACCCGGCCCGATGGCGCTTCAGTGCGGCGGGGCGCGGGGCGGCTACTCACGGCGGTGGTCCTCGGCGGGGCTGTCGGCCCGCTGCTGCTCGCGTTCGGACTCCAGCACGCGACCGCTGCGACGGCGTCGTTGCTGCTGAACCTCGAGCTCGTGTTCACGGTCGTGATCGCTGCTGTCTTCTTCCGCGAGCACATCGGCCGGCACGTGGCGGTGGGCGGGGGGTTGGTGGCCGTGGCTAGCGTGCTGATCAGCGGTCCGGGCGCGACGGCCGATCTGCGGCTCGGCGCCGCGCTGATCGCGGCGGCGTGCCTGTGCTGGGCGGTGGACAACAGCGTCACGGCAGACCTGGACGAGCTGGTTCCTTCCCACATCACGTTTGCGAAGGGTCTGGTCGCCGGCGGCGCCAACACGATCATTGGCCTGACCCTCGCGGACACCCCGCCGCTCGCTGATGTGGGCGCCGCACTGCTCATCGGCGCGCTGGGATACGGGATCTCCATCACCTTGTGGGTCGCCGGCGCCCGGGACCTTGGGGCGGCGCGGGCCCAGGTCGTGTTCGCCAGTGCTCCGTTCCTGGGTGCGGTGATGGCGTGGACCGTCTTCGGCGAGCCGCTCGTCCCGATGGTCCTGGCCGCCCTGGTCGTGGCGTTGATCGGTGTCGCACTCGTCTCCCGCTCGGACCACACCCACGGCCATGTGCACGAGGCGGTCGAGCACGACCACGAGCACGAGCACGGTGAGGGCCACCACGACCACCAGCACGACGACGGGTTCACCGGGCGGCACCAGCACCCGCACGCCCATCAGCGGGTCGCGCACGAGCACCCGCACGTGCCGGATCTGCACCACCGCCACACCCACTAGGTCGTGCCTGCCGGGTCAGGCGACGATCGTGGACTGGGGTCCGAGCACAATGCCGAACTCCTGGACCAGGGCGCGCGGCCGCGTGCGGCCGCAGCCACCACCCGGAGCCGAACCGCCGGCCTGCACCGACCACTCAGCCTTGGCAGAAGCCCGCCATCTACCGGCGAAAGTCACAGCTACCCGACGGGCGGACGACGACTGTGTCCCAGTGGAGGATCCCCAGGCGGGACAGCTGCGCCGGGGCGGCGATCGCTGTGGCTTGGCGTGGTCAATGGCGGTATTCCGTAGACGGTCAGTGACGAGCGCGCTCTCCCTCAGCTTGGCGACTGCTGCGGGCTGGTGTCCACGAGGGTCGACGGCTCTCCGTCCAGGTCGGGGCGGACGGGGCGTACGTTGGTGCCTCGGCAAGGAGGCATCGCATGATTCTTGGGGTCTCAACTCGCCGACCGCGGGAAGCGCCTGCTCTTCTGAGCGGTCGGGTGTCGCTCGCCGTGCTCGGGCTCGGGCTCGGGCTCGTGCTCGTGATGGTGGCGGGCTGTGGGGACGGTCCTCGGGGGGAAGGCGAGGTCTCCAACGACCCCGTACTCGAGGCGGCCATGAACTGTGTGGGCTGGTTTCAGAGCGCCGAGAATCTCGCGCTGAGTGAGGCTGGTGACTTCGACGCGCTGCGAGCGGCCGCTCGCGAGGCCGACGACGCCAAGGTCGAGGTTGCGGTCGACCTGCTCGAGCGGTCATCCAGCGATGACTCGGAGGCGGTATCGCTGGACGACCGTGCCGCGGCCGCGTGTTTCACGGCCTACGGCCTCGAGTAGTTCCTGCGGCCTGACCGCCGCAGAGGTGTGTCGACATGCTGGTGGGCGACCACCCGGCACACCGCCCGGCGCACGTCCGGGTGAACGAGACCTTCGGCACCGACCCGTGCCGAGGCGACCCTTCCGGGCTCTCGGCAGCCGCACGACCGAAAGGCCCGAGACCTACCCATGCCCGCCTGGACCCTGCTTCTTATCGCTCTCGGGGTGTCCGCCGACGCCTTCGCCGTCGCGCTCGGCAAGGGCCTGCACATCCGCAGGCTCAGTGCGCGCGACGCAGGTGCCATCGCCGTCGCGTTTGGCCTGTTCCAGGCGCTGATGCCGGTTCTCGGCTGGCTCCTCGGCAGCGGGCTGCGCGACTACATCACCGAGGTCGACCACTGGGTCGCGTTCGCCCTGCTGACGCTCATCGGCGCCAAGATGCTCCACGAGGCACTGTCCTCACAAGAGGACCGCGAGGTCGACGAGGACCACATCGGGCTGCGCGAGCTGTTGGTGCTCTCCGTGGCGACCAGCATCGACGCACTGGCCGTCGGCATCAGCTTCGCGTTCCTCGAGGTGAACATCGCCGCCGCGGCGCTCATGATCGGCTTCGTCACGGCGCTGGTGTCCCTGGCAGGTGTTCTCATCGGGCACCGCGCTGGCACCCGGTTCCGCGGACCGGCCGAGATCGCCGGTGGGCTGATCCTCATCGCGATCGGGGTGCGGATCCTGCTGGAACACCTCGGCGTGTGGTGAGCCGCTAGGCGGGACTACACCACCCGCTCGGCCAGCGTCAGGTCGCCGGCGGCACCTGCGTCGGCGCGCCCTCAGCCTGCGCGGCGATCGCGGCGCTGACCTCCACCGCGATCGTCTGCGGTAGGTCGTCGGGTGCAAAGCCGAGAGCCGTGCGCGGCGCGACCCCCAGCAGCTGAGCCACCTCCTCCTCGCGGGCGTTGAGGAGACGGTCGATGACCGACGGCTCTAGCACGATCCCCTGCTCTGCCAGGAGCGCTTCTGTCCTGGTCGCCAGCTCGTTGAACCGCGCCGTGCGCCGGGTGATCGCCATGGGACCAGCATGGCCGCTCACCGCCCCGGCGCTCGAATCGCGCGCGTCGGGCGGCGAGGCCTACAGGAGCGTCCCAGTCTCCTCGGTGTCGTCCGTGGTGCCTCGCGGCTCCGGCACCGGGAGCTCGCGACGCTCGCGCAGCTCTCGCACTCGTGGGTGCTGCACGACGGGGGTGACGTCGAGCACCTGGCGGATCATCGCGTCGAGGAACTGGTCGGGCCGCAGTGCCGACGGCACGTCGTCGACGTTCACGGTGACGACGCGCTCCTCTGGCGGCACGTCGTCGTCCCAGTGGACGAGGGCTAGCCCGGTGGCCGTGTAGCCGCCCCGGCCGTCGGTGTCGCGCAGCTTGCTCATCATGTCCTTCGTCCGCTCCCACGCCTCCTTCTCGGTGGTGAGGATCGTGTCGCGCTGGAGGAAGAAGAACCCGGTGGCTGCGAGCGGGTAGCGGCCGCGCAGATTGGCGGCGTCGCCGTAGGCCTCCTCGAACCGGTTAGGCAGGTTCTTGCCGAAGGAGGAGACCTGCGCCTTGGTGCTCAGCAGCAGCTCCGGTCCGCGGTCCCACCGCGCGATGCAGACGTCGATCTGCTTGTAGTAGGCCCGGCCCAGGACGCGGGCATCGGACGGCGCGACGGCCGTGATGCGCTCGAGGTGGGGTCGGACCTGTTCGCCCAGGCCCTTGGGCAGCTTGTCGACGAAGAGCACGACGTCCCGCGGCAACACACGAGGCCGGGTGGCGCGCGGCCACACCTCGTCGACGAGGAAGCCGGCCCGGCGCAGCTCGTGCGCGAGCCAGGCATCGATGCCCTTGGCGAACCGGCCGGACTCGGACACGCTGCCGCTGCGGGTCGGGTAGGTCAGCAGCCGGCCGAGTAGGTCGTAGTCGGGCCCGTACCGCGGGACCTCGCCTTCGGCGTGGAGCCACGGGTCGCTGGTGGGCGTGGCCGCCAGCTCGGCGTCGAACGCGCTGAACGCGTCCTCTTTGCTCACGACTGGTCCAGGTCGCGGCGGGCCAGCACCATCGCGTGCGGTGAGACGCGGTCCTTGGCGCTCGTGCCGCGTGCTCGCCGGCGGGCGGCGAGCATGGCGTACGCCTGTTCCAGGTCGCTGACTCCGGCTGCGTCGAGGGCCGAGCCGTCGTGGAGGACCACCTGGTCCACAAGCCGCACAGCGTCCAAGAGCCGGCCCGCGCGCAGGTGGTCGCGGACGCGGGGGCGCACAGCCCGCAGCGCATCGGCGCAGGCCAGCACACCCGCCGGAGACGGCACGGGCAGGTCGTCAGCCTCGCGGGGCTCGAGCTTGAGCATCCCGCCGCCATACGCGCGGCCGACGATCTCCGCGCCGACGAGCGTGACGGAGTTCAGGGACGCGAGCGGCAGCAGCTCACGCCCGAGCTCGCGGTGCTCGTCGGTCAGGTAGACCCCGTGCACGCTGTTCAGGTGCCGCGCGCCGGCGGTGTTCGTCGTCAGGCGCGGGGTGTCGGCGTTCATGTACGTCAGCAGCAGGTCGGCAGGTGCGACCAGCGGCACGCGCCACCACGGGGTGCGCACACGGCACTTGTAGGCGGTGTCGACGCCCTGCTGCTCGCCTCGCTGGATGTAGGCGCGGGCTGCGGCGCTCGGCTCTCCGGCCGGTCGGAACAGCAGGGTGGCGGCTCCCTCGCGGCCGAGTTCGGCGCGCATGTGCGCGGTGAACGACAGGCCGCGTAGGTGCCGGCTGCCGGGCGGACTCAAGGGGAGCAGTTCGGCGTCGGCCAGGCCGAGTGCCGCAGCCTGGGCGGGCGACAGGGTGAAGAACTTGTTCGCGCCGGTCACCATCCCCAGCGTCGTCTCACCCCAGCTGTGCAGGGTCGTGAAGCTCGCGCCGGTGGTGGCGGCCGCGTACGCCGCGGCGCTGGCGGCCGGCAGGAGGGCTGAGGTCCACTTCCCGCTCGTCGAGGCAGGCGTCCAGACGGCGGCGGTCTCGGGGTCGAGCTCGGCCAGCGCGTCAGCGTCCTGAACCTGGAGCAGTTCGCAGTGATCGGTTCCTCCGATGCCCTCTGCGAGCAGGAGCACGACGTCCTCAAGTACGCCGGGGAACACCCGCTCGGTGAACAGGACGAGCCGGACACGGGCGAAGCGTCGCATCAGGAACTCGCGGACCTGGGCGGCGTAGTTCACCGACAGCAGCTCGGCCGGCAGAACGAGGCCGAGCCGGCCACCGGGCTTGAGGAACAGCGCGGAGTGCACGGTGAACGCCGCCCACGACGAGGCCAGGCCCGTCAGGGCGACGCCCGCGCGCAGGGCCGCGCGTCGTGATGCCGCCCGGTCTGCGCCAGCGAAGTCCTGGTAGCGCACGTACGGGGGATTTCCGATCACAGCGTCGTACGAGGGGTCCGGCTCCACGGCGAAGAAGTCGCTCACGCGAACGCGCGGCGACGAGCCCGCGGCACGGAGCACAGCGCGCGCGGCGCGTGCCGATGCCGCGTGCAGCTCGACGCCATCAAGCCGTGCGGGCCCCGACCCCGGAAGTGTCTGGACGCGCTCGTGCGCGGCAAGCAGGAACGCGGCCTCACCACACGACGGTTCGAGCACGCGGTCTGCTGCGCTCCGCACAGCCCAGCGGGCCACGTAGGCGGCGACCTCCGGCGGGGTGAAGAACGCCCCCCTCGCCTTCCTCAGGGCGTCCGTGTCGACGTGCTCGGCAGTGCTCACCGTCGCAGTGTCGCTCACCAGGCCCGCCTCCCGGGCCGAACGGCGCGATGTTGGACCGACGTGTCTCTGACGACGCGCAACGTCGCGCCGAGCGCCCAAGGGCGTAGTGGAGGGCGCAGGGAACGTGAGCGCCGTGGACGTCAAGCCTTCTTGCCGTAGCGCAGGTGCGCGGCCTGCTTCGTCACCCCGAGCAGCCGGCCGACATCCGCCCACGAGCGTCCTGCGCGCGCAGCTCGTCCACGACGTCGCGCATCCGGGCCTCGGTGAGCGTCCGCAGCTGGTCGAGCAGCACGAGCTCGGTCTGGGTGATGCCGGCGATGCCGCGTTCGTGCCCGAGCTTCAGCGCGACGCTGATCTCGGCGTCAGTCATGCCTTCGGGCAGGCCCCAGCCCTTGCGGCCGCCGGCGCGGGCGGTGGCTTGCCGGTTGCACCGCTCGCAGTTCTTCGCGCAGCGGACCTCGAGCGCGACGTCGTCGACCGTCACGGCTGAGCCGCCTTCGTCCGGTCGAGCCCGCGCACCTCGAGCCGCACCGTGTGCACGTCGCCCGGCGCCGTGACGTCGTCCAGGCGGATGCCGAACCGGTACGGCTCGCTCGTCGTACGGGCGTAGCCGCGCGACGCGGTGACCGCGGCGGCGAGCTGCCGGGCCTCACCCTCGGTCTCGAGGTGCAGCACAGCGGCGTCCTGACCAACTCGGGCGGTGGGCACCGCATGCCCTCGCGCTTCGCGATGCCAAGGAGCTCGAGCAGCAGCTCGGTGCTGTGGATCGTGTTGCGGGTCCAGTCCACGGCCTCCCCCGACATCGTCTCGCCCTGCGCCTCGGGATGCAGCCTGTCCAGGCCCCCGAGCGTGCCCCCTCGAGCAGCTGGTCGCGTCCGGCGTGAGCACGTCGCCCAGGCGCGGCCCACTCCTTCGATACCCAGGGGGCTCCCCGTCCCCCATCGAGCCCTCGTGGGCGTCCGCGATCCGTTCGCCCTCGTGAAGGTCGATGACTCCTGGTGCACGTCCTGGGACCTGCCGCACATCTGACCCGTACCCGTTAGCCCCGACGTCCAGGAGGACACCATGACCACCCGCTCCCGCCGCCCGAAGCACCGCGCCGAGGGCTGCTCGCGCTCGAGCGCACCGTCAACCCCGTTCCTCGCGTGGGCGCGGGCGCTCTGGTACGTCGCGCTGAGCGTCGATCGCTTCCTGTAGGTGGGCCCCCACCCTCGGCGCGCGACGGGCCGCCCAGCCTGTTGGGCTACTCGGGTGAATCGGGCATCGAGCGCTAAAGCAGACCTCCGCTCAGGTCGATGCAGTCGGTATCCCCCCGCCAGCGTCCTCAGGCCGGCTCAGCGGCCGGTCGCCGGGGGCGGCAGGATCAGGCCGCGCGCCACGCAGGAGTCGCCGTCCGCGGGGGAACGCGCGCCCGACGTCGACGAGTCCCGGGATGTCGGTGATGTACCGCCGGGCCAGCTCGGCGGTGGCGGCGTTCGCGCGCACGTCGATCCCGGTGGTGTCGGCGGCGGCGAGCACGGGAGCGGTCATGAGCTCACGCAGCGCGCGGCCGCGCCCGTGGCCTGGGTGGGCGGAGAGGTGCTCGCCGATCTCCCACGCGTCGGAACTCGCCACGACGGCAATGACGGCGTCGCGCTGTGGGCTCATGTAGTACCGGGCCCGCGGTCGGGCAAGGAGCAGGGCCTGGGCGATCACGAGCAGCGGCAGTGTCGGCCACCACATCAGGGCCAGGAACCCCGAGGCAAGACGCCCCGCTAGGCGACCGCGCCGCGCGCCGTGGAGGTAGCCGAGCTGGGCCCACCACACGATGCGCAGGCAGTCGATCGGCCGCGGCGTCATGGTGCCGACCACCGCAGGCGGCCGCTCCGGGGGCGAGCCTGAGCGCTGGCGGTTCACAGCGGGCCGCGCTCGACGTCGACGTGCTCGTCCTGGTCATTCGCGTCGTGGGTGACGATGAGCGGCAGCCAGCCCAGGACCTGGCCGGCGAGGGCGAGCAGCTGGGGGTCGGGTGCACCGGATGCCCGGGCGTTGATGCCGGCGGCTGCGGTGAACCGTTCGGGGTGGTCGACCAGGTCTTGGCGCAGGCGTTGGGCGTGGGCGGCGATGCTCAGGACCCGCCGGGGACCCTCGGCGGGCGCGTCGGGGTGGCGGCGGTCGTGGTCGTCGACGACGGCCACCGCGGCGGCGTAGGCGCCGAACATGTCGGGTCGGACCCAGCGCAGGGTGCGGCGGGCCTTCGCGCGGGACCAGACGAGCTCGCGCAGCAGCTCGTCGGTGGTGGTCTCCTCGTCGCCGCTCACTGGGTGTCTCCGTGTGCTGCGCGCGACCAGCCGCAGTAGGTGCAGTGATCGTCGGTGCCGCGATGGATCGGGCACGGGTAGCGGGTCCAGTCGCTCATGCCGCTCCCCTCCCCCGCTGCAGGCGATGCCCATGGGTAGCGTGCCAGGCGCCGACCAGGTGGTCGACGTCGATGCCGGGGTGGGCCAGCACGTACGCGGCGAGCCGGCCGGTGCTCTCCACGACGGCGGGGCCGGCGGTGGTGAGCAGCCAGTCCGCGATGAGCAGTGCGGGCTCGGCGTCGGTCCTGACGAAGTCCTGTCCGGCGGCGGTCAGGATCCGGTGCGCACCTCGAGCGCGGATCGCCGGCGCCCAGGTGGTCAGGGCTGCCTTCTCCTGGACGAGCTGGTGGGCCCAGCTGGCGGCCTCGCCGTGGGCGATCGCGGCGGCGGCGTGCAGGCGTAGGGCGTGGGCGGCGTACTGGCCGGCGGAGGCGGTGCGGCGGGCGGCCTTGTACCCGGTGCGCAGGACCGTCTGGCCGGCTTCGGCGGCGGCCCAGGGTTCGGGGTCGACCCCGGTGGGGGTGGTCGCGGTCCGGGTGAGGTGGACCAGGGTCAGGATCGGCTCGGCCCACGGTGCGGGCAGTGGGTGCAGGCGGCGGGCGGTGGTCATCTCCGGGCTCCTCGCTGGTCGGTGCGGTTCTGCGGGGTGGAGCGCAGGGGGCCGGCGGTGTCAGTGGTCACGCCGGCCCCCCGCGGTCTGGGTGGGGCTCAGTCCTCGGTGGAGGTCATGACGGTCAGGACGGGCTCGGCGTCGTCGCCGGGGCCGATGTGGATCACGAGGCTGGTCAGCCGGGGGCGGGTGGCCCGGGGTGTGTTGGGGATGCGCAGCACGCGGAACTCGACGCGGTCGGTGTCGGTGGTGCCAGCGCCTCGGATGGTGACGCGGGCCATGGTTAGGACGTCCCACAGCCGCCCCGCCTCGTCCTGGTACTCGTCGTTCTCACGGGTCCAGGCGACGGTCTCGGCCCACGCGGCCGCGGTCAGGGCGACGGGGTGGACGAACCCTGCTTCGCGGGCGGTGGGGGTGACGTCGATGAGGGCGCCGTCGGCGATGGCCTGGGCGCGGGTGTAGGCGTGGATGACGGGTCCGAAGAACTCGGTGAGGTCCACGGGTGGTCCCCTTTCTGCGCAGGGTGGTGGGTGGTCTGCGGTGCCGACCGTTTTTCGCCCCCTCCTGGCGCTGTGAATCACCGCCGGCATGAGCGGGTGGAGCGTCAACCCGTAGGGCGGCGAGGAAGGCGAGCTCGGCCGGGCTCAGTGAGCGCAGCGAACGCAGGTCGGGCTCGTCGACCGAGGCGGCCCGGCCGTAGGCCGGGCTTGCGCGTAGGCCGCGCCGGCGATGATGGAAAGCCAGGAGGGGAAAGAGAGACGAGTGCTTGTGCAGCCGGTCCCGTAGGGACCGTCCGCCGCCGCGAGCTCCGTCGCGTGGCGCAGCCGGGGGTGCGGGGGACGGCCAGTCCCCCGCCGCCGAGCCCAGCTCGGTGTGCTCTGCCACGCTGGACACGTGCGCGCGGGATGCCCCGATCTCGCGCCCGAACGCGAGGAGGGCCCACTGATGGCGGCTGACAGGAACGTCGTGCCCAACCCCGGCGGCGGCTGGGACGTGACCGGTGCCGGCAAGCGCGCGTCGGCTCACACCGACACCCAGGCCGAGGCGATCGCTCGGGCGAAGGAGATCGTCGGCAACGCCGGCGGCGGTGAGGTCAGCATCCACGGCCGCGACGGCAAGGTCCGGGCCAAGGACACCGTCGAGCCGGGTAACGATCCCCGCAACATCCCCGGCTGAGCTCGCGCGTCGCGCCGGCTCGATGCCGGCGCGACGCGCCCCGCCGGCCCCCCGGACCCGGCGGCCGGACCCCGCAGGGTCCGGCGCGACCCCGGTCGCTGCCTCACCGCTCGTCACGGTCGTGCAGCCGGATCGGTCCGGCGATGCCGGTGACGGGCTCGTGGCCGGTGACGGTGGCCCCGTTGAACTTCCACCGGCCGGTCCCGACCTGCTCGGGGGTGTCGGGCTCGGCGTAGACCGTGGTGCGGGTCTCGAAGAAGAACGGGTAGGTGCGCCGCACGATGGCCAGCCCCTCCCCCGGCTCGGCGGTCATCGTCTGGACGCGGACGGTCCCGGCGACGTCGTCCCGGTCGACCAGCGCCACGACCGGCGCCGTGGTGGTGGTGCCGTCGGTGTGGTGCAGGGTGAGCGTCAGTCCGTCCGGGGCGGTCCACGGCGGGCCGTCCTGCTCGGCGGCCGCGTTCTGGGTGTAGGTCGCGAGCAGCCGCACGACCTCGGTGACCACGGCGGGGATGCTGCGAGCGGTGTGCTCGTGCCCGGGGGCTTCGTGCTCACGGTCCTCGTACGCGGCGACGTAGAACACCGGCGACCCGTCCTCGACGTCGACGCCGATCACGATCCGGTCGTTGCCGGACGGCCAGGTGATGACCACCGCGACGTTGCTCCCGCCGGTCGTGGTCGCTAGGGCACCGGCGACCCGGGCGCGGCGCAGGGACTCGGCCAGCGCGGTGGCGACCTGCCCGGCCGGGGTGTGCGCCTCCTCGAGGGTCAGGACCGACGTCGAGGGCTCGACGTAGCGGTTGGCGTCGACCCCGGCGGCGTTCACGCGCACGTCGCGCACGACGTCGTCGCTGATGCGGTAGGTGATCGTCCACGGGTACTCGGCCCGCTCGTCGGTGCGCCGCACCGCGACCACGCGGGCCGCGCGGGCCAGGCACGTCCCCCGGGCGGGGTCGAGGTAGAGCGCCGAGACGTGGTCCCCGACCTGGTACGGGGCGCGAGCGGTACGGGCGGGGCGGCGGGTGCTGGTGGTCATGGTCTTGGCTCCTTCGGTGCCTGGTGGTCTGGCCGGTGAGCGCCCGATGTCTTTCGGGCCTCACCGGCAGGCGCGAGGCAGCACCCCGGTCGCAGAGGCTCCAAGCAAGCCCACCCCCACCGCCCCACTCCCCCGGCTCGAGCTCCTTGGTGCGGAGCACCGTCCCCGACCACCTACGCGAGCTGCGGTGGGGGTGGGCTTGCTTGGAGGGGCAGGGGTGCTACCGGCCAGGTGAGACCGACGTGTCCCCAGCCCCGTGCCCGGCGGCGCGGCCAGGCGCGCAGCGCCCAGGGGGCACCGGGCCGCGCAGCGACCACGCGAGGACGTCGTCAGTTGGGGGTGTGGGGGCAGCGGCCCTCGCCGTGGGGGGCCGGCTCGATGCCGGCCCCCCACGCCAGCCGGCGACCGGCCTGGCCGGACCCGTAGGTCCGGCCAGGCGGGTGATCACTCGCCGTCGTCGTAGCCCTCGGGGTCGTGGCCCTCGCTGTCGTCGGCGGCGTCGTAGGCCTCGCTCTCGGCCTCGTCTTCGACGGGGACGGCGTAGGTGGGTGCGACGGTGGCCAGGGCCTCGACCTCGGACAGGCTGTAGCCCCACGCGGCGAGGGCGGTGAAGTACGCGCGGTCCTCGGCGCTGACGTTGCGCCAGGTGTGGGTGCCGGTGCCGTCCTCGATCGCGGCCAGCAGCACGATCAGGGCGATGTGCTGTGCGCGGGCCGGGGTCGCGGCCTGGACCAGGTCGGCCAGCGGGTCCGGTGCGCCGTAGCCGACGTGCTCGGGCAGGCCCAGCAGGGTCCGCGCGAGGCGGTGTCGGGTCTGCGTGGACGCCTTGTCCAGCCGGTGCGTCCCGGCGACCAGCCGGGCGGCGAGGAACGTCGGGGCGTCCTTCGGGGCGGTCTTGCGGGCCGCGAACCCGGTCAGCCACTCGCGGCGGACCGTCTCGGCGGACTTCCACGCCTTGTTGTTGGCGATGAGCGCGCGCCGCTCGGCCTTCTGCTCCTCGGTCATCGGACCGGCCTGCCGCTCGGTGCCGCCGCTGTAGGCGTACCGGTCGACGTGGCCGTTGCCCTTGGGGTCGGTGCAGACGTGGACGGCCCGCACGCCGTCCCACGAGGACGTGCTGATCCACGCCGCCCGGCCGGGGCACTCGGCGTGCGTCTCCTCGGTCAGCGGGGTCCGCTCGTCCCCGTCGAGCGTGGCCAACTCCCGCACCTGCTTGATCGTCTTGTCGTCGTAGGACGGGCGGTCGATCACCGGGGTCCCGGCCTCGGTCAGCGTCGCGGTCAGGTCGGCGACGACCCGCGCCTCGTCCCGGTCGTCGCGCAGGCGCTGCGCGACGTGCGCGAACTGGTCGGGCTCGTCCACGGCGGCGACCGTGAGCGCCTTGACGGCCTCGGCGTTCTCGTCGAACTCCGCCACCACGGCGGCCTGGTCGAGGGTCAGGTCGTACTTTGCCGTGACGGCTGCGGCGACCTCGGACCCTGCGACGGTCAGGGCGGTGGTGACGTGGTCCTTCTTGGTGTGGGTGCGCTTGGCGATCTGCGCCGCCGACAGTCCCAGCAGGGAGAGTTGCTGGAACGCGGCGACCCGGTCGCGGTCGGCCAGGGCGGCGCGGTGGTCGTTCTCGGCCATTTGCTCGATGATCCGGCGGGCCTCGTCGGTGTCTCCGTCCACGACGTAGGCGGGGATCGCGGTCAGCCCGGCCTCGATGCTGGCCAGGGTGCGGCGCTGCCCGGCCCGCACGTGCAGGGCGTCGGCGGTGCGCTGGACCAGGATCGGGGTCAGCACGCCGTGGGTCTTGATCGACCCGACGAACTCCGGCGTCAGGGCAGCGTCGGCGCGGACGTTGACCTCAAGGACGAGGGTGCGGGGGTCGACCTGGACGATCTGCCCGGTCGTGGTGGTGGCCTCGGTGGCCGTGGTCTGGGACTCGGTGACGGTCATGGTGAGCCGCCCTCCTGCCAGGAGCCTGGGTGGTCTGCTGGTGCCGACCGTTTTTCGCCCCCTCCTGGCGCCGTAATCACCGCCGGCATGAGCGACTGGAGCGACAACCCGCAGGGCGGTCGCGGGCTCGAGTTCGGCCGGGCTCAGGGAGCGCAGCGACCGCAGGCCGGGCTCGTGCCCGCGACCGGCGGCGCAGCCGCTTGCGCGCAGGGAGCGCCGGCGATGATGGAGCGACAGGAGGGGAAGAAAACGCCTCTCAGCTGCCGGCGGCCGCGCAGCGGACGACGACAACCAGCCGGCGGCGCAGCCGACGGCCAGGCAGTGACCCCACTCCCCCACCGCTCGAGGTGAGCCGAGCAGCTAGAAGGCGGAGCCGAGTCGCTGCGAGAGATACGACAGGCGGTAGGCGCGACGTCGCGTAGACGGTCCTAACGGGGAGCTGGCAGTGACCGTCTACCTCCTCGCGCCAGCCTCAGTAGCACCCACCGACCTCGACGATGCAGTCCTCGGGGCCGCCGCCTGATTGGCCGCCGCATTGGCTTAGGCCGAACAGCGCGGCGTAGAGGAGGACGAGTCCACCGACGACTTTGAGGAACATGCCGAACTTGTCAGGTGCGGGTTGCGGCTGCTCGGGCGTTGTCCGGGCGGCAGGCGTGCTTGCTGGTCGACGCTGCGAGCGGGGCTCGCGCTGTTGGTGGTGAGTCGCGCAGAGGAGTCGGTGTGTCGCTTCGGCGTCGGGCCAGCCATCCCGCTCTTCGTCGTCGGGCGGGTACGTGATCACAGGGCTGGCCGTCCCCAGGCGGCGATCCATACGGTGAAGGATGTCGTCGATGAACTCGTGCTCGAAGGTCTTGTGAGGGATCGCGCCCGTGCGTCGGTAGGTCGCGATGGCGTCCCGGGCGTCGGCTTCATCGGCGGCTTGATGCGCCAGGTTGCTAGCTGAGTTGTCGAGGCTGAAGCGCCATCGAGCGCACCAGGCAGGTAGGGAGGGCCTGGGTTGGTCCTGGTAGTCGGCGACTGCAAGCTCGAGCGCGATCTCCTGGAGCGCCTGGAACCGCAGGGTTGAGTCCGCCGGCTCTTGCGAGTACTTCTCGATCGGGTCGACGGTCATGGAGCTTGACCGGTTCCCGGTTCAGCCCGCGCGTCGCCGTATCCGGCGGTCAGGGGGTACTCCTGGCCCTCGAAGAGCGGGTCCGTGGGGTCGATGTCGGGGCCGTATCCGGCGCCGACGACCGGGACGCGGCGGCGCGCAATCCCGGTGGGGTCGAGGTAGATGTCGATGACGAGCGGGGTGTCGTCGGGGAGGCCGACCAGTTCGGCACGTAGTTGCCCGACTGTCCACTGGGTACTTGAGCTCATCAGTCCGCCAGGGGGCGTCCGGTCGGCAGAGGCTGGTCTCCACCGGCGAACGGTCGGCCGTGGTTGTAGGTCTGCTCGAGGCGCTGTGCTTCGGCCTCGACGAGACGGGTGATGAGGTCGCCGAAGGAGCGGTGTCCCTCGGCGGCCGCGGTGGCGCGGTAAGCGGCGCGGATCCGGGCGCGGGTATCGCGCGGGATCTGCACGTTGAGCTGTTCCTTCGCGGTCGTTGGGCGCTGTGCTGAGGGGGCCGGAGACGCGGTCGGGCGCTGCCCGTCGGACACAGGTCTCTGTGTTCGCGGCTGAGGTGCCGCAGGGGCCGAGGTCGGCGTGGGGGCCTGTCGGTTGCTGGCGATCAGTCGGCTTGCGTCGGGGTGCACGCCGGGTCGTGGCCGTGCGCCCAAGCCGCTGATGGTGCGCTGTGGGGTCGGTTCGGTCATGCCGGGACCTCCTGGGCGAGGGCCTGCTCTGCGGCGGTGATGCGGTCGACGATCTCCGTGGCGAGCGACTGGTAGTCGTCGGCAACGCCGCCGGCAGTTCGTGGCCCTCCCCCACCTTCGGCCTCCCCGCGGCGAATCTGCCACCACGACGGGCCCTTGCGGACTTCGTCCTCCAGCTCGTGCACGAGCAGGCCCCGTTCCCGGGCGGCGTGAGCGGTGGCTTCGGAGTGCCGGATGGTGGTTCGCAGGACTACGTCTTCTGCGCCCAGGGCCTCGACGATGCGCGCACGTGCCTCCTCCTTGATGCGGTGAGCGCTGGTGCCGGTGCCAAACAGCACGACGCCGAGGAGGTCCAGGCCGGGGTTGAGGTCGACGACCGCGTCGAGCCGTCGAGCGACGTCAAGCATGCCCTTGCGCGAGCTAGCGTCGGACTTGGCGGGCACGAGCGCCCACCGGGCGGCCGCGGCCGCGGCGTTCTGCAGGGCCTCGATGCCGGGTGGGCAGTCGATGAGGATCAGGTCGTACGCCGGGGCGAGCGGCTCGAGAACGCGCGCAAGAGCCAGCCGCGCCGCGGCCTGATCTTTGGCCGCGCTCAGTGCGGCCGCCGCGGCGTCGAGGTGGTGCCCTCCGATGAGGACGTCGAGGTTGGGGCGGACATCAGTGACCGGGTGGCCGGGCTGGCCGAAGGCAAGAGCAGCTGCAAGGGCCTGACCCTCGTCGTCGACGTCGGTCCCGGTGTAGCCGAGGTCCTCGGCGAGGTTGCCCTGCGGGTCGCTGTCGACAACAAGTACGCGGAAGCCTGAGTTAGCGACCATGCCGGCGACGTTCGCGGTGATCGACGTCTTCCCGGCTCCCCCCTTGCCGTTGATCACAGCGATCACGCGCATGAGCGCTTCGCGGTCGACAGACATGTGCCCTCCTCGGTTCGGACTCCTAGGAACGCTAGTCGCCTAGCGTTCCTAGGGTTTGTAGGACACGCCGTGCTTCATCCACACCTAGCGTTCCTAGGATTCATAGGCGAGGAGGTATGCCCGTAGGCGACGGTCGCGCTATTGGGGGCGCGCGACTAGGGTTCCTAGGACAACTATCGTTACTAGTATCACTAGTGTTTCTAAACGAACCTGTGTTCGTAGATTGGCGTCATGAATATCGACTGGTCCAAGTGGCATCACGTCCCTGGCAGGGGCTACCGGCGGCTCCCGCCGGCGCACTGCCCGCGCTGCAGCGCTGGGTGGACCGGCCCAAGGGCGCGCCCGCGGGAGACGACGGTGGCGTGCACGTGCACGGCCGAGCGCCGGCACACGGTGTGGGTCTGACCTTGTGGTGCGTACGCCGCGGAGGGGTGCGTCGACGTCCACGTGTGGTCGGCGAGCACCGTGCCGGTGGGGCAGCAGGTCGAAGACCGGATCGCACTGGGACGTCACATCTAGCGCGAGATGGCGGTCTGACGAGGCATCCCGCCTGCCCGGCCACCGACGCGGCGCGGGCATCCGGGCGCGCTCTGCGATCGTGGCGTGCTCGACGACGTCGCCCTCCCTGCACGCTTCTACCGGGCAGCGCGTCGACCCGATCTCTGGCTCGTCAGCAGATGTGCGCGAGCTTCGCAGCATCCGCGACACGCGATAGAGCGCCACGGGTCAGCTCGCGACCCTCGAGCAGGGTCCAATCGTCGGCAACGCTGTCGTCGGGTGGCCACCAGAAGTCCTCGTCCGGGTCGGCGGGGGAGTGGTGGTCCTGGTCGTGGCGGGCAAGCCATGCGTGCCAGCGCTGTCGCTCGAGGGCGTAGCGGCGCATCTGGGCGATGACGTCCTCGAGCACCCCGAGGAGCTCGGCCGTGGCGAGCAGGGCTCCGCTGCGGGCGCGCAGGCGTCGCCCGTCGTGCCGCTCGACGAGGTGGTGCGCAATGAGCGTGTCGATGGCCTCGTGGACGGCTGAGCGCGCGATGCCGGTGGCGGCGGCGAGGGTGGTGATGGAGTGGGCGCGGTCGTCCTCGAGGGCTTCAAACACGAGGGCGGCGACCGGGCCCAGGGCACGGAAGACTGGTCGCAGGGCGTGTCCGCGGCCGCGGTCCCATCGCAGGTCGGCGGCCATGCTGGCGAGGTCGGTGGGCACGGTGAGTTCGTAGAGGTCGGCGTTCTCACCGCGGGCGGGCTCGATGAGGTCGATCCATCCGCCGGGGGTGCCGGCGAGTCGTCGCAGGACGGCCGCGACGGTGGAGTGGTCCGCGCCGACCGCGACGGCGAGGGAGCGGGTGCCGAAGGAGACGTAGCGGGACTCGGTCTTGTGCGCTGCCTCGCCGAGCGCCCGCAGGACGAAGCGGGTGAGGTAGCCGGCCCGTCCCGGGAAGCGGTGCTGCTCTACGGCTCGCAGGAGGGTTCGCCAGGTCCGAATGTGGTCGTGCTCCGCCATCTGTGCGGGCTGGTCTGGGGTACCCCGGTGTGTCTCCGAGGGGCTTGTGTGGGATCTGCGGACGTGACTCGCGCCGGGGGCGTTGTCGGGGTGTTCTCGAGTGGTGGCGAGGAAGGTCGCGGCGGCGTGCCAGTCGCGGGCCAGGGCGGTGTGGCGCTGGGTGGGGGAGTAACGGGCGTACAGGGCGGCCAGGCCGGGCCAGCGCCCGTCGCCTAGGCGTGCGGCGACGTCGGCCAGGGCCCACCCGGCCGCGGCGGCGCCGGCGATGACGGCTTGGCGGGCCTCTGAGGGTGAGGCGTAGCGGGCGGTGTCGTAGACACCGGTCTCGGCCAGGCTCCGCAGCCGGGCCGACAGCTGCCCCCGTGCCGTCGTGTCGGGCGTGGTGGCGTCCTGGGGCCAGGTAGGGGTCTGGGAGGTGCGCCAGGCGGCGATCTCCGCGCTCAGGGCCTCCCGCAGGGTGGACAGGACCGCTGGTGGGTTCGGGCGGCGGGCGACGTCGTAGGCGGCAGCCAGCGGCATCGTCAAGGCCTGGTGCCCGCCGCGCTTGTGCACGGACCCGGGGACGCGGATGCAGCCGGTCTTGACTGAGCGGTGCGGGCCGGCGTCAAGGGTGGGGTGGGTGGCGCCGAGGGCCTCGACGAGCTCGCGGGCGACGTCGTAGGGGACGCGGTCGGCGAAGGGGACGTAGATGTGCACGCCGCCGTTGGGGGAGGCGTCGGTGATGTACCGGGCTCCGTGCCGCTCGAGCCAGACCGTGAGGCGGGTGGCGTCGGCGGCGACCGCGTCGGCTCCGCCGCGGGAGGCGTCCAGGTCTAGGCACAGGGCGGTGCAGCACCCGTCGGGCCCGTAGACCCTCACGGCGGCCGGTGCGCTGGGCAGTGCCTTGGTCAGGGCGCGTTCGTCGCGGGTGCGGTAGTCCAGCGTCCCGCGGGAGGTCCGCACGCCTAGGCGCATCCGGGGTGTGCCGGCCAGCAGCGGTGCCAGCGCTGCCCACTGCTCCTCGGCTGCGCGGCGGTCGGCGGACGGCGCCGCAGGGGTCGTTGCCGGGGCCGCAGGGGTCGCCAGGACGCCGGACGGGCCGGTTGGTCCATCAGGGTGAGGTGGGACGACACGCCGCGACACGGTCGTGTGCGCTGGTGTTAGCGCTGCCTGCTCGGTTACCTTGGGCTCCAAGCGTTAAGACACACCGAAGGGTGTGTTGATCGGAGCTCTTCACCTCCCGGGCGCCAACCACACGGGTGAAGAACTTTGACTCGGCCCGTCCCCTACGGGGGGCGGGCCATCGCTTTGTTTGCGGTTATGCGGACTTCTGGAGCCGCTCACCGCCTCTCAGGATCGGGAGCTCACCCTGGTCGGCGACCGGGCGCGGCTCGGGGGCGTACTGGGGCAGTCCGTGGAGCTCTGCCAGGACGCGTGCGATGTAGTCGCTGATCGTCATGCCCTGTGCGTCTGCTGCGGCGCGCACGGCATCGCCCACCGGGCGCGCAGGCCTGGTGATGATCTGGTCGCGGTCGCCCTTGCTCGGTCGGCCGCCCTGCCCGCGCTTTGCCATGGCGTCACCTAACCAGGCGTGGATTCTGAAACGTCCGACCGCGCGCGGCGTGTCGCCGTAGATCGGATACAGATTCTCGGGCGTCATCGCGGGACCTCCGGAACGACGCGCAGGTGCCGGTCACCCACGACGACGGCAGCCCCGGCCGGGACGTGAAGCGCCCGGCCCGGGATGGCCTCGCGCCGGATGCCGTGCAGCTCGATCGTCGTGCCGTTGGTGGAGTCCCGGTCGGTGACGGTGACGGCACCATCCGTGTCGACGTCGATCCGGGCGTGGGTCTTGCTCATCAGCCGCTGGGGGTCGCCCACGGCGAACACGACGTCGACGAGTTCACCGGGTCGCGGTTGGGGGTTGCGGCCGATGAGGAACGAGTGACCGGACGGGCTCGTCAGCTCGTCGTCGACGACCAGGTGTACCGCCGTGTGGGCCGTGGTTAGCGCGACGGGCGACACCGCGTCGACGCCCTCGACGTGGCCGCTGGGGTGGACGATCAGGGGCCAGTTGCCCTCGGGGTCGGTGGCCGTGACGCGAACGGCGCGGCCGAGGGCGGAGGCCGCCCGTAGGGCGACGACGCCGATCGCGGCCTGCCGGGCCGCGACGACGTCGCCCGTGGCTGGTACGGGGTAGGAGATGCCCTGGATGGTGACCTCGCCGCTGGTGTCGGCGTGGATGGTCACGGTGATCCGCGGGAAGTGGGGAACCGGGTTCATCGCAGCTGGACCCCCAGCGCGGCCAGGTAGGCGACGGGGTCGGTGGTCTGGCCGTTGAGGTAGACCTCGAAGTGCAGGTGGCAGGCGGTCGAGGCGCCGGTGTTGCCGACCAGCGCGATGTTGTCGCCGCCGGTGACGTGGTCGCCGGTGCGGACCAGGACGCCGTTGGCGTACATGTGCGCGTACCGAGTCCGCAGGCCGCCACCGTGGTCGATCTCGATCATTTGGCCGTACCCGCTCGAGGGGCCGGCCGCGGTCACGACGCCGTCGTTGACCGCCCAGATGGGGCCGTTGCAGCCACCGCCATCCAGGTCGGTGCCGGCGTGCAACCGCCACTCGCGGTAGATCGGGTGGAACCGCATGCCGTAGTCGCTGTTGACCGGCCCGGCGGCGGGCGCCGCCCACCCGTTGGGGTTGACCTGCCCGGGCACGCTAGGGATACCCGTGCAGGTGCTCGAGCCAGTCCCGGGCGCCAGCCCGGTGCTGGTGCCGGTGACCGCCTCGACGACGGCCACCGCGGCGTCCCAGTACCGCTCGTAGTGGTACGGGTCCGCGTTGCGCTGCGTGCGGTGCGCGACGATGGTCGGCGCCATGGCCTCTCGGCCCTCGACGCGCATCATCGCGCGGAAGAAGTTCGTGGCCGAGATGTTGGGGTCCATCCGGTCGGCGTAGGAGCCCCACGCCCCGTTGTCGCGCTGCTGGAACAGCCCGCGGCTGTCCGGTCCGACGGCGTCGCCGTGGTCCAGGACGCGCAGCCCGGACTCGCCCATCGCGGTCATCACCCCGATGGTCTGGTCCCGTACGCCTAGGCCCAAGTCAGAACCGGCGCGCAGGACGTGAACCGCGTTGACGAGCTGCTCGCCGCTGTACCCGGCGACCTCGCCCTGCGGGACGTCGTTGACGTCGACGACGACCCCGGACCCGGCCGGGTTGCACGAAGCGTCCGCCGCCGCCGCGCCGAGCATGATGAACCCGAGGGTGCCGCCGACCAGGACGAGCGGGACGACCGCGACGCCGGCGACGACCGCTAGGGACCGGTTCTCCGCCACGCTCAGCCCTCGCCCTGCGGCGGGGTGAAGCGCTCAACGAGCCAGGGCGCACCGTCGTCGGCTCGGCTGAGCGTCACGACGTAGGTCCCGACATCGGTCGGGATCTCCACGCCGGCGATCGACGCGCTGGTCTCGTCGACGAGCACACCGTGGCCGGTGACCGCCCGGATGGGCACGTTGACGGGATCGACGTACTGGTAGTCGATCTGCGCCTGCGCACTCATCAGCGGGGCGAGCTCGGCCCACCACTGCTCGTAGGGCTGGTCAAGCCGCGCGAACAGCTCAAGCGCGGTCACAGCCGCGTCGATCGCAGCCTGGCGGTCGACTTCGTCCCAAGTCGGGTTGCTCGGCCCCTCGTTCTCGTGCCCGTCGTGGTACTCCGGGCTCCCGGGCGCCACAAGCGTGGCGGTCGGCGTCGGTTCGGCTAGGGGCGCCTCGGTGGGCTGAGGGGGTGAGGTAGCGGCTGCCGAGGTCGTCCCGGTTTCCTCGGGTGCACACCCCGTCAGTGCGACGAGCGCGACAAGAACGGCTGTGCCCGCAGCAATGCCTCGCATAGCAGCCCCCTGCGCTTGATGCTGTCAGTAGCGTTATCGGCTACTGTCAGCATCATAGCCAGGTGAGCGAGTACTGGTAGATGAGTGCGAGGGAGGCGCCGCCGACCGGCGCACCGACGAGGACTTGGGCCACGGTGTGCTCGCGGACAGCGACGCGGGCCCAGCCGACGAGCACGACGAGCGGGATCAGCACTACGAGCAGGGTGGGGCTGAACTCGCTGGCGAGGATGATGGCGATACCAGTGGAGACGCCGGCGTGGAAGCTGATCTTCCAGGCGAGGTTGATGACGAACAGGATCGCCTGGGTGCCGATGGCAGCGATGATGAAGGCCGCGATGCTGAGTGGAGCGTCGCGAAGGATGGCGATGATCAGCCCGGCGATCGCAAAGGCGATGTTGCTGAGAATCGGCACGATCCGCTGACGACGGGTCGTGAGCATCCGGTCCTTCCAGCGACCTGACCGCACGCCGATGATGACGACGGCGTAGGGCAGCACGGTGACCAACAACGCGGCGACGGCGCCTTCGAGCAGGCCCGGAAGGCCGGCACCGCGCCAGCCGAGCAGCAGCAACGTCGCCGCACCAATGCATGGCGGAGCCAGGACCTCGGTGACGACCCGACCCAGGCGTCCGTGCGGGGTCGGGGGAGCGGCCGGCGCCAGAACCTCGGTCATGAGACGCCGACCAGCTCGGCCTCGATGGTGCGTGCGACGCGCTGTGCGCGCCGTCGGGAGGCGAAGAACTTGACGAGGCTGCGTGGGTTGTCCGGAAGGGTGAGATGGACACTGAGCGGGCGGGGCACCTGGTCTTGCTCGGCGACGGCGCGATTGCGTGCGATCTCCAGCAGGACCAGCTCGTATGGCGCGCCGGCGTCGAGCCGTCGCGCTGCCTCAGCGTCGGCGGGCGTCAGGTGGGACGCGAGCAGCGCCGCCGCCTCGCGGAGCTCGTGCATGCGCCGGTTGAGACGGGCTGGCGGGTGGCGCAGCGGCGGGTCGAGCACGACTGCGGGGACCGGCCGTGTCAGGTCCTCCCAGGGGCCTTCCAGTCGCCTGTGCAGCCAACGTGCCCGGAGGTGGAGCTGGGTCCACGCGGCCGCGCCCAGGACGATGAACATGATGGCCACAGCGGACGGCACGGCTTGGACAGCCACGGCGTTGGCGACGAACGGGTGCTCGTACTGACCGGCTACAGCCGCCGCGAGCACGACGGCCTTCGCGGCGAGGTAGACGTCGGTCGCGGCGGCACCCAGGCCGAAGAACAGCAGTCCTCGCCTGCTGCGGGTCCACGCCCCCGGCTGGCGCGCGTTGCGGGCTGCCATGACAGCGACGGCGGTGACGAACCCGCCGTAAGCGACGATGTAGATCGTCCAGTAGGTCAGGGCGGCTGGCCGCCCTGAGGCGACGCCCATCTCGTCCAGGCCTTCACGTTCGGTGCCCGCGGCGAGGAAGGCCAGGCCCATGCTGACGATTGCCAGCGCGGCGACGCCGGACCAGATCTGAGCCATTCGGCGCGAGACGGGGCGGTCTCGGACGACGTCGGCGACGGCCAGTGCGGCACACACGGCCATCACGATGCCCAGGGAGTTGCGGACCAGGACCTCCAGCCCGACGACGCCGGTGGTGTCGTCGATGAGCCGGCCGACGAAGGACAGCCGGATCGTCATGGCCGTGACCAGGGTTAGGAGGATGGCTGCCAGGCGTCGTGATCCGCCGTACAGAGCGCCACGGGTCCGGACGAGCACCAGGATCCACAGGAGGACGACTCCGGGAAGAGTGAGCACCTCCACGGGCGTCCAGGAGCCCATCAGACGTCCCCGACTTGGAAGAAGCGATCGAGGCGGTCCTCGGGGATTGGTCCGGCGGCTCCCTCCAGTCGCGCGGTGAGCAGGGCTCCGAATCGCTCAGCGCGAGCCTCGCGGCGTGAGTCCGTGCGTGTGCGTAGCGCGGAGCGCATCAGCAACGGGCCGGGGTCGCCCAGGTCGCCATCGAGGTCACGGATCGTGCCCTCGCGCGTCTCGCGTGTGCACCGGTCCCAGTGCGGCGTATCGCCGAACAGGATGTGGGCGCCCTCGTGACCGAAGACAGTGCTCTCCACCGCGAGGGGCGTTTCAGGCAGCAGGATGGCCCACCCACCCGGGTAGGAGGTCGTCAGCCCTGAGACATGCCCTTGCATGGCGACCTGCAGCGGCTTCCACTGCGCTTGGGGAATTCGGGCCACGGTCACGGTCCCGCCCGCAAGGCGGCCAACCGCGCTGACGAAGGCGGACTCATCGAAGCCTGGCCCGTGGACGCCCAGTGCATCCAGGAGCTCGTGGCAGCGCTGCTCAGCTGACCAGGACTTCATCGACCGTAGTGATCTCACGCGTCTAGCACCCCCTAGCGCTCAGACTTGTCCTCTTGATCGGGATCTGCGGAGTAGCGAACCAGGCCCGGCAGCTGCTCGAGGTTCTCGAGGACGCTGGCGATCGCGCGCATGCCCTCGGGTGTCAGGTGAGACGAGCGCAAGGCGATCTCCCGCACGGCCTCGTCACCCGCGAGGAGGGCCAGCGCCTCCTCTTCACCTCCACGGCGGGCGGGCTCCTCCGGGGTGAAGAAGTAGCTGAGGGGAACCTCGAACGCGGCGGCGACTCCTTGCAGCGCGCGCACGGTCGGGTTCGTGCGCTTCCCGCGGCGCAGCTGTTGCACGTACGCCCGGGAGATGTCGTAGCCGGCGGCGGTTGCACGCGCAGCCACCTCTTCGTCGGTGAACGGGCGCCCGGCCGGTCCTCGGACTGTGGCGAATAGCCTCTCCAACCGCCGGGCGATTGCCTGCGCCCCGCCAGGCTCCATGTCGTCTTCGGCCAACGTGTCGCTTCCCCCCGGCCCGGCTCCGCGTGTTCCGGCAGAGTAGCGGCCCGCCCCACTCTGGGCGGGTGACCCCTTGCAATTCGGTTGATGCTGTGAGCATCATGGTCGCCGCTGCCAGTAGCAATCTACGGTAGATTGCCCGGGTCTGGCGAGGTCGTCACTGCAGGGGGAAGCAATGACCACGAACCCGTGGCTGCCGCGCGCCTCAAACGAGCCGGCGTCAGCGCCACCCGCTCCTCCCGAGCCCAACTCACTCCAGGACGGTCGGTCTGGCGTGAACGTCCCGCAGTCGGGTGTGCCGGTTCCCGACAGGGTCGATCAGCTACCGACGCGCGATCAGCCCAACGTCGCGACCCTCTGGTGGCTCGGAGTTCACGGCGGGGCAGGGGAGACGACCCTGGCCCGCTTGCTGCCCGGAACCCGACCTGCAGAGCACGCCTGGCCCCGGCCGCCGGCAACGACCTACGTACCCACTCGGGTGGTCCTGGTCGCTCGCCCCCACGCCTCAGGCCTGCGGGCCGCGCAGAAGGCCGCCACGCACTGGGCCGCCGGCGCGCTGCCCGACGTCCAGCTGCTCGGCCTCGTGATCGTCGCCGACGCCCCCGGGCGGCTGCCCAGGCCGCTGCGCGAGCTCGCGGCCCTCGTGTCCGGCGGCGTCCCGCAGACCTGGCAGGTGCCCTGGATCGAGAGCTGGCGCCTCGGCGATGACGTCGCACTCGAGAGCGCGCCTCGCGAGGTGCGGCGCCTCATCGCCGACCTGACCGCACTCGCCCCGAACCTCGGCCCTGCCGCCGGCACCGACCGCTAACGAGAGGAAGTACCGATGTCCCTACTCGTCACCATTCTGACCGCTGTCCCCGACCCCTCCCCGGTCCAGCCGCCCGGCACGGAAGGGCTGACCTCGATCATGGGCTGGGTCAAGTGGGTCGCTCTGGCGATCTGCATCATCGGTCTGATCATCGCTGGCGCAATGATGGCCATCCAGTCCCGTCGCGGCGAGGGCGGGGAGCACGCCGGCAAGATCGGAATGGCCCTCGGCGGCGTCATCGTCATCAGCGCCGCCGGAAGCCTCGTCGGCTTCCTCATGGCCGCCTGAGCCGGAGCACCGCAGCGATGGCAGCAGACGAGAGCGAGCAGAGCCCCTGGACCCGCCCCGGCTTCGTGGCAGCCGCCGTCGTCGTGGCCGTAGTGCTGGTGCTCGCCGCCGTCCTCGGCGTCAACGCACTGCGCCAGGCCGACAGCGAGGAGCCGCCCCCTCCGGTGGAAACCGCCACCGGAACGCCCACGCCATCCGAGACAGCCGCCACTGCCGACGAGAGCGTGTGCGGCCTGGAAGGCGCGAAGTCCGAAAGCACGTTGACCATCGCACCGACTGCGACCTGGCAGTTCCAGGGATCGACCGCCTACCCGACATCGAACGAGTACGGCCCTGGTGTGACAGATGACCAGGGCGTGCGCTCGTGCTTTCAGCGTTCGCCGGAGGGCGCACTCTTCATGGCAGCGAACGCGCTCGTGCAGGGGAGCGATGCCGCCACCGGAGCGACGTGGGCGGAGAGCGCTCTGGCGGAGGGAGAACACCGTGCCGAGCTCCTCAAGGAACTCGGCACCCCTAGCGACTCAAGCGGAACCCGGCTGAACATCGCTGGCTTCCGCCTGCTCGCCTTCGATGGGAACTCGGCCACCGTCGACATGGCCGTCCAAGGTTCCGCTGGCGGTCAGGGCCTAACGGTGTCCGCCGTCTACGAGCTGGTGTGGGAGGGCGGCGACTGGAAAATCAGCGCCGACGTGAGAGAGCCGCTTGATGTGGCGACGATCCCGGACCTTGCGGGTTACGTCCCCTGGGGAGCGTGACGGGTCGTGGCCGAGTGCGGACCGCTCGATTTCGCCTGCAAGGCTGAGGAACTCGCGAAAAGCGCGATCGGGGACGCGATCGCGAACATGGCGCAGGCGGTGATGGAGGCTTTCGGGCGGACGGTCGCGTCGCTGGGCACGGTGTGGGTGAACATCGGCACGCCGGACCTGGCGTCGACCGGCGGTGCGTCGTCGGTCGGCGCGGGGTCGGCTGCCGCGAATGCGGGCAACCTGACGACGGTCCTGGGGTATGTGACCTGGATCGGCCTGGTGGTCGCGGTGCTGTCCCTGTTCGCCCTCGGCGGGCTCGTGGCGGTGCGGATGCGCCGCGGCGAGGGCGCGGCGAGCGTCGGGCGGCTCGGCCTGGTGCTCTGCGCTGTGGTGTTGATCGCGGCGGCGAGCTCGATCGTCGCGGCGGCGATGCCCGACGGTCCTGTGGGGACCTCGGGGACGGTGGCGTTCTTGCAGTCGTCGCTGTGGTGGTACATGGGCGCGGCCGCGGTGCTGTCGGTGGTGATCGGCGCCATCCGAATGGCGTGGGATCAGCGCGCCGAGCCCGGCCGGGACCTGCTGCGGAGCCTCATGACGCTGATCGTCGTCTCGGGCGCCGGCGTGACGATCACCGGGCTGCTGGTGAGCGCGTCGGACTCGTTCTCGGTGTGGGTGATCAACAACTCGCTGGACTGTGACGTCACCGGGGACGGGGCGTGCTTCGGGGAGAACATCACGCTGCTGCTGCTGCTCGACGCTGGCAGCCCTGATCTGCTCGGCCCGCTGCTGGCGATCATCCTCGGACTGATCGCAATCCTGGCGAGCGTGGTGCAGATCCTGCTGATGGTCGCCCGGGCGGGGATGCTCGTGATCCTCACGGGGATCTTGCCGCTGTCGGCGTCGGCGACGAACACCGAGATGGGCCGGCAGTGGTTCAAGAAGTGCTGCGCCTGGCTGGTGGCGTTCATCCTCTACAAGCCCGCCGCGGCGATCGTCTACGCCGCAGCGTTCCAGCTCAGCGGCACCAACGTGTTCACCGACGACGGGTCGGGCCTCCTGGCGGTGCTCACGGGTCTGATGCTGATGGTGATCGCGCTGTTCGCGATGCCGGCGTTGATGCGGTTCGTGACCCCGATGGTGGGGGCGTTGACCGCCGGCGGGGCTGGGGGAGCGGTCGCGCTGGGTGCGATGGCCGCGCTGCCGACCGGGGCGATCGCCGCCGGCCGGTTCGCCGGCGGGGGCAGTGAGTCGAGCCCGGCGCCGATGGCCGGGCCTTCCGGCAGCTCGGGCTCGGCGGGACCGTCCGGGGCGGGGCTTCACGGCGCCACGGGCGCTGCTGGGACCAGTGCGCCGGCCGGTGCCGCGGCGGGCGGCGGAGCCGCTGCGGGAGGTGCCGC